>DASTIE010000001.1:0-61245 GCA_035717865.1 Candidatus Limnocylindrales bacterium
CGGCGCTCCACGCGGCCGACGTCGCCGTCGCGATGGGCAGCGGGACCGCGGTTGCCAAGGAAGCGTCCGACCTCGTCCTCGGCGACGACTCGTTCGCGAGCCTCGTCTTCGGCGTCGGCGAGGGGCGCCGGATCGTGGACAACGTCCAGAAGGGCCTCGTCTTCCTCACCTCCACCCACGTCGCGCTGCTCGGCTTCATCCTCGTCGCGACGATCGTCGGCTTCAGCCAGCCGCTCCTGCCGATCCAGATCCTGTGGCTCGAGCTGTTCATCGACCTTTCGACCTCGGTGGCGTTCGAGCGCGAGCCGGCAGAGCCGGACCTCATGACTCGCCCCCCGCGGCACACCTCCCAGCCGTTGCTCAGCGGCGGGCTTCTCGGCCGGATCACGCTGGCCGGCGGCCTGTCCGTGCTTGGAGCGATGGCCCTGCTGGCGCTGGATCCGGCCGGGCTGGGGCACGGCCAGTGGCTCGCGTACACGACGCTCGTGTGCGCGCAGGCGGTGCGTGCCTACGCCAACCGCAGCCTCGTGGCGCCGGTCGCGAGGCTCGGCAGGAATGGCGTCCTCCTCGTCGCCTGCGTGATCGTGGTCGCCGTCCAGGTGGCGATCCCGGCGATCCCGCCCCTGGCGGAGGCGTTCCGTGCCGTGCCGCTGACGGCCCTGGAGTGGCTGCTCGTTGCTGCGATCGCGCTCGCCCCTGCGGCCCTTGCCGAGGCCGTGCGCGCAAACGGCCGCGGTCCCTGGGTCGCCTGACCTCGGCCTTGCCCGGGCGTCATGCCCACGACACGGCGAGTCGCCCCCCGATCGTTCTCTGGAGTCGCCGCTTGGCAAGGCTCGCCTGAAAGCCGACGGCCCCGCCGAAGCGGGGCCGTCGGTTCGCGTGGGTCCGAGGTTACAGGCAGCCGCTGACGATGCCGTGCGACTTGTCCTGGTTCACACCCTTCAGGCAGTACGCGGAGTGTCCGAGCAGCGACTCGGAAAACCCGTTCTGGTAGTTGCCGTTGGCTGCGGGGAGCCCGTTGTTGACGGACTCCTCTCCGCCGGGCGCCGCGAAGCCCCAGGCCTCGACCGGCACGCCGATGCTCGGCAGCCAGGCCCAGTTGCCCTCGATCACCGGGCCTTCGCATGTCGGGTGACAGGCCGGCGCGGCGCGGCTGAGGTTGAGGCAGCTATCGGCGAATGCGGTGCCGGCGATGGCCAGGCTGAGCGCAAGCCCGAAAGCCGTTCCGAGGAGACGTCGTCGCATGCAGATCCTCCGTTGCTCTTGGGGCGCGAGTGAGGCGGCCGGGAGGCCGCGCATGATTGCCTACGAGGGTAGGACTCGCTCGCAGTGCCGGCCTTGCGGGCGCCTATCATCCCGGCGCATGTCGAACGTCTTCCGCCGGTCGCTCGATGCCGCACTCCCGGTTGCCGTCCGAGCGAAGGACTCGACCATCTGGGACGCGGCCGGCCGCGCCTACCTCGACGCGGCTGGCGGCGCGATCGTCGTCGGCGTGGGGCATGGCCGGGAGTCCGTCGCGCGGGTCATGGCGGAGCAGGCGTCGCGGGTCGCCTATGCGCACGGCACGGCGTTTACGAGCGAGGCCCTCGAGCGTTACGCGGCCGCCCTGGCCCCGCACCTGCCGCTGGACGACCCCGCGATCTACCCCGTCGCCGGCGGCTCGGAGGCGATGGAATCGGCGCTCAAGCTCGTCCGCTCGTACCACGCGGCACGTGGGGAGGCGGAGCGCTGGATCGTGATCGCCCGCTGGGGCAGCTACCACGGCAACTCGCTCGGCGCCCTTGACCTGTCGGGCCGGAAGCCCCTGCGACGTCCGTACGAGGCGTGGCTCGGGCGCTTCCGGCACGTCTCCGCGGCCTATCCGTACCGCGCAGGGGAGCCCGGCGCGAATGCCCTGGGCGACGCCGACGAGCTCGCCGCGGAGCTGGAGCGCGCGATCGAGGCGGCGGAGCCTGGGACGGTCGCCGCGTTCTTCGCCGAGCCGATCGTCGGCGCCACGCTGGCCGCCGCGGTCCCTCCGGACGGCTACTGGCAGAAGATCGCGGAGGTCTGCCGGCGCCACGGCGTGCTGCTCGTCGCGGACGAGGTGATGACCGGGTTCGGGCGCACCGGGCGCTGGTTCGGCATGGACCACTGGGGGGTTCGGCCCGACATCGTGGTCGGCGCGAAGGGCGGCACGTCCGGCTACTTCCCGTTCGGGTTCGTGGCGGCCTCAGGCGCCGTGGCGGGCGCCGTGCTGGCGGAGCCGCCGGGCTTCGTGCACGGGTTCACCTACTCGCACCACGCCGTCGGCGCTGCGGTGGCCGGCGAGGTCCTTCGCATCCTCGAGGACGAGCAGCTGGTCCAGGCCAGCGCCGCCAAGGGTGAGCGACTCCGGGCCCTGCTCCATGAGCGCCTCGACGATCACCCGAACGTCGGTGAGATCCGCGGGCGCGGGCTGCTGGTCGGGGTGGAGCTCGTCGCGGATCGCGAGACCCGGACGCCGTTTCCGCGCGGCGAGCGATTGACCGAGCGCGTCCTGGGCGCGGCGCGCGAGAACGGGCTCCTGCTCTACTCCGGCACGGGGCTCGCGGACGGCACCAACGGCGATTCGATCCTGCTCGGGCCGCCGTTCGTCGTCACGGACGCCGAGCTCGAGCAGATCGCGGAGGGGCTGACGAGCGCGATCCGGACCGCGACCGCCGCCGCGGTGGCGTAGCCCTCGGACGCGGCTGCGCAGCCCTCAGGCGCGCCGGCGCAGCCCTCAGGCGCGCGACCGGTCGCGGGTCAGGAGCACCAGTCCCACGACCACCAGCAGCACCGGCAGGATGACGCTCGAGAGCGTCGGCAGGATCATCTGCGAGCCGCCGAGCGCCGCCAGCACCAGCCCGATGGCCGCCTGCCAGCCGACCCCGCCGCCGCGCGTCACGCGCACCAGCGCGATGAACAGGAAGGCCAGCCCGAAGCAGAGCGTCCCGAAGCCCGGCCCCGGATTGACGTTCAGGCCTTCGACGAGGCCCGGGATCGCCGACGCGGTGAGGAACGACCCGGCGTAGAGCGCGAACGTGCCCTTCCGCAGCAGCCAGATGATCAGGAACGCGAGGCCCGCCGCGAGCACGAGCAGGTTCGTCGCGGTGATGTACTGCGGCAGGGCCTCCCGCACGAGGAGCAGCGCGCCGAACACAACCAGGAAGACCCCGATCCAGGGCAGGCGCGGGCGGCGGTCCTCCTCGCGACCCCACTCCCAGCCGTAGACCCGGATCGGGCCCGACTCCGGTGGGATCGTGTCCTTCAGCGGATCCGGTTCGCGGTCTGGCGTGTCCATGCGTCCCTCCCAAGGTCCCTCGACGCGGCCAGCCTACGCCGCCCGCGCGGCGGGGATCAGGCCCGTTCGCCGGCGATCAGGCGGGCGCGGCCGGGCTCAGGCCGGCGCGGCGGGGATCAGGCCGGCGCGGCGGCGTGCTCGCTGGGCGAGTCCGGTCCCCCGGACACGGCCGCGAGATCCTCCTCGTCCTCGACGTGGCTGAACCCGAACCGCGCCGCCAGCCGGCCGAGCGGGCCCGGCGCCCACCAGTTCCAGTCACCCAGGAGGCGCATCGTCGCGGGAACCAGCAGGACCCGGATGATCGTCGCGTCCAGCAGCACGGCGAGCGCCATGCCGACGCCGATGCTCTTGATCGTCACCGTATCGGCGAGGGCGAACGCCGCGAACACGGTGACCATGATCAGCGCCGCGCCGGTGATCACCCCGGCGGTTCGAGCGAGCCCATCCGCCACGGCGGCGGCGTTGTCGCCGGTCCGGCGGTACGACTCCTGGATCCTCGACAGGAGCAGGACCTCGTAGTCCATGGACAGCCCGATGAGGGTCGCGAACATGATGATCGGGTTGCCGGCGATCGTGTACCCGAGCGGCTCGAAGCTGAGCAGCTCCCGGAGGTTGCCCTCCTGGAAGATCCAGACGAGCGCCCCGAAGCTCGCGGTGAGCGACAGCAGCGTCATCAGGACCGCCTTGATCGGGATCGCGAGGGACCCGAAGAGCAGGAACAGGATCAGCGCGGAGGCGAGCAGCGTCGTCCCCACGGCCCACGGGATTCGCTCGGACTGGCTGAGCAGGAAGTCCTCGCCGAGAGCGGCCCCGCCGCCGACCTGCATCCGCTCGATTGCGGCGGCGTCCAGGGCGACGCCACGGACCTTCGAGACCACCGCGGTTCCTTCGGGCTCCGAGGGGTTGAAGGAGCTGATCGCATCGAGCCGCACGGTGCCGTCGCGGAGGTACGCCTCGCGCAGGGCCGCCAGCGCCGCCGCGAGCTCCGGTGGCAGGGCCTCGGGCGACGCCGCGTAGGCCTGGGCCAGCTCGTCCGCGGTCATCGGCGCGCCGGTGGCCGGGTTCGGGAGCGAGAACGGCCCCTCCACCCGGTCGATGCCCTCGACACCCTCGAGGCGATCCGCCACGGCGCTGACGGCGGCGATGGATTCCGCGGACACCTCGTCGCCCTTCGTGTCGAGCAGGACGATCACGGGCGTCGTCTCGCCGGCGCGGAACTCCGTCTGGAGCGCGACCCACGCGTCACGGCTCGGGACGCCCGCCGGCATGACCGTGGCGTCCGGGATGCCCTGCTTGAGCCCGAGGAACGGCGATCCCACGAGCAGCAGGAAGGCCAGCGTCGGCACGAGGACCGCGATGGGATGCCGCATCACCCAGTGGGCCACGGCCTCCCAGCGGGAGTGGCGCTCCGCGGCCGGGTCGTCGCGCCGCAACCCCAGCCGCCGCAGGAGCCCGGCGACGGACAGCGCGTTCACGCGATGCCCCAGCATGCCGAGGATCGCCGGCAGGAAGATGAGGCTGTAGAACACGGACGCGAGCACGACGATCGCCCCACCGAGCCCGATGGACGACAGGCCGCTGGCCTGGAACCACAGCAGCCCGGACAGGCCGATCGCGACGGCGATCCCCGAGAACAGCACGGCCTTCCCGGCGGTGCCGACGGCACGCTCCACGGCCTGCTCGACCGTTCGGCCGCGGCGCAGCTCCTCGCGGAAGCGGCTCGTCAGGAAGAGCGAGTAGTCGATCGCGAGCGCGAGGCCGAGCATCGTGGCGATGTTCAGGACGTAGATGCTCATCTCGGTCTGCTGCGCGACGAGGTTGATGATCCCGACCGAGGTCGGGATCGCCAGCGCGGCGACGAGCAGCGGCATCCCGGCGGCGACGAGCGACCCGAAGACGAGGATCAGGACGAGCGCCGCGATCGGGAGGGAGACGGTCTCCGCGCGCACGAGGTCGCTCTCGGACAGCTCCGCGGACGCCTGCTGGATCGGCCCGAAGCCCGTCAGCTGGGCGCTGTAGCCCCCCGGGAGCGCGCCCTCGATCGCGGCCTGCACCGGGTCGACCAGGTCGATCGAGCTGTCCTCGTCGAGGTCGAGGCCGATGACGACGTACGCGGCGTCGCCGGCCTTGCTGATGAATCGATCGTCAAGCGTCTCGGCGTAGCCCGTGACGCCGGTGATGCCCTCGATGTCCTCGACCGGCGCGAGGGTGTCCGCGATGGCGCCCTGGAACGCGGCGGAGGTCGCGTCGGCGCCGGCTACGGTCGATCGGAAGAGCGCGATGAAGGCCGACCGGCCGCCGCCGAAGTCCGCCTCCAGCCGATCGGCGACCTGGGCAGATTCCGAGCCCGGGTCGAGCCAGCCGCCGGTCGAGAGGCTGTCCGCCGCGCCCTGGCCGAGCGCTCCGAAGCCCACGGCGATGACCACAGCGAGCATGGCGAGCCAGCGACGGCGGCGATAGACGAACGCGCCCCAGCGGGTGAACAAGCGGGTCCTCCGACGGAAGTTAGAGGTGGGGAAGGTGGCCGGACGTGCCTAGGAGACGCCGACCTCCCAGCCCTTCGGCTCGGCCGAGCTCGCGGCGGTGGATTCGTCCAGCAGCGTCGTCTCGACGGACAGCTCGACGTTCCCGACGAGGGCCTTCGAGATCGGGCAGTTGTCGCGGGCGTCCTCGGCGATCGTGCCGAATGTCGCCTGGTCGATTCCGGGCACGAGCCCCCGCACCTTGAGCGCCGAGGTCGTGACCTTCCAGGCGCCCTCGACCTGGGCGAACGTGACCTCCGCGGTGACGTCGAGCTTCGTGGCCGGCGTGCCGTTCTTTGCGAGGCGGGCGCTGAAGGCCATCGAGAAGCAGCTTGCGTGGGCTGCGGCGAGCAGCTCCTCCGGGCTGGTCTTGCCGTTGTGCTGGCTGGTGCGCGAGGCCCAGCTCACCGGCAGCCGCGAGAGCACGCCGCTCGAGACGTAGTTGATCAATCCCGAGCCGGTCTGCAGGTCGCCGTGCCACGTCACCATCGCGGTGCGCATCTCAGCCATGAAAGTCTCCTGGGTGGGTGGTCAGTCGTCGTTCGGCCCAATGCTCCCACGGCCGCGCCGCGCACGCCGAACGAGGGTCGCTGGCTGATTGCAGCGTGGTCGTTGCGAAGCCAGGGGAGCACACCCGCGCGCTGTAATCGACCGTCCGGCGAGGATCTGCTGGCGTGCAGCAACCCGCGTTGGTTACGGGCGCCCACGCGCCCTTCCTCCCAACCCGCGTCCTGAGCGTCGACATCGACGCTCCACTTCCGTCTGCCCTCGACGAGGTGGCGCGAGATGGCGTCGCGTACGAGAGGGCGTCCGTGCTGGTGCGCGTCCACTCCCAGCCCGTTGGCCTGGTGGCGTTCGACCTGTCGCAGGGCACGTTCTCGCGCGAACGGCTGGCCGAGGCCATCGACACGGCGCTCGGAGATCGGATCCGTCGCCATCTTGCCGCCGACGGCCTGCCCGTGGCCTGGCGCTCGACCGCGGAGGCCCGCGAGACGGAGAACGACCGGCAGCCTGCGGCTCTACTCCCCCGGTGCCTCGCCGCTCGTGCCGCCGCGCTGCAGGACGCGCCATCGGTGACGGTCGTCATTCCGAGCGTGGATCGGCCGGAGGCGCTGCGCGCCTGCCTCGAGGCTGTCCTCGCCCAGTCGCTGCCGGCGTTCGAGATCGTCGTCGTGGACAACGCCCCAGGTGAGAGCGGTGCCAAACAGGTCGTCGACTTGCTCGATCCCGGCTCGCGGACGCTGCGCTACGAGCCGGAATCACGCCGTGGAGCGTCGCGTGCCCGCAACCGCGGTCTCGCCGCCGCGTCGGGGGGGATCGTCGCCTTCATCGACGGCGATGCCCGACCGGACCGTGACTGGCTCGCGGCCGTCGTTGCGACGATGGCGGCGCCGCTCGAAGGCGGCCAGCTGCCGACGTGTGTCACCGGGCCGATCCTGCCGGACGACCTCGCGTCGGCGCCCCAGCAGTGGCTGGAGGAATGGGGCGGCTTCGCGAAAGGCTTCGAACGACGCGTCTTCGATCGCCGGAAGCACACGACAGGTAGCCCGCTGTATCCCTTCGCCGCCGGCACGTTCGGATCCGGCGCCAACATGACCTTCCGGGCCTCGGCGCTGCGGCGCCTCGGGGCGTTCGATGTCGCCCTCGGGCCCGGGACGCCAGCCCGCGGCGGCGAGGATCTCGCGGCCTTCGTGGAGGTCGTCACGAGCGGCGGCACGATCGTCTACGAGCCCGCGGCAATCGTCTGGCACCGCCACCACGAGACCGAGGGGCAGTTCCGCGCCACCATTCGCGCCTACGGCACGGGGCTGGTCGCCTATCTGACGCGCCACGCGTCGCGCCACCCGGCTGATGGCCTCCGCATGGCGTTCGCGATGCCCGCAGCGCTGGCGTACTTCTTCCGTTCCGGCTCACCGAGGAACAGGGGACGATCGGCCCGCTTCCCCTCCGGGCTCTGGAGGGACGAGGTCGCGGGAATGCTGCAGGGGCCGTTTGCGTACGCGCTCGGGCGGGCCGCCGCACGAGGGAGCCGGCGCTCCGGCGCGCGCCGCTAGGCATGGCCGCCCTCGCAACCCGCCGCTCGTGGCGGTCCACCAGCGGCGAGCTCCTCGGAGGCCTGCTCGTCCGCGTGGATGCGTTCGCCACGGGGCTCGTGGCGGCCTTCGCCGGAGCAGGCGTCTTCGTGGTCGGGCTCGCGGATGCCCACGCCCGGACCGGGGGACCGTTCGCGCTGCTGCTGTTCTGGCCGGGGATCCTCCTGATCGTCGCGCCCGCCACGTTCCTCCTGCTGCGCGGCGCCGCGCTGCGAGAGGTCGTCGCGGCGCGGAGCGAGGCCCTGGTTCGGGTGCCCGGTGCTATCCCGATCGAGCGGGCCCGCGGGTTCAGCGCCGGGTCCCGGGCGATGGTCGTCGGCGCGCTCGCAGCCCCTGTCGCCTCGCTCCGGCGCGGACGACGGAGCGCGCTCATCGAGGATGAGACCGGCATCCTGGCGCTCGACCTCCGCGGGCGGATTCCGCTGTCCATGGAGGCGGGGACCCTCGTCGCCGCGACCGGTCGGATCGTCGAACGCCGGCAGCACCCGGCGCTGCGGGTGGCGACCGGCGACCTGCGGCTCCTGCGAGACGGGCGCGGCTGGACCGATCTCGGGCACGCGCTCCGGCCTCGGCCCGGCGATGCGGCCTCCCACGCCCGAGGGCCGGCCACCGGCCGGCTCGCCGACGCGACCGAAGGGCCGGCCCCGCGTCGGTCGCCGTCGCGCAACGAGCGCGTCGCGATGCTGCTGATCGTCGGCCTGGCGCTGTACCTGGTGAAGCTCATGCTCAGTCCGCTGGGGCTCACCGGCCCGGACGAGCTCACCCACTGGCGGACCCTCGAGGACATCCTCCGGAGCGGCCATCTCTTCCAGGACAACCCGCTCCTGCGCATCAGCCCGATCTACCCGGGCCTCGAGGCCGGAGCCGCGGGGGCCGCCGTGACCTCCGGGCTCGGGGTCTTCCCGATCGCGATCGTCCTCATCGCCGTCGCGAAGCTCGTCACCGTGCTCGCGGTCTTCCTGATCGCGTCCTCCGTGAGCGGGTCCGCGAGGGTCGCCGGGGTGGCGACCGTGCTCTACATGGCGAACCCCAGCTTTCTCCTGTTCGACGCCGCGTTCTCGTACGAATCGCTGGCGATCCCCCTCGCGCTGGTCGCCATCTGGGCGATCCTCCACTGGACGCGCCACGACGGACGCGTCGGGTTGCACGCCGTGCTGGCGGCGATCGCGATCGCGGCCACGGCGGTGACGCATCACCTGACCTCGCTCGTCTTCCTGGGATTGCTCGTGACGTGGGCGGTCGTGTGGTTCCTGCGCGATCGGGGGCGGACGTCAGGCCGCCCGATCGTCGTCGCGGTCGTGTGGGCGTTGGCCTGCAACGTCGGCTGGCTGCTGATCGCCGGGACGCTCGCGTTGTCGTACCTCAGCTTCATCGTGAACGGCGGGATCCAGGAGCTGATCTCGATCGTGACCGGGACGCGGGAGGCGCGACAGCTGTTCGCGCCTCGTGCGGGGCTCGCGACGCCGCTCCCGGAGGTCGTGGTGGCGTACGGCGCCGTGCTGCTCCTGCTCGCGAGCCTGCCGTTCCTCATCCGGCACGCCCTTCGAAGCCGCCGACCGCCCGCGATCGTGGTCGTGCTGGCGCTCGCCGCGCTCGTCTACCCGGCCTCGCTCGCGCTGCGCTTCACGACGCTCGGCGCGGAGGTGTCGCAGCGCGCCTCCGAGTTCCTGTTCCTCCCGATCGGGATCCTCGGCGCGGACTGGCTGGTGGGCCGCAGACGCACGAGCCGCCGGCTGCCGAAGCCGCTCATCGCCCCGATCCTGCTCGTGATCTTCGCGGGCGGGATCGTGGCCGGCGCGCCGCTGCTGTCGCGGCTGCCGGGCACGTATCTGGTCGCGGCCGAGCAGCGATCCGTGGAGCCCCAGGGGATCGAGACCGCCGCGTGGGTCCTGCGAGAGCTCGGTCCGGACAACCGGCTCATCGCCGATCGGACCAACGCGAAGCTGCTGGGCGCGATCGGCCTGCAGTACCCGGTCACGTCGGCGAACGAGCACATCGGGACCGCGTTCGTGATGTTCGCCCGGACGCTCGGGCCCAACGAGCTGAGCGTGATGCGCGAGGCGCGCGTCAAGTACGTGGTGGTGGACCTCCGCCTCTCGACGGACCTTCCGTCCTACCCCTTCTACTTCGAGAGCGCGGAGCCCGACGCGGGCGCCCACACCGAGCCGATCCCCATCGAGGCGCTCCAGAAGTTCGAGGGCCGCCCCGGAGTGACCCGCGTGTACGACTCGGGCGACATCCGGATCTACGACGTCAGCGAGCTCGTCGATGCCCCGCAGTAAGGCGTTCGAGCATGTCGCGCTCTCGGTGCTCCTCGTGGTGGCCCTGGCCGCCTTCGCGGTCCAGCTTGCATTCGATCAGCCGGTGGGCGGCGCGCTGGGGCTGCTGCTCCTCACCGTCCCGGGCTACGCCATCAGCCGCTCCATCGGTCCGCGGCCGTCGAGCTGGCCGGAGATCCTGCTCGTCACCCTCGGCGCCACTTTGGCGATCGCGGTGCTCGGGGGTACCGTCGCCGGCCTGTCGCCTGCCGGCCTTGACGCAAGGACGATCGCGATCGTCGAGGTGGCGGTCCTGGCGGCGATCGCGATCGCGTGGCTGCGCCGCGTCGTCCGCGGCCGCATCTCGCGGACCCGGCGGCTTCCCGGCCAACGCGTGGCGCTCGGATCGCTGTTCCTCGCCGGGCTCGGCCTTGTGCTCGCCGGGGCAGGGGTGGTCGTCGCCACGCGTGCCGCGCAGGACCAGCAACGGCCCGGGTTCGTGCAGTTCTGGAGCCTGCCGGCCCGCCCATCGATCGGCGCGAGCGTGGGCGTTCGAAACCTGTCCGGCGTCCCATTGGACTGCGCGGTCACGATCGATCGACCGGATCGCCAGGGTCTCGAATGGAATGCCGGCGCGGTGGGCCAGGGGCAGACGGTGCTCGGGCTGCTGCCGCCGGCCGAGGCCGACGAGACCGCGCCGTGGCGCCTCGAGCTGTCGTGCACCGGCGCAGGCGACGCCCCGATCGAGCGCCAGGTCACCATCGAGCCGCCGCGATGACGCCCGATCCGATCCGCCTGCTCCTCGTCAGCGACTCGTACCCGCCGCTCATCGGTGGTGCGGACATGCAGGTCCAGATGATCGCCCGCGCCATGCGTGACGCGGGCCATGCCGTCACGGTGGCCACGCCGTGGCAGCCGGGGCTCGACCTGCGCGAGGATGACGGCGGGGTGGCCGTGCACCGCACGCGAGCGCTCGCCACGCGGGTGCCGTGGTTCGCGAAGGACCCCGGCCGGCGGCACCATCCGCCGTTCCCGGACCCCGGCACGACGCTGGAGCTCCGCCGGCTCGTGCGCGAGCTCCGTCCGGACGTCGCCCATAGCTACGGCTGGATCAGCTACTCCACGGCGGCCGCGCTTCTCGGCACCGACGTGCCGCTGCTCCTCTCGGCCCGCGACTACGGCTACATCTGCGCGGTCCGCAACTTCCTGTACTACCAGGGCCGCGTGTGCAGCGGCCCGAGCCTGGCCAAGTGCCTTCGGTGCGCCGCGCATACGTACACGCAGGACGAGGCGGGGAACGCCGTCCTCGGGCGCGCGGGCACGCCGGTGACGGCCCGCCACCGGGTCCGCGGCGCGGGCAAGGCGATGGCGGCGGTGGGCTCCATCTATCTCGGCTGGCCGTTGCTCACCCGGCGTCTCCGGGGCCTCCACAGCGTCAGCACGTTCGTGCGCGGCGTCATGGACCGCTTCCTGCTTCAGTCGCGCACCAGCCGCGAAGTTCGGGTCGACGTGGACGAGGTGATCCCGAGCTTCCTGCCGCCGCAGGAGCGCGACAAGCCGGACCCAGCGCTGCTCGCGCGGCTTCCGGACGAGCCGTACATCCTGTTCGTCGGCGCGCTGCTGCCGCAGAAGGGGATCTGGCCGCTCCTCGCGGCGTATCGCCTCCTGCAGGCGCCCGCCCCTCCGCTGGTCCTCCTCGGGCCGAGCTCGTACAAGTCGCCGACGGAGCTCCCCGACGGCGTGCTTGCGCTGGGCGGCACGACCCATGCGACCGTGATGGCCGCCTGGGACCGTGCGCTGTTCGGTGTCGTCCCCTCGGTCGGCGCGGAGACGTTCGGGAACGTCGTGACCGAGGCCATGAGCCGCGGCCGCGCGGTCGTGGCGTCTCGACTGGGCGGGATCGTCGACATCATCGAGGACGGGCGCTCAGGGCTCCTGGTGCCCCCCAACGACCCTGCCGCGCTTGCCGCCGCGATGCAGGGTCTGATCGACGATCCCGCGCTGCGCGATCGCCTCGGTGCGGCCGCCCGAGACCGCGTGCAGCTGTACGCCGCGTCGCGCGTCCTGCCGCGGTTCGAGGCCCTGTACCGCGAGCTCATTGCGGCGAGACGCACGGCAGGTCCGGGATGACCGAGCGCGCGCGCCCGCCCGTGACCGTGCTGGGGCGGCTCAGAGACCTCGTCCGCGGCGGAACCGGCACGCTGATCCTCAACGCCGGGAGCCTCTTCGGGGGCACGCTCCTCACGGCCGTCCTCGGGGCCGTCTACTGGGCGCTCGCGGCCCGCTTCTTCACCCCGGCCGCCGTCGGGGTCGCGGCGGCGGCGATCTCCGCGATGGTCCTCGCGGGCCAGGTGGCGACGGTCGGGCTCGGGACCGTGCTCATGGGCGAGCTGCCGCACCACCGTGGCTCGGAGCGGAGCCTGATCTTCTCGGGCGTCGGGGTCGCGGCGGTGGTCGGGCTCGGCCTGGGCGTGGCGGTGATCGCCGTTGCCGGGGCGTTCATCCCCGAGCTGGAGGCGATGCGCGGCCTTGTGGCGGTCGTGCTCTTCGGCGTCGGCGCCGGCGTCACGGCCGCCGGACTCGTGCTCGACCAGGCGTTCCTCGGGCTGCTCAAGGGCGGCCTCCAGCTCATCCGGAACGGGCTCGCGTCCGTCGCCAAGCTCGCCGTGCTCGCCGCGGTCGGCCTCGGGATCGCGGGGACGCTGGAGGGCGAGGTCCTCTTCGCGACGTGGGTCGTCGGCGGCATCGTGTCGATGGTCCTGCTGTTCGCGGTGCGGCTGGTGACGCGATCCGGCCCGACCAGGACGGTCTGGCGCTCGCCGGGGCGCCTGCCCGTGCTCGCGGCGCGGCACCACCTGCTCAACCTGTCGATCCTCACGCCCGGGCTCGTGCTTCCGCTGGTGATCACCGCCGTGCTCTCGGCGGAGGCCAACGCCTACTTCTACATCGCGTACCTCATCGCGAGCTTCGCGTTTGCCGGACCGTCGGCATTGACCACGGCGCTCTACGCCTCCGGCTCGCGCGACCTCGCCGGCCTCACCTCCCGCGTCCGATTCGCATTCTGGCTGTGCACCGCGGCCGGGATCGCCCTCAACGTCTTCATGCTCGTCGGCGCGGAGCCGCTGCTCTCGATCTTCGGCGTGGCCTACGCAGAGAATGCGGTCACGCTGCTGCGGGTCTTCAGCCTCGGCATCTTCGCGGTCACGATCAACAGCCTTTTCGTGCCGATCGCGCGGGTCGAGCGGCGATTCCTGCAGGGCGCGGTCCTGATGGTGCTGAGCATGGCGATCGAGCTGGCGTTCGTTGTCGCGGGCGCGCTCCTGGGCGGTCTCGACGGCGCCGGCGTGGGCTGGCTCGTCGGCTACACGCTCGGGATCCTGCCGCTCGCGCCGACCGTCTACCGCGTCGGGGTTCGCGGCAACGTCCGGCGCATCGACACGGACCTGCTCGGAAGGCTGCCGGCGCCGGCCGGATCGGAGGATCGTCGTGGCATCGAGTAGGCCCGACCGCGTTCCGTCGGACCGGGCCGCGTCGCCGGTCGCACGAGGCGCTGCGGAAGACGGCCTGTCGTTCGCGGTCGCGACGGACGCGCCGGTCCTCGAGCGCTGGCAGGCCGACGTCGTGGAGGCGCTCCACGCCAGGGGCTTCGCGATCGAGCGCTGGCTCCATGCCGGCGCTGCGCAGCCGTCGCCAGCAGCGCACGCCGTGGCCCTCGAGCTGATCGCGCCGGAGGACGTACCGGCGAGCCTGCCGCAGCCCGCGGCGATGCGCAACGGCGATCAGTTCCCACCGGTCGACGTCCTCCTGGACCTCACGAGGGCCGGTGTCGAGCCCGGAGTTCGCACGCATGCAGGAGCGACGTGGGCATTCTCCTTCGGCCGCGAGGCCGCAAGCGATCCGGTGAGCGCCGCGATGCGCGCCATCGTTCGCGGGCCGGCGCCCATGCCGGTGGCGCTGAGGGCAATGCCCGGCGGCGACGTGCTCAGGAGCGGCGTGATCCGCACGACGTCCGGCTCGCTCAGCACGCAGCTGGATCGCCTGCTGCTGGAGCCCGCGACCTGGCCCGCACAGGTGGCCCGCGAACGCCTCGTGGCCACCGGGCATCTCGCGTCGCCGATCCCGAAGGGCGCAGCACCGGCGGCGACCCCCGCGACCCCCGCGACGGAGTTTCCGGCGATTCCGATGCCGCTCCTCCGGCTCGGGGTCGCTGGCCGCGAGGCCCTCACGGCCGCCGGATCACTCGTGCGACACACCGAGTGGAGCGTCGGCCACGTGCGCCGGCCGATCGAGGGCTGGCTGGACGACGGCTCGACGCCTGCCGTCTCGTGGCTCCCGCATCGGCCCGGGCGGTACGCGGCGGACCCGTTCGGCATCGAGGTTGGTGACGCGACTCACGTCCTGTTCGAGGACTTCGACCAGCGCCGGACCCGTGGCGTCATCAGCGCCGCGACAATCGATGCGCACGGCATCTGGTCCGAGCCCGAGATCGTCCTCGACACGCGCTCCCACGCGTCGTATCCGTACCTGGTCCAGACAGACGGCGAGACATGGCTGATCCCGGAGACCTCCGACGTCGCCGAGGTTCGCCTGTACCGGGCGCTGGAGCTCCCGCACCGCTGGACGCTCGAGGCGCGGCTGCTCGAGCAGACGCACGTCTCCGACGCCACCGTCGTCCGGCACCAAGGCCGCTGGTGGATGTTCGGCACGTCGCGCGGCCGCGGCGTCGACGAGGCGCTGCGCATCTGGCACGCGCCGGCGTTGACGGGGCCCTGGCAGCCCCACGAGCTGGACCCCGTGAAGATCGATGCCCGTTCGGCGCGTCCGGGGGGCACCCCGTTCGTGCGCGACGGCGTCCTGTATCGACCCGCCCAGGACTGCTCGATCCGCTACGGCGGGCGGCTGGCGATCAACCGCGTCGAGGTCCTCGACGAGCGGCGCTTCGCGGAGGCGCCGATCCGGTTCGTGGAGCCGATTCCGGCGTTCCCGGATGGGCTCCACACCCTGAGCGCCGCCGGCTCCGCCAGCCTGATCGATGGCAACCGGACGCGGTTCGTCGCAGCGGCCCTGCGAGCGCAGCTGGGCGCGCGTCTGCGCCGCTGACGCCCGAGCGGATCAGGGCAGGCGACCGCCGAACTCCGGCGATCGAGCGAGCGCTCGGAACGCCTTCAGCGACGCGGCCGAGGAGTTCACCCGCCAGTCGATCCCGAGCGAGGTCTCGTTCTTGCTGAACCAGATCACGGCACGCACCTCCGGCAGGTCGGTCGTGATTCGCGCCAGGCTTGTCCGGATCCAGGCGGCCTTGTCACCGCCGACCTCGCTCGAGCCGGTCTCCGCGATCATCAGCGGTTTCCGCGAGAGCGCGCGGACGTGCTCGATCGACGCCGCGAAGATGTCCTTTATCGTCTGCCAGCGGGTGCTGCTCCAGGACGTGCCGCGGTTGAACCCGTCCAGCCCGACCCAGTCGACGTACTCGTCGCCGGGGAAGACATCCGCGAACGCCGTGCCGAGCCCATCGTTGTCGACGTTCGGCGACCAGACCCAGCGGATGTTCGTTGCCCCGGCATCGCGGGCGAGGTCGACGATGTGCCGCCACGCGGCGACGAACTGCGCCGGCGTGTTGCCGTTGGCATAGGCGCACCACGAAGCCCACCAGCCATTCATCTCGTACATCGGGCGGACGTACAGGTCGTGGCCCCATGCCGCCACGTCGCGGACCCACCGCTTGATGTAGGCGTCGTGGCTGCCGTTGATGATGCTTCGCAGCGACCAGCGGCGGTCCTCGACCGGTCCGGCGGTCGGCTCCCAGGAGATCATCGGCATCGCACCGCGCTCGCGAATCGCGTCCGCCGTCCTCGGCGAGAACGCCGACCACTCGTCGGCCCAGCTCTGGTACCACATGATGATCCTGGGCTTCGATCCGACGAGCTTCCCGTACGCGTCGATCCTGCTCGGATCGCTCGCGGCGCCCGGAATGAAGGCGCCGAGGGCAATGGAATCGCCGCCGGGATCGGTGTCGGTCGGCCTGGGCGAGGCGTCCAGTGGATCGTCCGTCGGCTCGACCGCCGGCAGCCACGAGGCCGACGGATGCTCGAGCGGTTCTGCCGTGGCCGTTGGCGCACTCGAGGCGTCGCCGACCGATCCGCTCGCCACGCCGCCGATGCCGCCCCACGACAGCAACGTCAGGGCGAGCACCGCCACGGCGGCCGGGGTGATCGATGCCAGGAAGCGGTTCTTCACGGTCCTCCGCGCGTGATGCACGTAGCGGGGCACGCGAAATGCCCCGCGTCAGGCTACGGAGCGGCGCGCAGCAGTCGCATCAAGGGGTGGCCGCCCCTCGTTGCCCCTGCCTAAAGCTCGAAATCGCTACTCGCGAGCTCGAATCCAGTCCACCAGGAGCGCGGCGCCGTCCGGCGTGGTGGCATCGGACGGGCCGCACCACGAGCCGCCCACGGCGAGGTTGACGATCAGGGGCAGCGGCACGTCCGGGATGTGCTCGCGATCGATGAACCGCCAGACCTCCCTGTCGTCGAGGAAGAACGCGACGTGGTCCGGGCGCCAGTCGACGGCGTAGACGTGGAAGTCGAGGCTCAGGTCCTCGCCGCGCGTGTCACCGTCGTCCTGGCCGCCCACCCAGCGCACCGTGTTGTGGAGCAGCGAGACGTCGTTGCCGTCGTTGGCGCCGACCGGGTTGGCGCAGACCTCCATCGTGTCGATCTCGGCCTCCCGGCCATTGCCCGCGGCGTAGCTCCAGAATGCGGGCCACAGGCCCTTGCCGCGCGGCAGCTTCATGCGCGCGTCGAACCGGCCGTAGCGCTGCGTCCACGTCGTCTTGGTGTCCAGCAGCTGGCTGACCCAGCCGTCTCCAGCCCGTGAGGCGGTGATCGAGAGCACGCCGTCCTTCACGGCTGCCTGGGAGCTCGCCCAGGTGTTCTCGATCCCGTCGAAGTCGAAGTGCTGGATCCACGAGGGGCTCAGCGCGTCGCCGTCGAAGTCGTCGTAGAACGTGTAGCCGCTGGGAAGGGGCGTGAGCCGCGGCGTCGTCGTCGGCGGTGCCGAAGGGACCGCGTCGGACGCCGAGGTCGTGGTGGCATTCCCCGAGTCCGACGCCGCAGGCGGGGGCGTCAGATGGGGAGGCGCGGGGCCGCCGCTTCCCAGGGCCAGCACGACGCCGGCAAGGACGAGGGCAGCCAATATCGCGACGATGCGCATCCACGGTCAGTCTGCGCGAGGCGCATCGGATGGGCAGACCCGGAGATGCCGCCGATCTCTCGGCGGCATCCCAACCGATCTCGCGAGGTTCCGCGGCCTGGCTACGCCTTGACGCGCACCCAGTCGACGAGGAGCTCGTTGCTCGTCGGCGTGGACGAGTCCGGCTCGCCGCACCACGTGCCGCCGACGCCCAGGTTGAGGATCAGCGGCATCGGGTCGGACAGCGAGGGCGTGATCTGGCTGCCGCGCTTGACGCCGTCGAGGTAGAACTGGATGAACCCGGAGCGCCACTCGACACCGTACGTGTGGAACGACGCGGAGAGGTCGACGCCCATGTCCGTATCGCGAGCGACGCGGGAGTCCCCGTTGGTGCGGTGGATGCCCTGATGGGCCATCGTCACGTCGTTGCCGCCGCGCGACCCGACCGGGCCGGTGCAGGCTTCGAGCACGTCGATCTCCTCGCCGGAGCCGGTGTAGCCCCAGAAGGCCGGCCACAGGCCCATGCCCTTGGGGAGCCGCATCCGGGCTTCCCAGTGGCCGAACTGGAACAGGCGCTTCGTCTCCGTGTCCACGGTGCCCGTGTGCCACAGGCTGCCGACCTTCGTCGCGCCAAGGTGCAGGTAGCCGCCGCTGACGGAGACCTCATTGGCGTAGTTGGCGTGGTTCGTGCCGCAGCACTTCCGGCCGCCGCCGGTGACGCCGTAGTTCGAGGCGCGCCACTTCGAGGTGTCCAGGCTGGTGCCGCTGAACTCGTCCTGCCAGACGTACGTCGCAGGCGGCGCGGTCGGCGTGGCCGTGGGCCGTGGCGTGGGCGTCGGCGTGGGCCGTGGCGTGGGGGTCGGCGTCGGTCGCGGCGTCGGCGTCGGGGTCGGGCGTGGCGTGGGCGTCGGCGTGGGCTTTGGGGTCGGCGCAGGCGTCGGTGACGGCGTCCGGGTCGCGGTGGGCCCAGGCGTGGGGGAGGGGGTCCTGGTCGGCGTCGGCGCCGGGGTGGGCGCGCGGGTCGGATCCGGGTTCGGATCGTCGGTCGGCGCAGGCGGATCCGTGGGCTCGTCCGTCGGCGTCGGATCGGGCCCGTCCGTGGGGTCGGTCGTGGGCTCCGCAGGCGGCCCGAGGGTGGGCTCGGTCGATGGCTCGATCGTGGACTCGACGTCCGGGGACGTGGTCGGCCAGGCCGTCGGCCAGAAGGTCGGTGGGAGCGTCGGGTCGAGCGTCGGGTCGTCGGCGTCCGCCGGCTGGTCGACGACCCCCAGCACGAAGAAGTCCGCAGCGGCGCCGGTAGGATCCTGGTCCACTGTGGCGCCCGAGAGGTGATGCCGGCCAGGCTTCACCCGCGGCACGACGAGGTTCGTCGTGAAGACGCCGGCCGAGTTGGCGGTCACGTCGGGCATGCCGTCGGCAACGCCGTTCCAGGCGATCTGGACCTTCGCGCCTGCGGGGAAGCCCTTGCCCCGCACGACGATCGACCGCCCGGCCGGGCCGCGGTCCGGCGTGACCGTGATCTCGGCGGGGTTCGCGTTCAACGTCGTGATGGCCGGCAGCGCCTGCACGATGGCAAGCGCGGCCACCATGAGCAGGCCGGCCTGCGCTGCACGCGGGAGGGGGTGGCCCAGCGTGGGGGCATTGCCGAGTCGGGGGCGCGGCAGGGCGACCGTGGGCAGGCGGAACGACATGGGGTGGTGGCTCCTCGGTAGCCCGGCTGACTCGACAGACGAGTCCCGTGGCTTTGCGTCCCCGGGTCACCCCGGGTTTGCCGTTTCGATCCAGCCCACTGAGCCGGCTGGCTGACTGCGTCCCGTCGGAGCGCCCCTCCGAGATGCTCAGGAAGGTAGGTCGCCGCAGCCGCCGAATCGACCCGTTCGATGGTCCCAGGTGGTGCGTCCTGTCGACCTAGGAGGACCGCACCAGACCCTCCGCAACCGCTCCGGACCTCTCCGGACCGCGGTCCTGGGTCAACCCTGACCAACCGCAGGAATCCGCACCGGACCGCCGCGGTGGGCCCGTTCCAGCGGCCCGCCGGCGGACGCCGTTGTGATGGTCCCGGCCAGGTCCGTGAGCAGGATGGGCACGCCCCGGAGGGACAATCGCCGCGTGACTGACATCGCGCCAGCGCCGCGGTTGCCCGTGCTCGTGCTCGGGAAGCACATCACGGCCATCGGCGCGCTCCGGACCTTCGCGAAGCGCGGCATCGAGACCTACGTCGTCGAGGATACGAACGACGTCATCACGCGCTCGCGCTGGTATCGACGCCCGGCGACGACCGTGGCGGAGACGACCGACGGTGACGAGCTCGCGCGCTACCTGCGGGGGCTGGAGATCGAGCGGGCGGTGCTGTTCCCCTGCAGCGACCGCTGGACCCAGGCCGTGGCCGCGCTCCCCGAGGACGTTCGCGGGCGCTTCCCGGCGGCCGTGGCGTCGCGCGAGGTCGTCGATTCGTTCATCGACAAGGAGCGCTTTCGGCAGCTCGTGGAGCGCGTCGGCATCCCCGCGCCGCAGACCATCCCGATCGCCGGACCCGCCGACCTCGACGCGGCCCCCGCGGACCTGCTGGACAAGGCCTTCCTGAAGCCCACCGATTCACAGCGCTACTCGCGCCGCTACGGCACCAAGGGCTGGTTCGTGGAGGACCTCGGGGCCGCCCGCGAGCATGTCGCGGAGGCCGCCGCTGCCGGCGTGACGTTCATGCTCCAGGAGTGGATCCCGGGCGATCCGGGGCGCACCATCCTGCTCGACGGGTTCATGGATCGCAACGGCCGCGTCCGGGGAATCCTGGCACGCCGCCGCGTGCGCATGGACCCGCCCAGGCTCGCGAACACCGCGTGCTCCCTCACGATCCCGCTGGCGGAGGTCGAGGGTGCAGTTGCAAGCGTCCGCCGGCTGCTGGCGAGCGTCGGCTATCGCGGCATCTTCAACGTCGAGTTCAAGCACGACGAGCGCGACGGCCTGTTCAAGATCATCGAGGTCAATCCGCGAGCCTTCTGGATGGTCGCCCACGTCGCGAAGTGCGGGCTCGACCTGCCGTGGATGTCGTACCTCGACGCGCAGGGGCTGGAGGTGCCCGCGCTGCAGCGGTACCGGCTCGGGCGCCACGGCCACTATGAGCTGCCGGACGCGGCCTCGATCGTGCGGGCGCTCGTCAACCGGCGCCGACCTGACGGTTCGGTCCTCCGAACGTGGATCACGGGCGACCACTCGATGTTCTGGTGGAGCGACCCGCTGCCCGGGCTGCTGGACTTCCGGAATGCCGTCGTCCGGCGCGGCGGCAACGCGCTCGACGCGCTCCGGCGGGCCGTGCCGCTACTTGATCGCGATCGGGTTCACGGGTGACCCGACCGCGCCCGTGATGGGCAGCGGCGGTGCGGAGATGAAGAACTCGTACCGGCCGTCGCTCGCGCAGTCCTCGGCCAGGGCCTCGAGGTCGAAGATCTCGCCGAGCAGCAGCCCCATGTGGACGATCAGGATGATGTGGAGGGGCTGGAAGACGTCCTCGGTCTGGTTGGGGAGGACTTCGGCGCCCCACGTGTCCGTCGCGAGCGCCGCGATCTCGCGCTGGTGGATCCAGCCGGCCGCATCAAGGGCGAGGCCCGGCGCGGAGCCACCGGCGTAGTCTCCCCAGGCGCCGTTGGCCCGGCAGCTCGCGATCTGGCCGGTCCGGACGAGCACGATGTCGCCACGCCCGACGGAAGCACCCTGCTTCGACGCGCACGCCTCCAGGTCGACGGCGTGGATCTGCTCGCCGGGATCGAGCCAGTCCCGGCCCTGGCTCCGCGGGATGTCCAGCAGGATGCCGCGCCCGGAGACGCGGTCGCGGGCCTTGGCGATGTCGTTGCGGATGGCGCCACGGCTGCCGACGTCCGTCGCCGGATAGCCGTTGTAGATCCGCTTCTCGAAGACGATGTGCCCCAGGGCGTCCCACTGGGTCCCGGACTGGAGTGGCAGGATCAGGATGTCGTCCGTGCCGCGGATCCAGCGATCGCGGCCGCCGTAGAAGTCGCGCACGACCGTGTCGGTGACGGCGGCGTTGCCGTCACGGATCATCAGGTGGATGGGGTTGAAGCGCCCGAACCCGCCGGTCTGCGGGCCGGCGTCGTCGAGCGGGATCGCGAGCGAGAAGCTCTTGCCCCGCTGGATGAGTCCAGCCGCGGCAACGACGTCCTCCGGGCGGATGAAGTTCAGCGTCCCGAGCTCGTCATCAGGGCCCCAGCGGCCCCAGTTGGAGTAACGCTCCAAGAGCTCGCGGACGGTATCGATGTTCGGTTTCGCGGGGATCTCGACGTCCAGCTCGACCACGGTCATAGCTCCCGCGACCGAACGCGGTCGTAGCGCGTGACGGGCGCGATGGCCTCGCGGTCGATGACCGCATCGATGATCGTCGGCCCCTCGCGACGCAGCGCGTTCTTCATCGCTCGGCGGAAGTCCGGCGCGTTGGAGACGCGGACACCGTTCGCCCCGAAGTCCTTCGCCACACGGCCGTAGTCGACGTCGAGGAAGTCGTCGACCTCGGGGACCAGGTGGTCGTACAGGAGCGTCTGGACGTGGGCCTCGAACGCGAGCGTGCCGTTGTTCAGGATGACGGTCACGGTCGGCAGCCCGAGCCGGACGGCCGTCTCGATGTCCGCGAGCTGGTAGCCGAAGCCACCGTCGCCGATGATCGACACGACCTGGCGGTCCGGCGCGGCCATCTGGGCGCCCAGGCCGCCGGCGAACGACCAGCCGAGCGAGCCGTCAGCCCGGAAGAAGCTCCGGCCGGCGCGGCGAAGCTCGAGGAGACCGCCAGCCCAGGCTGACGAGTAGCCCGTGTCGGCGCAGACGATCGCGTCGTCGGCGAGGAGCTCGTTGAGCCCGGCGAGCATGGACTCGGGGCGCATCGGCCGGCCGTCGGTGCCGTCCTGGCTCGCGAGCTCCATTCGGCGCGCGTGCCAGTCGTGGCGCTTCGCCGTCAGGACGTCGAGCCAGGCCCGATGAACCCGGGCCGCCGCGGGCATCGCGTCATGCGTGTCGAAAGCCGGGGCGTCGCCGCTCACCGCGACCGTCGGGTCACCGCGACCGTTGCTGTCGTGGCCGTTGCCGTTCGCGCGGTGGCCGTTGCCGGCGCGGTGCCCGTTGCCGTTCGAGGCCGGGCCGTTCGCGCTGTGGCCGTTGGTCGCGTGGGTGCCCGGCTCGCCACCGCTGATCGCGACCGTTGCCTGCAGCCCGGCCTCGAAGAAGGCCCGGGCGTCGGCGAGGATCCCGATCTCGGTCGGGAAGTTCTGGCCGATGACGTCCGGGTCCAACGCAACGTGGATCAGGCGGCAGTCTCCGGCCACGAGCTTGAAGGAGTCCGTGACCATGCCGCCGAGACCCGTCCCGACCGCGAGGATGAGGTCCGCGGAGGCGAGCGCCTCGTTGGCGTAGCGGCGGGAGTAGCGCCCGACCGTGCCCATCGACAGGGGGTGCGTGTCGGCGATCGCGCCTTTGCCGGCGACGCTGGTGACGACGGGGATCGCCAGGCGCTCGGCGAACAGCTGGAGGGCCTCGTACGCCTTCGACTGGTGGATCCCGTTGCCGGCCAGCAGGACCGGTCGCTCGGCCGCCAGGGCCGCCTCGATGATGGTCGCGACCTCGCCCTGCGTCGGCGCAGGGCGCGTCAGCGGCATCTCGAGCGGCTTGCCTCGCTCCGGCGGCTTGAAGTCGGGCATCAGCTCTTCGTAGATGTCGCCCGGCACGCCGAGGTAGACCGGGCCCGGGGTGCCGGTCAGGGAGCGGCGCGCCGCCTCGCGGATGAACCGGGGGAGCTGTGCGGCCGCCTGGACCTCGACGCCCCATTTCGTCACCGACTGAAAGAGGGGCAGCTGGTCGATCTCCTGGTACTCGGAGCGGTAGCGGTCCATCCGCCGCATCGCGGAACACATGGCGATCACCGGGCTGGAGGACCAGTACGGCTCGGCCAGCGCCGCGGCGACGTTCGCGGCCCCCGGGCCGTATGCGCCGTAGGTGAAGGTCGGACGGCCGGTGACGCGCGCGTACCCGTCGGCCATGTAGACCGCGGCCGCCTCGGTCCGGGCGAGGACCTGGCGGATGCCGGCTCGTTGCAGCGCGATCCAGAGCGTGTTGTCACGCCCCGTCATGAGGAAGAGGTGCTCGACGCCCAAGGCCTCGAGCTCTGATGCCGTGGCTTCTGCTGCCGTCATCGCTGTAGCGGTGGTCATGTGGTCATCCCTGCAGTGGTGGCCTTTGGCGCGTCGGGCTCTCGACCCCGCGTCAGTCGGGCATGTTCCGGCCGAGCGGCATCCGGCCAAGCGTGCCGCTGGCCGTTCGGAATCGATGTCCATCCGGCGCGCGCATCGGCCGCCTGGTTCGTCCGTCGTCCTCGGGCCTGGTCGCGGGGAGTCGCAGCCGTCGGATGAGCGATTCCGTCGGGCTGGGCTTGTCCGTCGATGCCACCTCGGTGGTGCCGACCTCCTGCTCGGGCGGCGCTCCCCCGAGCGCGGGCTCGATGGCCATCAATGAAGGCGCGGGTCGCCACGCGAAGAGCGGGCCCGTGTCGAGCTCGTAGCCCTTTGCCTTGGGCGTGCCTCGCAGGCGCTCGCCCACGATGGTCTTCAGAACACGCCAGCCGTCGCGGAAGGTGTTGAGGTTGGAGTTCCCGTAGCGACGCGGTGCCTCGAAGCTCGCCACCTCCGTGACCCGGAGGCCGCGGCGCGTCGCGCGAAGGAACAGCTGGGCCTCGATCTCAAAGCCCTGCGCGGTGAGCTCCAGGTCCTGGAAGGCCGCCCGGCGGAAAGCCGCGAAGCCGTAGCAGAGGTCGGTGTGCCGGCGCCCGAACAGCACGTTCGAGAGCAGCAGGAGCCCCTTGTTGCCGGCGTCGCGCAGCGGGGTCATGTCCGCCGTGCCGCCGCCGCCGACGAAGCGCGAACCCTTGGCGAGATCGTGCCCCTCCTCGAGCGCGGCGATGAAGCGATCGATCTCGCGCGGGTCCATGCTGCCGTCGGCATCGAGCATCACGACGTAGTCACCCGTGGCTGCCTCCACACCGGCTCGGAGGGCGCAGCCCTTGCCGGGCTCGCGATCGTCCACGGCGACGAGGTCCGGGCGGACGCTGCGCGCAACGTCCAGGGTGCCGTCAGTGGAGCTGCCGTCCACGATGACGACCTCATCCACGGAATCCGGAAGCCGTCGCAGCACCCAGCCGATGTTGCGAGCCTCGTTCTTGGCCGGGATGACGACGCTGACCCGCGACCTGTCGCGGGCTGTCGGCGGCGATGTCGCCGATCCGGGTGTGGTGGCCAGGTCCATGATGTCGGTCGATCCTCCACGACGCGACGGAGACAGCAAGCGGCTTCCCAACCGCCTTGCAAGACGACACGGATGTCGTCCCGTCCAGCTGTCCCCCGAAAGCTGCGCTCCGCCAAGTAGATGGGCGCTGGCCCCGCCGCGACCTCCGGCGATGGTGCGCATGTCATTCGTGCAGGACTACGGTGCGGTCTGGTGCGTTGCAGACCCATACGCGGAGGTCTGGATGACCTCCCCTTTTGCCGTAAGGAACATGTGAACGACGTTGCATCGAGCGCGACCGCATCATTCGCGGTCCGTGGAGCAAGCCGCAATCGTTCACGCGACCCACTCGCGCCCAGACCGCCCGTCCGGGCGCACGAGCGTCGTCATCTGCGCCTACACGCTTGACCGGTGGCTGGACCTGGAGCGCGCGGTCCGGTCGGTGCAGGCGCAGTCGCCGGCGCCCCTCGAGGCGATACTCGTGGTCGACCACAACGCCGAGCTGGCGGACCGGGCGCGGACGGCCTGGCCGGAGATCCGCATCGTGGAGAGCCGCGGCCCGCGCGGTCTCTCGGGTGCCCGGAACACGGGCGTCGAGGAGGCCGCGGGGACGTTCGTCGCGTTCCTGGATGACGACGCGGCGGCGGAGCCCGGCTGGCTTGAGCAGCTCGTGGCGCCGTACAGCGACAAGCTGGTCGTCGCGACCGGTGGGCACGCCGAGGCTGCCTGGGACGCCGGCCGTCCGACGTGGTTCCCGCCGGAGTTCGACTGGGTGGTCGGCTGCAGCTACGTCGGCCTTCCGCGCGAGCGTGCGCGCGTGCGCAATCCGATCGGCTCGACGATGTCGTTTCGCGGCGAGGCCGTGCTCGAGGCCGGTGGCTTCAGCTCCGCCGTGGGGCGCATCGGGGCCACGCCCACCGGCGGCGAGGAGACGGAGCTGTGCATCCGGATCCAGCGGCTGCGCCCGGATGCGCGGGTCATCCTGGTGCCGACCGCCGCGGTTCGGCACCGCGTGCCCGCGGCCCGCGGAACCTTCCGCTACTTCTGCGCCCGCTGCTTCCAGGAGGGCCGCTCCAAGGCCCGCATCGCCGCGCTCGAGGGCTCGAGCGCGGCGCTGGCCAGCGAACGGACGTACACGACCAGGACGCTGCCACGGGCCGTCGTGCGCGGCGTGGGGGAGGCCCTGCGTGGCCGGCCCGCGGGCCTGGCCCGAGCCGGCGCGGTGGTCGCGGGGCTCGGGCTGACGACCGCGGGCTACGTCGCGGGCCGGCTCATCCGGCTTGGCGGAGCCGGCTGAGATCGACCCGGACGGTCACTCGGACCCTGGTCGGCTCGAGTCCCGGGCCGGAAACACCGCGTCATGGGCGGCTCCGTAGCCGTCCCGACGCGCCAGTCGATAGAGCGTCCGCGCCTCGGTGAGCGGGACGTTGAGGTGACGCGCGAGGCGCCGGGCGTTTCGTTCGTCGCCGATCGCGCCGAGCATGCGGAACGGGAACGCGAGAGCCGAGGACCAGCGAAGCAGTCGGCGCATGGCGTGCGTCCCGGCGGGAATCCCGGCCCGTCGAGCCTTTCCTGGAGGGATGGCTCCCGATCGACTTGCCCTGCGGGCGCGCGGCGCACCACCTGCCTTGCGGCGGGCATCGGAAGCTGTGGGCTCGGCGTCAGGGTAAGACCCCGGGCAAGCCGGTGTCAGCCGGTATCGACGCCGTTCCCCCCGCCGCCGGCAGGCGCCGGACTCGCCGTGCGAACGAACTTCTGGATCGAGCGGTCGCCGCGATCCAGCCCGACCCACGACTCCGAGGACTCGGCGACGTAGAAGCTGCCAGCCGAGTCGATCGCGATCCCGTGCGGCGCGCAGAACAGCCCGGGACCCGGGTCGTTGGGCACCTTGCCCCGCACCATCGGGTGGCGTGACGGTGCATCCGGGAGCGCCAGCTCCACGCCGCCGATCGCCGCGTCGTCGGTGATCACGCCGTCGCCCCAGCGGGCCAGGACCGTGCCGTCCCGGTCCAGGACGCTCACGCGGTTGGAGAGCTCCGCGACGACCCACTCGCCTTCGGGACCCTTGCGAACGCTCTGGGGGAGTCGCAGGCCGCCCCACTCGCCGATGTACTCGCCGTCCGGCGTGAAGAACTGGACGCGGTTGTTGTATCGATCCGCCGCGTACACGCGGTCCCCGTCGGCATGGTCGATGAACACGCTGTGGACGGTGTTGAACTGGCCCGGCTCGTGGCCCGGCGAGCCCCAGGAGAACCGGTGCTTGCCGTCCGAATCGAAGACGTGGATCTGGGCGTTGCCGTAGCCGTCGCTGACGTAGATGTCGCCGTTCGAGGCGACGGCGGCGTGGGTCGGCCGGTTGAACGGGCGGCCGCTGAAGGACGGGGCGTTCTGGTGCGGGCTGCCGATCGTCAGGAGAGGCCGGCCCTCGCGGCTGAATTTCCGGATGGAGTGGTCGCGGCTGTCGGCCGTGTAGACAGCGCCATCGCGACCGACGGTCAGGCCGTGCGGGAAGGTGAAGTAGTGGTCGCCCCCGATCTCGCCCCAGGCGTCGAGGAAGGTGCCGTCGCGGCTGAAGATCATTACCGGGTGGCGCCCGCGATTGAAGACGTAGACGTTGTCATCGGCGTCGACGCTGACGTCCGCGACCTCGACGAACGTCCAGCCCCTGGGGCGCTTGAAGAAGCCCTCCACCACCTCGTAGCGATCGCGGCCGAAGGCGAGCGCCTCGGCGGCGGCCGGCTGGTCGGCGCTGGGGGCGCCATCGGCGGCCACCGCAATCTCCCTGGCCACCGCGTCGACTCCCATGTGCGACGCAGGGTGGGGGAGCACGGGTTGGCCCGGCGCCACCATGGCCTCGCGCGAAGTCACGGCCTCATGCCAATCGCGGCCTGCGCAGCGCCAGGTTTGCCTTCACGAGGCCGACGAAGGGTCGGTGCCGGAGCGTGCGCGGGAAGGCGATGCGTTCGAGCTTGCCGAAGGCTCGATGCGCGTCCAGGGCGCCCGCGAAGGCCGGCACGAACCCGGGGTCGGCCAGGGGGTCGAACCACGGCTCCCACCACAGCCCGACGACGCGGAGCGTGCCTGCCCGTCGATCGAAGCGCGGCTCGATCCGCCCCACAAGCCGGTCGCCGTACAGGATCGGCAGCACGTAGTAGCCCCACCGCCGCTTCGCCGCCGGGACGTAGACCTCCCAGACGTAGTCGAAGTCGAAGAGGCGCCGCAGGAGCTGCCGGTCCCAGCACAGCGGGTCGAGGGGCGCGATGAAGGCGACGCCGGGCTCCACGCCGCCCGGTGGCGCCGAAGCCGCGAGCTCGCGCTCCGCCTGATCGAGGTATGGGAGATCCTCGGCGACGACGAACCGCTCGCCCCGCAGGCCCGCCACGGTCACCGGGACCAGGCGGCCCTCGTCCACGAGCTTCGCCCGCCGCGCAGCGCGGTCCGGGGCATGGCCCGTGCCTCCGACCCACAGCTCCTGGTTGCCGGACGCGCCAAGGAGGCCATTGCCGCGGTAGCGAGAAAGCAACCGGTGCCGCTGCTGCTCCTCCTCGTCGCGGCGCTCGGCGAGGACCTCCGGCGAGAACAGGCGCTCGGCGAGGTCGTAGACCCGCAGATTGCCGTCCCGCCGAGCAATCCCGATCGTCCCGACCTCCGCCAGGCCCTCCAGGATCGCCCGGACCTGGTTCGTGGGGCGCCAGTACCAGTCGATCGCCTGGCGCGGCCCGACGTCGCGCGGGAGCAGCGAGCCGTTCTCACGGATCCGCGTGAGCAGCTCCTCCACCAAGGGGGCGTGCTCGTCAAAGGCGCCGGCCTCGTGGCGCAGCCGCGCCCGGTCCCAGATGTAGCGGTACAGCGGCAGCTCCGCGACCGGCACGATGTTGAGGCTCTTGTTGTAGGTCTCGTAGAGCCGCCGGTCCTCGTACAGCCAGTGGTCGGTCCAATCGCGCTGGTAGCCGCGGATGCGCGCCAGCAGGACGAGGTCATGGTTCCGCCCGGCCACCTCCAGCGGGTCGAACTGGAGGGAGCCGAGCCGCTCGACGACCGCGAGGACGCTCCCCGGATCCGGCGACAGGGACCGCGGCGGCGCGAGGAGATGCCGCAGGACGAGGAAACGCCTGGCGGCCTCCGGCGAGACCGGGCGAATCTCGCTCACGTGGCCCCGCGGTCGTCCGTCGCCGCCGCCCGGTGCGCCACATCCGCCAAGCGTGCCCGGCCCGCCACATCCGCCACGTCCGCCAAGGCCGTCGCAATCGGCGCGTTCGTCGCGTTTCTCGTCGCGTCTGTCACGAGCCCGCCGTCATCGCCAGCTCGAGCCGCTCCACGAACGCCGCCTGCACCGGATGCGCGCGCCGGCGGGCCTCCTCCAGCCCGAACCAGGCCACCTGGTCGACCTCCGGGATGACCATCGTCCGACCGGAGCGCGGAGGCCACGCGATCTCGATCTCGTTCGACGTGGCGAGCGCCGGGTCGAGGTCGCCCTCGACCGCCCAAGCGCGGATGACCTTGCCGCTCTTCAGGGTGACCTCGCCGAGGTCGATGTGCGGTCGCGCGGGATCAAGCGCGATGCGCGAGAGCTCGAAGCCCGTCTCCTCGGAGAACTCGCGCGCGGCGACGGCCTCGAGCAGCTCATCCGGCTCCGCGATGCCCTTGGGGACGCTCCAGCTGCCGAACTGCTGCTTGCTCCAGTACGGGCCGCCCGGATGGGCGAGCAGGACCTCCAGCCCCGTGGAGCCACGACGGAACAGCAGGATTCCGGCCGACACGAGCGACCGGCTCGATCCTCCCATCGGCGGATCGTAGCGGCCTTCGCTCGACCGGCCGGCCGACATGGCGGCGAACCCTTCGTTGACGCTTCGACCGACAATCCCGATAATTTCACTTGGGATTAACGAATGACCGGATCGATCCGAGGAATGCCTTGACCACACCCACAGCGCCGACCACTCGCGAGCTCGTGCAGGACCGGCGCGAGCAGTACGCCTTCCACGACGACATCGTCTACCTCCGCGAGACCGGCCGCGGCCTGTCGCGCGAGACCGTCGAGGAGATCAGCCAGATCAAGGGCGAGCCGGAGTGGATGCTCGCGCTTCGCCTCCGCGCCTTCGAGCACTTCCAGAAGCGCCCGATGCCGATCTGGACCGAGGGCCTGGACCGGATCGACTTCGACAAGATCGTCTACTACCGGAAGCCATCCGAGCGCGAGGAGAAGTCCTGGGACGACGTCCCGGAGCAGATCAAGGCGACGTTCGAGAAGCTCGGCATCCCCGAGGCGGAGCGGAAGTTCCTTGCCGGGGTCGGCGCGCAGTACGACTCCGAGGTCGTCTACCACTCCGTCAAGGAGGAGCTGACCAAGCTCGGCGTCGTCTTCATGGGCATGGACCAGGCCCTGAAGGAGTACGAGGACATCGTCCGGAAGCACTTCGGGACGGTCGTGCCGGCGGAGGACAACAAGTTCTCGGCGCTCAACACCGCCGTCTGGTCGGGCGGCTCGTTCGTCTACGTCCCGAAGGGCGTCGAGGTGCCGCTGCCGCTGCAGGCCTACTTCCGCATCAACGGCGAGAACACCGGCCAGTTCGAGCGCACGCTGATCGTCGTCGACGAGGGCGCGAAGGTCCACTACATCGAGGGCTGCACCGCCCCGATCTACGCCACGGACTCGCTCCACGCCGCGGTCGTCGAGGTCGTCGCCATGGCCGACTCGAAGGTCCGCTACACGACCATCCAGAACTGGTCGAACGACGTCTACAACCTCGTGACCAAGCGCGCCCACGCCTACGAGCGCTCGACCGTCGAGTGGGTGGACGCGAACACGGGCTCGAGGAAGACGGTGAAGTTCCCGTCGATCTACCTGCGCGGCGAGGGCGCGCGGGCCGAGGTCATCTCCGTCGCCGTCGCCGGCAAGGGCCAGCACCAGGACACGGGCGCGAAGGCGATCCACCTCGCGCCGAACACGACCTCGCGCATCGTCAGCAAGTCCGTCTCGAAGGACGGGGGCCGAGCGACCTACCGCGGCCAGCTCAAGGTCGCGCCCGGCGCGACCGGCGTCGTCGCCTCCGTCCGGTGCGACGCCCTGATGCTCGACGACGAGTCACGCTCGGACACGTACCCGTACATCGACATCCAGGAAGACGACACGACGATGACCCACGAGGCCACCGTCGGGAAGATCTCCGCGGACCAGATCTTCTACCTGATGAGCCGCGGCCTGACCGAGAACGAGGCCCAGAACCTCGTGATCCAGGGCTTCCTCGAGGTCTTCACGAAGGAGCTCCCGATGGAGTACGCCATCGAGTTCAACCGCCTCGTGAAGCTCGAGATGGAGGGCTCGCTGGGCTAGGGCCTCAGGGCCGCAGCCCGACGCTCGCCAGCTCCGCCTGCGCCAGCCGGTCGTGGCGCCCGGCAACCCAGTCCCCGATCGGATCGGGCGTGAAGTCCAGCAGCTCCGCGTAGTCCAGGCGCGTGACCGCGCGCAGCGCGAGGACCTGCTGCACGTCGCTCGTCGCGAGCTCCGCCGCCGGGGCGACCCGGATCGCACGGTGGCCGGCGCGCAGGGCGCGAAGCCGGGCCCAGCGCCACGGCACGTACCGCGACAGCCACGGGATCAGCGGCACCGCCAGCACGAGCAGCGCCAACGTCGCGGCCAGCGTGGCGATGAGCTGCTCCAGGTCCAGGCCGAACATCGTCATGGGCGTCCCGGCCCCCGCGAACGCCCGCTCCGCCACGCCGCGCAACCCGTCGCCGACCACGGGGATCCCGGCGAGCGCCGCGCCGAGGTCGCGCCCGCTCTGGACCAGGCCCTGGCCGCCGTCGCGGATCGTGCGCCCGGCCGCCCCGAAGCCCTCCACGACCTGGAAGAGGCTCACCGCGACCATCACCCAGAGGACGAGCCACGCCACCGTGGCCGCGTCAGCCAGCTGCTCCTTCGCTCGAGCCGCGCGAAGCTCGCTCCAGATCCGCACGATCGCACCTCCCGGGCATCCGGCGGGCAAAACAAAACGCCCGAGAGAACCCGATCACTAGATGCTCCTCGCCCATACAAGTACAGGTCTGGATCACTAGATGTTCTGGCTCTCTCGAGCAGAGCCAACTATAGCGGTTCCAAGGCCGCCTGTCCCGACGATTCCGCAACGTCTGGGCAGATTCACATGCAATCCGCATTACGCGAGGACGGATCTGCTCGGGTCAGGGCCTTCGGCGTCCCGAATCACGTTCCGCCGGTACGATTCTCGACGTGACCCAGACCCCTGCTTCCACGCCGACCGCCGCCGCGCGCGCCGCGACCCCGCTGCGCCCCCCACGCCGCTCGCCGTCCGACCTGCCGTTTCGGTTCCCCGATGCCGCGCTCGCGGAGCGGCTGGCGACCGAGCGCGGAGAGCCCGAGTGGCTGCGCGCGGACCGCCTGGCAGCCGCCGCGGCGTACGACGCGCTGCCGGTCGAGGGCAACCAGCTGTACACGCCCTACGTCGACCTTCGCGCCGCCGTGCTCGACGAAGCCGAGCCCTACATCCTCGACGGGCCGGCCGAGCTGGGCGACGACCTTCGTGCCATCGAGCCGGGCTCGCTTCCCGACGGCGTCCAGGTCGAGACCATGTCGCAGTGGCTGGAGCGCGACCCTGACGCCTTCCGCCGGGCGATCGAAGGCGGGGCGTCGCTCCCGGAGGACGACAAGCTCGCCCAGCTGGCGCGTGGATTCTGGAGCCACGGGCGCCACGTCGAGGTCGGCGCGGGCATCAAGCTCGAGCGGCCGATCGCGCTTCGCTGGCCCGCCGCCGCTCCCGGGCGCGCGCTCATCACCCGCACGATCGTGACGATCGGCGACGGCGCCTCGGCCTCGATCGTCGAGGAGCTCGTCCCGTGCGGGCCGTCGATCGAGTGCGCCGAGGCCGAGACCGTTCCGCAGGGGTTCTTCCACGGCACCACCGAGGCGATCCTCGGCGCGGGATCGTCGCTGGCCTTTGCCTCGATCCAGGAGTTCGAGGGCGGCCAGGTCACGTTCCAGCATCGCCGGGCGCAGATCGGCGAGGGCGCCGCGATGCAGTGGGCCCTCGCGCAGCTCGGCGGCCGCCTCGTGCGGTCGCGCGTCGACAACCGCCTCGAGGGCGATCGCAGCACGGTCGACCAGGTCGAGATCGTCTTCGGGGGCGAGCAGCAATTTTTCGACCTCACCTCGTACACCCGGCACATCGGTCGTGACACGACCGGAAACCTGCTGTCGAAGGGAGCGCTCCTCGACCGGGCCCGGAGCTACATGAAGGGGCTCATCACGATCGAGAAGTCGGCGATCGGGACGGACTCCTTCCTCGGCGAGTTCGGCATGAACCTCTCAAGGGCCACCCGCGCCGTCGCGATCCCGTCGCTCGAGATCGACCAGCCGGACTGCCGGCGCGTCGCCCATGCGTCGTCCGTCGGCCCGATCGACCCGACGCAGCTGTTCTACCTGGAGAGCCGCGGTATCGATCCCGACGAGGCGCGCAAGTTCATCGTCCTGGGCTTCCTGGAGCCCGTCGTCGCGCGGGTGCCGCTGGAGAGCGCGCGAGAGCGGCTCCGTGAGCTCCTCGAGGAGAAGTGGGCTGCCGGCGTGGCCGCCGCGGAGGCGAGCGCCGCCGCGTGACCCGACGCATCGATCTCCTGGGCGTCGACGAGGTGCCCGAGGGCACGATGAAGATGGCGTTCGTGGACGGGACCGACCAGGTCATCGTCGTCCACACGGGCGGCGAGATCCGCGCCTTCCAGGGCATCTGCACGCACGAGTACTTCGAGCTGGACAAGGGCTTCCTGACCGGCAACGGCTCGCGTGGCCAGAATGGCGAGCCCGCGGGAACGCTGACCTGCGCGCTGCACCTCTCGCGCTTCGACCTCGCAGACGGCGAGGCGCTGGACCCGCCCGCGGAGATCCCCCTCGCGATGTACCCGGTCTCGATCGAGGATGGGCGCGTGGTGATCGAGGCTCCGGACGGTCCGCTGCCCGTCAACGAGTAGGGCGTCCGTCAGCGAGCAGGGCTAGGGTGGCGTCAGGATCAGCGTCTGCGCGGCGCTGGCCTGGACGTTCCCGACGGAGAACGGCAGCGGGACGGTCTGCCCTTCCGCCCACAGTGTGATCAGGTCGCCGTAGTGCGGGTCGCCGGGATTGCCGCTCTGGCCGGTGGTGATGACGATCCGCGCGCCGTCGAGATCGGCCATGTCGATCGTGAAGCGGTACGACGGGCCGTTCGTGACCCCGAACGTCTCGACGTTGCCGAGGGGCTCGTACCCCGGGTCGTAGGGATCCGCGTAGGCGCGCTGGACGCGGTAGTAGTTGTTGTCGATCGCGCCGTCGGCGCCCGCGACCGGCCGGGACGAGGAGTTGAAATACAGCTCGAGCGGCGGAATGCCGGACGTCCCGAGCGTCGACTCCCGGAACTGCACCTGGTGCAGCCGGCCCCACGTCCAGCCCGATGGGTCGCCGTAGGCCTTGCGGAGGCTCGCGGCCGTCTGGTCGATGACGCCGGAGAGGATCGCCTCGGGCGCGGGGGCGCTGCCGGCGTCTGACCCTGACGTCTGCCACCACGAGCTCGAGCGATCGCCGAGGACGGCGATCAGCGCCTGCCACGACATGGTCGAGCCGACGTACTCGCGCGCGATCGGCCCGAGCTCGTCGTCGAAGATCGCCCGCAGCAGGCCCAGCTCGACCGTCGCGTACGCGGCACAGCCGGCCGAATCCACGGTGCACTGGTGGTCCCAGCGCGTGAGGCTGGTCCACAGCGAGCGGCCATCCTCGGTTGAGGGCGTCGGGATCAGCGACACGAGCAGCGGCACGATCGTGTCGGCGCGCCCGAGCAGGGTGTCCATCTGGATCAGGCGCATGTCCTGCGCCGTCGCTGCGCCTTCGCCCAGCTCCTCGAGGCGCTCCGTGATCCTCGCGGCGCGGTACCCGGGGTCGTACTCGTTGCCGAGCCAGTGCGCGTACGCCTGGTCGACCGGGGCGTTGTTCGCGCTGACGATCCGGCCCGACGCCGGGTTGAGCTGCCATGGCAGCGCCTCGCGGGGGATGTAGCCCGTCCACTCGGCCTCGCCCGACGCGCCGTCGCGTGCACGTTCGCCCGTGGCCCAACGGATCAGGAGAGCGCAGTCCATGGTCGGGCTGGCGCTGCACGCGTCCCCGATCGCCGCCGCGGTGTCCCGGATCGGGATCAGGCCCGGGAGCACGTAGCCGATGTTGCCGTCGACGTCGGCGTAGATGAAGTTCTGGCTCGGCGAGCCGTAGCCGTCGAACGCCGCGCGGAACTCTTCGAAGCTCGTCGCGAGGTCGATCTCGAAGAAGCTCTCGAGCGCGAGATCCACCTCGGCCGTCGTCGTCCAGCGCATGGCGAGCACGGGGCCGTCCTTCAGTCGATCGTCGACGTCGCTCAGGACGACGCCGTGGCGGGTCGATCGGATGTCGAGCTCGACGGTCGTCCCGCCGGCGACCTTGATCGACTCATGACGGATCTCGAACGGCACGGACGCGCCCTGGTAGATGTAGCGGGCGTTCGGATCGGACGGGTCGACGGTCTCGACGAACAGGTCCTGGGTATCCGGGTTGACGTTCGTCGCGCCCCACGCGATCCGCGCGTTGTGCCCGAGGACGACCGCCGGCGCGCCCGGGAACGAGACGCCGACCACGTCCCACGGGCAGGCCGTGCCGAGCGTCCGGCAGTGGAGCCCGTTCATGATCCAGATCGACGGCATCGCGAAGCCGAGGTGCGGGTCGTTGGCCAGGATCGGCTTGCCGCTCGCCGAGTGCGCCCCGGAGACGACCCAGTTGTTCGACCCGATGCCGTGGTCCCCGACGAGGCCTGCCCCGCGATCCAGGCCCGCCAGCGCGGCGATCTCGGAAGCGCGCCCGCCGATCGCCGCGAGTGCCGCCGCATGGTCCGCGGTGATTGCGGCCGCGGCCGGCCCGCCCGAACGTGGCACGGTTTGGGCGGCCGCGGCACCGGGCAGGGCGCCGGTAGCGGCGTTGCTGCCGTTGCCGACGTTGCTGCCGGTCCCGGCGTTGCCGCCGTTTCCCATCGCGTCGGCCGGCGTGATGACCGGCGCGGCCGGGTCGTAGGCGGGGAAGAGCTCGTCCGTGCGGGCCGGGTCGCCGAGCCGGGCGTCGGCGAGCAGCCGGAAGATCTCCGAGTCGACGTTCCCGCCGAGCGACCACGCCTGGACCTTCTGCCACGTGGCGGTGTCCAGCGGCGTCCATGGCTCCAGCTCGAAGCCGCCGATGTCGTAGCGGCCGGACAGCACGCCGGCGACGACGAACGGGGTCGAGAGCCGGCCGTTGTGCTCGGCGATCCAGGCGTTCACCCCGTCGGCGTAGGCCTGGAGGATGGCCTTCCCGAACGGCGACATCGCGTCCAGGTCGCGCTGTGCCGCGACGCGCCAGCCCAGCGTCCGGATGTAGCGATCGGTGTCGATCTGGCTCTTGCCGAACAGCTCGGCGAGCCGGCCCGCACCGATCCGACGGGACATCTCCATCTGCCACATCCGCTCCTGGGCGTGGACGTAACCCTGGGCGAGGAAGAGGTCGTGCTGGCTGTCGGCGCTGATCTGGATGATCCCGGATGCGTCGCGGATGACGGTCACCGGCGCCGTGAGCCCCTGGACCGCGAGGGACCCCGCGGTCTGCGGCCAGCCGCGTTGCGTCGTGACAGCACCGAGCACCGCGAGAACCACGATCACCAGCGAGACGAGGACCGCGATCAGCCGGATCAGCCGGCCCACGAGGCTCACCGCGATGCGACCCGCGCGAAGCATCGAGCCCTGGCTCAGCGAGGCAGGACGGTGCCGAGGCCGGCGGCTTCCGCCGACCGGACGATCGCGTCCGCGAACACCAGGTCCGCGAGGCCGACCCCGAGGTGCGTGACCACCACGCGACCCGCGGGCCGGGGCGTGCCCGCGAGGATCGCCTCGCCGATGGTCGCCATCGGGTCCGGGTAGCCGTCGAAGTTGCCGGCGTCGCGGTTCGCGAGGTACTGCTCGCGCTGGTCGACGACGAACAGCGCGGCATCGCGCGCGACCTGGGCGGCGCAGTAGGTGGCGTAGTCGATCGGGATGACCGTGGCGTCATCTCGCAGCCAGTCGTTGGTCATCGACTGGCGCTCCTCCGCGGGCCCGAAGGAAGCCGCCGAGAAGACGACGCTCGCCCCGTCGACCGCCTCGCGGGCCGTGGCCGCGACCTCAGCCGAGGCGATTCCCTCCGTCGCGCGGGCCACGCGGGCGAGGGCCGCCGCTCGCTCCGGCGATCGATCGAAGATCCGCAGCCGCGCCCCCGGCAGCAGTCCCGCGAACACCGCGAGGTGGGAGCGCCCCTGCACGCCGGCGCCGATCATCGCCACCTCCTGGGCCGCGCCGCCCGCCGGGCCGAAGTGCCGCAGCCCCACGCCGCTCACCGCCGCCGTTCGCTCGGCCGTGATCGGCCCGCCATCGAGCACCGCCGTCGGGATCCCGGTCTCGGGATCGTTCACGACGACGACGGCGTGGATGCCGGGCAGCCCGAGCGCGGTGTTCGTCGCGTAGCCGGCGACCCATTTCATCCCCACGAGGTCGCCGGACGCGTCCTCGCCCCGGAGGTGCGACGGCATCGCGTGGACGAACGAGGCCTCCGGTCGCGGGTGGATGGCGATCTTCGGCGGGAGCTGGGCGGCGCCGGGTCGTGCGAGGGCCGTCATCGTCAGCTCGGCGAGCCGGAGGCGTTCCTCCAGCGGCGGCATCGCGGCGACCACGTCGCCACCGGACAGCCACCGCAGCGGCGGGAGCGCCCCGGATCCGTCCGCCCTGCGACCGGCCATCGGGCGGCATTGTAGGGAGCCGCGACATGGCCCCGTCTCGCCATGGCTACGATTCGCTGCGATGGCCCCGATCGACGTCCAGCAGAGCCTGCAGAACCTGAAGCTGGAGCGCGACGCGATCGTGCTCTACGACGAGCTCGCGAAGATCGAGAAGGATCCTCGCCGGGCCGACGCGTTCCGGACCATCGCCTCCAACGAGCGGCGCCACGCGGACGTCTGGGCCGGCAAGCTCCGGGAGCTCGGCGCCACCGTGCCGGAGATCGACAGGCCGGGGATGCGCATCCGGACCATCCTCCTGATGGCCCGCGCCTTCGGGACCCACGCGGTCCGCGACATGGTCCAGGCCCTCGAGGGCGACGAGGAGGAGCTCTACACCGCGCAGTCCTCACCCGAGGTCGAGGCCATCGCCGCGGACGAGCGCGAGCACGCTGCGATCTGGGACCGCCTCAGCGGCGGCAAGCGCAGCCACGCGAGCGTGGCACAGCGGGCGAGCGACATCGCGGCGGGGGAGCGCTGGCATCGAGCCGGGCGGTCGGGGACGCTGCGCGCGGTCATCTTCGGCGTCTCGGACGGGCTCGTCTCGAATCTCGCCCTGGTGATGGGCGTCGCCGGCGCATCACAGGGCGAGGGCTCGTTCGTGCTGCTCGCCGGAATCGCCGGCCTGCTGGCCGGGGCGTTCTCCATGGGCGCGGGCGAGTACATCTCCATGCAGAGCCAGCGCGAGCTGTTCGAGCGGCAGATCGCGCTGGAGCGGGCCGAGCTGGAGGCGATGCCCCAGGAGGAGCAGGCCGAGCTGGCCCAGGTCTACCGCGCCAAGGGCTTCACCCAGTCCGAGGCCGAGGCCATCGCCGCGCGGATGTTCGCCGACCCGGAGCATGCGCTCGACACGCTCGTACGCGAGGAGCTGGGCCTCGACCCGGACGAGCTCGGGTCGCCCTGGGGCGCTGCGTCGGGTTCGTTCGTCGCATTCGGGATCGGCGCGCTGATCCCCGTGATTCCCTACCTGCTCACGAGCGGCAGCACGGCCTTCCTCGCCGCGATCGCGCTATCGATCGGTTCGCTGTTCGCGGTCGGCGCCGGCGTGAGCCTGCTGACCGGACGGAGCCTGCTCTTCTCCGGCGCGCGCCAGGTGGTGATCGGCGCTGCCGCTGCCGTCGTCACGTACCTCGTCGGACACGCCATCGGCATCGCGGTGTAGCCAGTCCAGCGTCGAGTCGCGGCGGTCTTCGGTCGCGGGGGAGGCAACCGCGGAAACGTCCTCGCCGTCGACGAGGATCGCGTCCGGCGGCGGCAGCCCGAGGTACTCGCGATGGAGCCGCAGGACCGATTCGACGGTCTGGCCGTCGATCCACTGGGCGCTGCCGGCGAGCCGCTCGGCGATCCAGCCGGCCTCGGCGCGTCGCTCCAGGGCCTCGAGGTCCAGCTCGCGGCGCTTGCCATCCATCGACACGACCGCGACGAGGCCGCCGCCCGCGACGAGCCCGACGAGCAGCAGCCACCATTGGAACTCCGCCATCAGGCCGGAAGGATAGGGCGCCCGCGTACACTCGCCCGCGATGATCGACTGGACGCCGAGCTCGGTCGCGCTGCAGCTCGGCCCGATTTCCCTGTACTGGTACGGCATCTGCTACGCCCTCGGGCTCGCAGGCGCGTACTGGGTCATGGTCCGGATGGCGAAGCGCTTCCACCAGAACCCCTCGATCATCGGCAACGGGCTGATCGTGGTGGCCATCGCGGCGCTCGCGGGCGGCCGGCTGTACCACGTCATCGACCAGTGGCAGAACCTCTACGCCGCCGATCCGATCAAGGTCTTCCTGCCACCCTACGCCGGCCTCGGGATCTTCGGGGGCCTCATCACGGGCGGCATCGCCGTGGTCGCGCTTACCCGCTACTACCGGGTGTCGTTCTGGCGCTGGGCGGACATCGTGGCGCCCGGCATCTTCGTGATGCAGGCCGCGGGCCGGCTCGGCAACTTCTTCAACCAGGAGCTGTACGGCCCGCCGACGAGCCTGCCCTGGGGGATCGCCATCGATTGCGAGCACCGGGTCGTCGAGTATCCGTGCGCGACGTTCCCGCTCGCGGAGACCCATTTCCAGCCGCTGTTCCTGTACGAGTCGCTCTCCGGGCTCCTCGCGGCAATCGTGCTGATCTGGCTTGCCAGCCGGCCCCGACCGTGGCTTCGAGTCGGCGACCTGGGCGCGATCATGTTCATCTGGCTGGGCGGGGTGCGTTTCCTGCTCGAGTTCCTTCGAATCGACAACTGGCGGATCGGCGACATCCCGACGGCCCAGCTCTTTGGCGCGGCATCCGTGGCGCTCGGCATCGGGATCCTGGTCTACCGGCGGCGAGCCGGCGCTCCACAGCTCGTCCCCGAGCCAGGCAGCCCGGAGGCGCGGGCGCTCAAGGAGGCGGCGGCGGAGCGCGCACCTGCCGGCGAGGGCGACGCAACTGCCGACGCCGACGACGACTTTGACGAATTCGACGAATTCGACGCCACCCACGGCAAGGGCACGTAGCGACGGCTCCGAAGCGGCCGCGCGCGCGGATTCGGCCGGAGGCGCTGGCGGCGGCTCGCGGCGGCGCCCGGGAGGGCCTCGAGTGGCTCGGCCGGCGCCCGGAGGCGAAGGCCTCGCTCCTGTACCGGCTCCTTCGGCTCGTGGCCCGCTTCGTCCTGTTCGGCGTGTTCCGCCTCAGGGTGGACACCTCCGGCCAGGAGCACCTGCCCCGGGACGGGGGCTACCTGCTCGTCGCCGCGGCCCACCGGGGCTGGATCGACCCGTTCGTCGCGATGCATGCCCTTCCCGCGGAGCCGCGCTGCTGGTTTCTCGGCAGCGGGCCGTCCACGTTCACGTCGCGGTGGCGAGAGCGGCTGATCCACCGCCTCGGCGGGCTGCTGCCGGTGTGGCGCGGCGGCCTGGGCGTCGAGGGGCACGTCCGGTCCGCACGGGCGGTCGTCGAGGCCGGAGCGGTGTTCGTGCAGATGCCGGAGGGGACGGTCAACGGGCCACCCGGGCGGCTCGGGCCGTTTCGGCCGGGCGCGGCACTGATCGCGCTGCGCACCGGCGCCACGATCGTCCCGCTCGCGATGGCCGGCACCGAGGAGCTCTACATCGGGCGCCGGCTGGCCTCTCGCGTCCTGCCGCCCACCTCGGCGCGAGAGCTGCTCGGCGACACCTGGGACGGCGTGCGGCCCGAAGCGGACTCGCGCGCCGAGCTCGAGCTCGCGAAGCGCGCCAGCGAGGCGCTCGCGGCCCGGATCGGCCCGGTCGTGGAGGAGCTGTACCCCCGAACCATCGATCCGCCCTCGCACCCGCGCCGTCTGCGCCGGCGCCTGACCTGGCTCCTGCTCGGGCCGGGCCCGCTTGAGCACGAACCGAAAGCCTGAACCGTCGGGCCGATATCCTCCGTGGCGCATGCGCTACGCGGAATCGATCCTCGACCTCGTCGGCGGCACGCCCCTCGTCCGCCTGACGCGGATCCCCGGGCGGGACCTCGGGCCGCTCGAGGCGCAGCCGCTCATCCTCGCCAAGCTCGAGACGATGAACCCCGGCGGCTCCGTGAAGGATCGCATCGGGCTGCCGATGATCGAGGCCGCGGAGCGCGGGGGCCTGCTCAAGCCGGGCGGCACGATCATCGAGCCGACGTCCGGCAACACCGGCCACGGCCTGGCCATCGCGGCGGCGCTCAAGGGCTATCGCTGCATCTTCGTCATGGCCGACAAGCAGTCGACCGAGAAGCAGGCGCTGCTCCGGGCGTACGGCGCGGAGGTCGTGCTCTGCCCCACGAACGTCGAGCCGGATTCCCCCGAGAGCTACTACTCCGTGGCGGCGCGGCTGGCGCGCGACATACCCGGCGCGTTCAAGCCGGACCAGTACTGGAACCAGGAGAACCCGACGGCCCACGAGCAGACGACCGGCCCGGAGATCTGGGAGCAGACGGAGGGTCGCATCAGCCACTTCGTCGCGAGCGTGGGGACGGGCGGCACGGTCACCGGCACCGGTCGGTACCTCAAGTCGCGGAACGAGAACCTGGTCGTCGTCGGGGCGGATCCGGAGGGCTCCGTGCTGTCCGGCGACACCGCGCGCCCGTACCTCCAGGAGGGAATCGGCGAGGACTTCTTCCCGGGGACGTACGACGCGGCGGTCGTGGACCGCTGGGTCCGCGTCTCCGACCGCGACGCGTTCGCCATGGCCCGCCGGATCACGCGCGAGGAGGGCATCCTCGCGGGCGAGTCCTGCGGCACCGCGCTGATCGCCGCGCTGGACGAGGCTCGCCGGCTCATGCGCGAGGAGGGCGACGCCGCCCGCGAGCGGATCATCGTCGTGATCTTTCCGGACAGCGGCCGGAACTACCTCTCGAAGCTCTACAACGACGAGTGGATGCGGGCCAACGGACTCCTGACGACCACCGGCGCAGTGGTCCGCGTCGAAGAGGTCCTTCGCGCCCGCCACCACGACCAGGAGATTCCGGACGTCGTGCTTGCCCGGACGACCGATCGCATCGGGGCAGCGATCGACCTCCTGCAGCTGTACGGCATCAGCCAGCTGCCGGTGTCCGAGCGCCCCGACGACGACGCGATCGAGGGCATCGTCGGCTCGGTGAGCGAGCGCGGGCTCCTCGAGCGGGCGTATCGCGACCCGAGCGTGGTCGAGCGCACGGTGGGTGAGCTCATGGACCCGCCGCTGCCGACCGTCGACGTCCGAACCTCGCTCGACGACGCGTTCGCGCTGCTCTCCGGCGGCGCCCCGGCCGTGGTCGCCAGGTCGGGTGCGCGGTCGGCAGGGGTCGTGACGAAGCTCGACCTCCTGGAGTTCCTGGCCCACCGGAGCCGCGAAGGCACCAAAGCGGGCTAGACCCAGGGCAGCTTGACCGGCAGGAACGCGTTCAGGAGCAGCCCGAGGATGAGGAGCGCGCCGGCACGGCGCGTGTGCACGAAGGCCTGGCCCACGAACCACAGCGGCCAGCCGACGTAGCTGTGCGGCTCGACCTCCGGCTTCGGCTGCGAGAACACCCGCAGGACCTGGACGAGCTTCGGGAGCCCGAGCACCACCAGCGCAACCCACGGTCCGATCCAGCCGATGGCCGCGGCCCCGAGGACGATCGGGTAGAAGGCGATCATGAGGACCTGGGCAACGAGGCGCGCCTTCTTCTCGCCGAGCAGGACGGGCATCGTCCGGACGCCCTTCTTCCTGTCGGCCTCGATCTTGTCGATGTGCTTGCCGAAGAGGACGGTCGTGACGAGGATCGCGTAGGGCAGGGAGGCGATCCACGCCCAGCCGGGAATCTGGCCGGTCGCGACGAAGAACGTTCCCACGACCATCAGCGGACCCCAGACGATGAACACGCCGGGCTCGCCGAGCCCGATGTGCTTGAGGCGGATCGGCGGTGCCACGTAGAACACGGACACGAACAGCCCGCCGAGCGCGAAGGCGGCGACGGGCCAGCCGCGCTGGGTCACCAGGAACAGCAGGATTGCGAGGTCGATCGCGTTGGCGATGAGGATCGCCGCGCCGAGCTGGCGCTTCGTGACCCAGCCCGAGAGGATCGGGTGCGGTGCGTACTGCGCCCGGACGTAGTCCTCGGTGTCGACCCCGCCCTCGAGGTCGAAGTAGTCGTTGATCATGTTGTTCGCGGCATGGGCCACGACGAGCCCGAGGACCGCGAGCAGCAGCAGCCCGTAGTCGACCGTGAACGGCCCGCCGATCGGGCCGCCGCCGACCTGCGCGAGTCGCTCGGCGCCGATCGCGAGCAGCCCGCCGATGAGGCCGGACGTGACGGTCATCGAGAAGACGGCCGCGCGGGTGATGACGAGCCACTTGCTGACGGCGTCCGGCGGGGTCGTCATCCCGACGGGCAGGTTCGCGGTGTTGTAGGCGGTCTTCCAGACTCGGAGTCGGTCGGCGAGCACGGCGGTGTCCCTTGTCAGCGCCGGAGGAGGAGTCCCTCCGAAACTTGCGCGCCGATAGTAGCACTATTGTGAAGGCGCGCCGACCTGCGATCATCCGAGCGATGCGACCCGAGGAGCTCGACCCCGCACTGGCGATCGAGACGCTGGCCGTCCATGCCGGCCAGGAGCCAGACGAGGCGACCGGGGCCGTCTCGCCGCCGATCTACCAGACCTCGACCTATCGCCAGGCCGGTGTGGGGCGCCCGATCGACGACTACGACTACGCGCGGACGAAGAACCCCACGCGCGACCGCTTCGAGCGCGCAGTCGCCGCGCTGGAGGGCGGCGGGTTCGGGATCGCATTTGCCTCCGGGTCGGCGACCACCGCGGCCATCGCCGAGCTGGCCGAAAGCGATTCGGAGGTCGTCGTCGGCGACGACGTCTACGGCGGCACCTTCCGCTACCTCGAGAAGGTTCGGCGCCCGAATGGCGTGAACACCCTCTACGCGGACCTCGCGGCGGATCCCGAAGCGATGTGGGAGGCGCTGTCAGAGCGGACGCGGCTGGTGTGGTTCGAATCGCCGACCAACCCGCTGCTCAAGGTCGTCGACATCCGGGCGTCGGCCGCCGTCCTGCGCGAGCGGTTCGGGGAAGGCGCGCGGCCGCTGCTGGTGGTGGACAACACGTTCGCGACGCCCGTCTTGCAGCGGCCCCTCGATCTCGGCGCCGACATCGTCTTCCACTCGGCGACGAAGTACCTGGCCGGCCATAGCGACACGGTGCTGGGGGTCGCGGTGACCCGCGATCCGGCGATTGCCGAGCGGCTGCGGTTTCTGCAGAACGCCGGCGGTGCGGTGCCGGGGCCGTTCGACTGCTTCCTGGCGCTTCGCGGTTTGAGGACGCTGCCCTTGCGCGTCGGTCGCCACAACGCCAACGCGTCGGAGGTGGCCCGCTTCCTCGCCGAGCGCGATGACATCGAGTGGCTTTCCTACCCGGGTCTCGCGAGCGGGCGCCACGCGCACGCGCAGGCCGCGTGTGCCTCGCAGCAGATGCGCGCGGGGGGCGGGATGGTGTCGTTCGTTCCCACGGCTCGCGCCGGCGTGTCCGCGCGCAACCGGGCGATCGCGATCTGCGAAGCGACGCGCATCTTCACCCTCGCCGAGTCCCTGGGCGGGGTCGAATCGCTGATCGAGCTGCCGGCCGTGATGACCCACGCCTCCGTGGCCGGCTCGCCCCTCGAGGTGCCGGAGGCCCTCGTGCGGCTGTCCGTCGGCATCGAGGGTGCCGCTGACCTCATCGAGGACCTACGGCAGGCGCTCGACCGGAGCTGAGGCGGGCCCCGCGCGGGGCTCGCGGCGGAAGCGGGATCGGCACGGTCCTGCAAGGTGAGGTGACCTTCGGCCCGTTCCGGGCTTCCGGTGCGGTGCTAGGATTCCGGCCAGCAACGACTGCGGAAGCCGACTCTCACGTCCTCACGGACGGTGTCACGCGCGGCCGGTCGGATCGAAGCCAGGTGCCCGATGCCACTGCTGGTGGTGCTCGGGAGCCCGAGCAGGAGACCGACGCCGTCATGACCGTGACCCAGCCCTCGACCGAACCGCCCAGTACCCGTTCGCCCCGCGCCGGCGCGAGCCGCGTGCGTGCGGGCAAGATCGTTGCCAATCTCTCGACCGCCGCCCTGTACGAGGCGGCCGTGCGCGATGGCGAGGGCCTGATCGCCGCCGAGGGCCCGCTCGTCGTGAGCACGGGGACCCACACGGGCCGCTCGCCGCGGGACAAGTTCATCGTCCGCGAGCCGTCCAGCGAGGCCAGCGTCTGGTGGGGCGACGTCAACCACGAGATCAGCGAGGAGCACTACGACCGGCTCCGCACCCGCCTGATGGCCTACCTCGCCGACCGCCGGCTCTACAGCCAGGACATGTTCATCGGCGCCCACCCGACGCATCGCCGGTCGCTGCGGGTCTACACCGAGACGGCCTGGGCGAGCATCTTCGCCCGTAACCTCTTCCGCCGGCCCTCGGCTGAGGATCTCGCGAGCTTCACCCCGAACTTCACGATCATCGACGTGCCGTCGTTCGAGGCCGATCCCGCTACCGAGGGCACGCGCACGGGCACGGCGATCCTCGTCCACCTCCAGCGGATGGAGATCATCATCGTCGGCACGATGTACGCCGGCGAGATCAAGAAGTCGGCCTTCACGGTCATGAACTACCTGCTCCCCGACGAGGGCGTGCTGCCGATGCACTCGTCCGTGAACGTCGGGAAGGACGGCGATTCGGCCGTCTTCTTCGGCCTCTCGGGGACCGGCAAGACGACGCTCTCCGCCGATCCGCTCCGGAGCCTCATCGGCGACGACGAGCACGGCTGGGGCAGCGACTACGTCTTCAACTTCGAGGGCGGCTGCTACGCCAAGACGATCCGCCTGTCGCCGATGTACGAGCCGGACATCTTCGCGACGACCCGGCGCTTCGGGACCATCCTCGAGAACGTCGACATCGACCCCGCGAGCCGCGAGCTTGACCTCGATTCCGAGCGCTTCACGGAGAACACCCGCGCCGCGTACCCGCTGCACTTCATCGGCAACGCCGATCCGACCGGCATCGCCGGGACCCCGCGGAACGTCGTCTTCCTGACCGCCGACGCGTTCGGCGTGCTGCCACCGATCTCGCGCCTCACGCGCGAGCAGGCGGCGTACCACTTCATCTCCGGCTACACGGCCAAGCTGGCCGGCACGGAGATCGGGGTGCGCGAACCGTCGGCAACGTTCTCCGCGGGTTTCGGGGCGCCGTTCCTGCCGCGCCATCCGGGCGTCTATGCCGAGCTGCTGATGGACCGGCTCCGAACGTACGACGTCCCCGTGTGGCTCGTGAACACCGGCTGGACGGGCGGCCCGTACGGAAGCGGCCACCGAATGGACATCAACCACACCCGGAACATGGTCCGGGCGGCCCTCAACGGAGAGCTGGGCGACGTCCCGACGATCACCGACCCGGTGTTCGGCGTGGCGGTCCCGGCGGCCGTGCCCGGGGTGCCGACGGAGGTCCTGATCCCGCGCGACACCTGGTCTGACCCGGCGGCCTACGACGCCGCCGCGGCGACGATCGCCGGGATGTTCCACGACAACTTCGAGGCCTACGCCGATGGCGTGAGCGAGGCCGTGCGCAGCGCCGGCCCGGTGAAGGTCGGCGGCGCGAGCAAGCTCCGGAAGTCCGGGCCCGGCGAGGGCTGACACCAGGCGACGAGGCCTGCACCAGGCCACGAGGAGGCGTGACATGGCTCGCAACAAGGTCACCGTGATCGGTGCCGGCAACGTCGGCGCGACCACGGCGCAGCGCATCGCAGAGGCGGGTCTCGCCGACGTGGTGCTGGTCGACATCGTCGAGGGGCTGCCGCAGGGCAAGGGCCTCGATCTCGCCGAGGCGGCGCCGGTGGTCGGCCACGACGCCCGCGTCACCGGCACGAACGACTACGCCGACACGGCCGGCTCGGACGTGATCGTCGTCACCTCCGGGCTCGCCCGCCAGCCGGGCATGAGCCGCGACGACCTGCTTGCGAAGAACGCGGGGATCGTGAAGGCGGTCGTGGAAGCGTCCGCCGCGCAGTCCCCGGACGCGGTGCTGATCGTCGTGACCAACCCGCTGGACGCGATGTGCCACGTCGCGATGCAGGCCTCCGGGTTCCCGCGCGAGCGCGTCATCGGCATGGCCGGCGTGCTCGATTCCGCCCGCTTCCGGACGTTCATCGCCCAGGAGCTCGAGGTGTCCGTGGAGGACGTGAGCGCCTTCGTGCTCGGCGGCCACGGCGACACGATGGTCCCGCTGTCGCGCTACTCGACCGTCGCCGGGATCCCGATCACGGAGCTCCTGCCCGCCGAGCGCGTCAAGGCGCTCGAGGACCGCACCGCCAACGGCGGCGCCGAGGTCGTGGCACTGCTCAAGACCGGGTCGGCGTTCTACGCGCCCGCGGCCTCGACGTTCGAGATGGTCGATTCGATCCTGCGTGATCGCCGCCGCGTCCTGCCCTGCGCCGTCCTGCTCGAGGGCGAGTACGGCGTCGACGGGCTGTTCGTCGGCGTGCCGGTCGTGCTCGGAGAGGGCGGCATGCAGCGGGTGATCGAGATCAAGTTGACTGCCGAGGAGCAGGCCGCGTTCGACCACTCCGCGGGCGCCGTTCGCGAGCTCGTGGCGAAGCTGCCGGCCTAGACCGGGACCCTACACTCGCGGCGTGCAGCTCGCCGTCATCACCATCACGCTCGACCCCGTCCTGCGGCTGGGCGACACCTCGTCCGTTCGCTACGAGACGCTCGCGCTCGCGATCGTCCTGCTGCTCGGGCTCCTGGTCGCGGCGCGGACCGCCTCACGGATGCCGTCGGGCGACCCGGATGATCCCTCGGCCGGCCTGCGGCTGGACGACCTGGTGTTCATCAGCGTCGGCGCGGTGCCCGGCGCGATCATCGGCGGCCGGCTCGGCTACGTCCTCGACCACCTCGACTACTACCACGCGAACACGGCGGCGATCGTCGACCCGGGGCAGGGTGGGCTCACGCTCACGTTGGCGGTGCCGCTCGCGATCCTCACCGGGGCCCTGATCGCGCGGCTCCTGGGCGCGCCGGTCGGCCGCTGGATGCAGGCGGCGGTGCTGCCGCTGCTGTTCGTGCTGGCCGCCGGGAAGTTCATCGGCGTGCTCGGTGGGACCGGCCAGGGCGCGGTCAGCGACCTGCCGTGGGCGACGGCCTACGCCGGACCCGGGCCGTGGGGCTCCCTGGCGGCAGAGCTGCCCGCGCACCCGTCGCAGGTCTACGAGGGCCTGCTCGTGGCCGCCACCCTGCCGCTGCTGTATTTGCTCTCCCGGCTCGCCGGCGACTCGCGGCGAGCGGGTGCCGGCCTGTTCATCGCGCTCGGGCTCTGGGCGGTGGTCCGGCTCGCTGTCGCCACGACCTGGCGGGATCCAGCCGACGTCGGTCCGCTGCGCATGGAGCAGGCGCTCGCGGTGGTCGTGTTCGCTGCCGCCGTTGTCGGCGTCGTCACGCGCTGGCGCCGTCCCGTGACCGCCGGACGCCCGTCGCTGGACGTGGAAGGACACCCGGCGTAGCCGGGGAGGGCCTTCGGATTCGTCCTCCGGGGGTACCCTTGAAGGACATTCGAACAGCTCTTCACGCCTGCAAACCGAGGTTCCGAGCATGACCCAGGTCGCCGAGCCGGAGCTCGAGCGCTCCACCCCCGCCACCGACAGCGTCCCGCACTGGATCGGCGGCAAGCGCGTCGCCGGCACGTCCGGCCGTCGCGGCCCGGTCTACAACCCTGCGATCGGCGCGGTCGCCCGCGAGGTCGATTTCGCCTCGGTCGAGGAGGTCGACGCCGCGGTCGCCGCGGCCCGCGCGGCGTTCCCCGCATGGCGATCGACGTCGCTGTCGCGGCGCACGGAGATCATGTTCCGCATCCGGAACCTGGTCGACCAGCATCGCAACGAGATCGCGGCATTCCTGACCGCCGAGCACGGCAAGGTCCCGTCCGACGCGCTGGGGGAGGTCGCGCGCGGCCTGGAGAACATCGAGTTCTCGACCGGCGTTCCGCACCTCATGAAGGGCAGCTACTCGGAGCAGGCCTCGACCGGCGTCGACGTCTACATGATCCGCCAGCCCCTCGGCGTCGTGGCCGGGATCACGCCGTTCAACTTCCCGGCGATGGTCCCGATGTGGATGTTCGCCAACGCGATCGCGTGCGGCAACACCTTCATCCTGAAGCCTTCGGAGAAGGACCCGTCCGCCTCGATCTACATGGCCGAGCTGCTCGCGGAGGCCGGCGTGCCGGACGGCGTCTTCAACGTCGTCCAGGGCGACAAGGTGGCGGTCGACGCGATCCTCGAGCACCCCCAGATCGCGGCGGTCAGCTTCGTCGGCTCCACGCCGATCGCGCGGCACATCTACGAGACGGGCACGAAGCACGGCAAGCGCGTGCAGGCCCTCGGCGGCGCGAAGAACCACATGGTCGTGCTCCCGGACGCGGACATCGAGATGGCCGCCGACGCGGCGGTCTCGGCGGCCTACGGCTCCTCGGGCGAGCGGTGCATGGCCGTCTCGGTCGTGGTAGCCGTCGGTGACGTGGCCGATCCGCTGGTCGAAGCGATCACCGCCAGGCTGTCGAAGATCAACGTCGGCCCGGGCACGGACGAGCATGCCCAGATGGGCCCGCTGGTCACGCGCGAGCACCGCGACAAGGTCGCGTCGTACCTCGATCGCGGCCGCGACCAGGGCGCGACCGTCATCGTCGACGGACGCGAGCACGACTCGTACCGGTCCTCGGGCTTCTTCCTCGGACCGTCGCTGCTGGATCGCGTCACGCCGGACATGGACTCGTACTGCAACGAGATCTTCGGGCCGGTCCTGGAGGTCGTCCGCGCGACGACCTACGACGAGGCGCTCCAGCTCGTCAACGACAACCAGTACGGCAACGGCACCGCGATCTTCACCCGCGACGGCGGCGCGGCCCGGCAGTACCAGTTCGATGTGAACGTCGGCATGGTCGGGATCAACGTGCCCATTCCCGTGCCCGTCGCGTACTACAGCTTCGGCGGCTGGAAGGGCTCGCTGTTCGGCGACCTCCACATGTACGGGCCGGAGGGCATCCAGTTCTACACGCGGGGCAAGGTCGTGACGTCGCGCTGGCCGGACCCCGGAACCTCCCGGGTCGACCTCGGCTTTCCTCGAACCCGCTGAGCGGACCAACGGGCCGGGATGCGAATCCTGCTTCGGGCCCCCAAGAACACGCTTGACGCCAGGCCTGCGCGCGAGGTCCTCGAGCGCAACCTGATCCTCGGCAACGCCGGGAACCTCCTGTTCATCGGCGCAGCCCAGAAGCTGCTCTCGGCGCCGGGCGTGAGGATCGAACCGGATCGAGCGCGGGTCGGCGCGCGCGACGCCGGCATGATCAACGAGCGCTTCGACCACTATGTCGTGCCGCTGGCCAATGCCTTCCGGCCGTTCTACGAGTCGAGCCTCCTGCAGCACGCCGCCCTGTTGTCCCGGCTCCGAATCCCGGTCACCGTCCTCGGGGTGGCGGCGCAGGGCAGTGTCGCCGGCGACTTCTCCCGGCTCCGGCCGATGGAGCCCGCCATCCGCGCATTCCTCCGCGCCGTGCTCGATCGCGGCCCATCGATCGGGGTTCGTGGCGAGCTGACCGCCGACTACGTGCGGGGCCTCGGCTTCCACGACGTCGCGGTGATCGGCTGTCCATCGATGTTCGCCGGCGGCCCGGCGCTGCCGGCACCGCGCGTCGTCGACCTCACGGGCGATGCACGCGTCGCGATCACGATCTCGCCGTACACGGCCGCCATGGCGCCGATCGTGAGGGCCAACCTCGCGCGCTACCCGAAGCTCGAGTACATCGCGCAGGACCTCGAGAGCATCGAGCTCCTCCTGTGGGGCGTGCCCTGGAAGCGCGGCCTGCCGGGCGACGCGATGCCGGTGCATCCGAGCCATCCATTGATCGAAGGCGGCCGGATGCGGCTGTTCCTGGACCCGTGGCCATGGGTGGAGTACCTGCGGGGGTTCGCTGCCGTGTTCGGGAGCCGGATCCACGGCTCCATCGCCGCGGTCCTCGCCGGCACGCCGGTCGTCGTGCTCCCGCACGACAGCCGGACCCTCGAGCTGGCGCGGTACTTCGAAATCCCGCATCGGCCGGTCCGGGAGGTCGCGCCGGATATCGATCCGGCGCTGCTGGTACAGGAGGCGGACTTCGGGCCGCTGATCGCGGGGCACGCGGCCCGCTGGCAGCGATTCGCGGACTATCTCGCGAGTCACCGCCTCGATCACGTCTTCGCGCATCCGGGCGCGGCAGCGGTGTTCGACGCGGAGGTGGCGAGCACGGCATATCCGGCCCCGCTGGCCTCGCCCGCACCGGGTTTCGGCGCTGCTCCCTTGTCCGTCGCTGCGCGCGTGGACGCGGCGCTCTTCAGGGGCCGTCGCGCCCTGCGTCGCGGGTCCCTGCGGAAGGTCCGGCTTGCCGCGCTCCGGTCCGGCTCCCAGCCGGAGCCGACGGACCAGGCAGCGCCGCTCGCGACCTGAAACCATGAGCCAACCCACAGCCACTCGCGAGGAGGTCGACATCGTCACCCAGGATCGACCGCGCGTTCAGGGCGTCGGCGTGCGCGAGTGGCGCCCCCGCCCGACGCTCGCTGGTGCGGACTACGCCAGCCAGGCGGTCTACGACGAGGAGCGCGAACGGCTCTTCCACGGCGGCTGGTTCTGCATCGGGCGCGCCGAGGAGGTCCCGGCAACCGGCAGCTACCTCGTCCGCGACGTGGCCGGCGAGTCCGTGTTCGTCGTGCGAAACCGCGACGGCGAGCTCCGGGCGTTCTACAACGTCTGCGCCCACCGCGGGACCAAGATCCTGGACGACGAGCCCGCCTGCGGCACGGTCGGCAAGGCCATCAAGTGCCCGTACCACGCCTGGTCCTACGACCTCGACGGCCGGCTCCTCGCCACGCCGAACGTCCACGAGGACGAGCAGTTCGAGCGCGCCGAGTACCGGCTGAACGAGGTCGCCGTCGACGAGCGGGGCGGCTTCCTGTTCGTGTCGCTCGCGGACGAGCCGGGGAGCCTCGTCGACTGGCTGGGCAACAGCAACGAGACGATCCTCGACTTCGAACGCTACCGGCTGGGCGAGCTGCGCCTGGCGCGCCGCATCACGTACGACGTTGCCGCGAACTGGAAGATCATCGTCGAGAACTACAACGAGTGCCTCCACTGCCCGCAGATCCACCCGGAGCTCGTCCAGGTCATCCCGCTGTACCGGAAGGGCGAGGTCTGGGACGGCGAGACGCGCGACGGCGGCAACGAGATGGCTCCCGGCGCGACCTCGTTCACCGCTACCGGCACCTCGGACCTGCCGAAGTTCCCGGACCTCTTCGCCGAGGACTACGGCATGTACTACGGCGCCTTCCAGTTCCCGAACCTCATGGTCAACATGCACCCGGATTCGGTGATGGCCTACCTCGTCTACCCGAACGGGCCCGCCCGAACCACGGTCGTCTCCGAGTTCTACTTCCGGCCGGAGGCACTGGCGCTCCCTAGCTTCGACCCGAGCCCGACGGTCGAGCTGTGGGACCTCATCAGCCGCCAGGACTGGCAGGTCTGCGAGCGCGCCCAGCTCGGGGTGTCTTCGCGCGGCTACAAGGGCGGCGTCTACCCGCGCAAGGACCGCCTGCTGTTCGACTTCAACGAGCGCTGGCGCGAGTCGATGGGGCGCCCCCTCGTCGGCTAGGCGGCCGGCAGCCGTCGGAACACGAGGAGGGCCAGGTCGTCGGCGGGTTGCGCCGATCCCTGGAACGCCAGCACCGACTGGATGACCGAACGAGCGGTGTCCTCGGCGGTGTCAGCGACGCCGCATTCCGTGATCTTCGAGAAGAGGCGCAGGTCACCGAACCGGGACCCGTCCGGCGCCGCGGCGTCGGTGATGCCGTCCGTGTACAGCACGATTCGCTCCCCGGGCTTGATCTCGAGGCGCTGGAGGGTCAGGTCCAGCCTGCCGAAGACTCCGAGGAGCGGCCCCGCGCCCTCGACCCACGTGGGATCAGAGCCGTCCGGACGGGCGAGCAGCGGCCGTTCGTGTCCGGCATTCGCGTACTCGAGGACGCCCGTGTCCAGGTCGAGGACGCCGCACAGGACCGTGATGAAGAGGCCCGTGCGCCGCTCGTTGACGAGGATGCCGTTCGTGAGCTCCAGCGCCTGCACGGGGTCGCCGGAACGGTCGAGTGCGGAGCGCAGCACGGCCCGCGCGAAGGCCATCATCACGGCCGCGGCGATGCCCTTTCCGGACACGTCCGCGATGACGATGCCGAGGTGCCGCGGCCGGTCCGGATCGAGCAGCGGGAAGACGTCGAAGAAGTCGCCGCCGATCGATCGCGCGGGCCGGTAGTCGCTCGCGATCTCCCAGCCGTCCGCCTCGACTCCCGCGAGCAGGACGAGGGTGCGCTGGATCCGCTGGGCGACCTGGAGCTCGCGCTCGAGGAGCTCCGCGTCGGAGGTCGTCGGTCAGGCTCCCTGCAGCGCGGCGACGGCGCTGCTCCGATCGGCATCGATCGGAAAGAGCCTGCCGATGCCGGTTCGCTCCAGGACGCGCGCGATCGCCTCCTGCGGCGCGGCGAGGCGGACGGTGGCCGCCTCGCCCTCCTGGTCGCCGGCAACTTCGTGGAGCGCGCCCCAGCCGGCCTCTGGATCCGGCGGCGTCTCGCCGCGCATGATGCGGAACGCCGAGTGGAGGGCGAAGAGGCCGGAGCTGGCCATGAAGCCGAGCTTCGACAGATCGACGACGAGCCCGCGGGCGCCGCGCGCGTAGGCCTCGCGGACGGCCTCGATGACGCGCTCGTAGTTCGAGGCGTCGAGCTCCCCGTCGAGCGCGAGGACGCTGACGGCCGGCGACCCGCCGAGGTCCTCGACATCGATCGTCATCGCCATCGGTCTGTCCTCCTCGGCCGGGTTGTCGTCGATCGAGCGGACGAGCGTCAGCTCGTTGCCGCCGCCGGGACGGACATGATGCCGCACCGCATCGGTCATCGTTCGAGCGAGATGCAGCCCCACGCCCGCGTTGCCGGGCCGGCGGGGCGCGCGCCCCCCGGGGTCGGCGAGCACGGTGGGGTCGAACGCGGGTGCCCGATCCAGGATCCTGATCTCGATCGATCCATCGCGGAGCGCCGCCTGGACCTCGATCTCGCCGGGCTTGCCGTCGTAGCCATGGAGCATGACGTTGCACGTCACCTCGTCGACCGCCTGCACGAGGTCCTCCGCGGCACGCTTCGAGCCGCCGAAGGCATGGACCGCATCGCGAACGAAGGCGCGCACCTCGGCGAGCCGGTCGACGTGGGCCTCCACGGCGAGGCGCAGCGGTGGGGCGGAGGCGGTGGCCTGGCCGCCCGCACGGGTCATGACCACGCCTGCAGCTCGACGATGTTGCCGTCCGGATCGGTCGCGTAGCACCACGTGACCTGGCGGCCCGCCGCCGTCGTGGTCGTGACGATGTCGCCGACGCGGCCGCCTCCCGCAGCCAGGACGACATCGAGGGCGGCCGGCACATCGGGAACCTGGAACGCCACGTGGCCCCATCCGGCGCGATCGACCCGCGCCTCGCGCGCGGGCTCGACGCTGTCGTACTGAAAGATCTCGATCGTCGGACCCTCGGGCCCGTAGCCAGGCAGCCGCAGGTGTGCGCCGGTGAGATGGGCGCCCGTCACGCCGGTTGCGCGATCCAGGTGCGGGCCGGAGATGTCGCGCTCCGGCGGAACGAGCTCGCAGCCGAAGACATCGGTGTAGAAGCGCGCGAGGCGACGCCAGTCGGCGCCCGTCACGTTGACGTGCCCGAACCGCGCGCCGTCGATCCTTGCCACCCAGGTGGAGGCCGCTAGGCCATCCGCGCGAAGTCGGCCGTGGAGCGCTTGATGAACCTGCCGGCGCCCTTCCTGCCCGTGAACTCGCCGTTCCGGACGACGACCGAGCCGCGGCTCATGACGATGTCGGAGCCGCCCTGCACCTCGCGGCCCTCGTAGCACGAGTAGTCGACGGCCATGTGGTGAGTCCTGGCGGAGATCGTGTGCGTGCGATTTGGGTCGTACACGACGATGTCGGCGTCCGCGCCGACCGTGATCGAGCCCTTCCTCGGGTACATCCCGAAGAGCTTGGCGGGCGCGGTGGACGAGATCTCCACCCAGCGCTCTTTCGTCATGCGGCCGCCCATCACGCCGCCATCGTGGAGGAGGTCGAGGCGATCCTCGACGCCCGGCAAGCCGTTCGGGACCTTCCGGAAGTCGCCCTTGCCGAGGTCCTTCTGGCCGTGGAAGTCGAACGGGCAGTGGTCCGTGCTCACGACCTGCAGGTCGTCCTTGATGAGGCCGGTCCAGAGGTCGTCCTGGTGATCGGCGGTTCGCAGCGGCGGGGAGCACACGAACTTGGCGCCCTCGAACCCGTTGCCCATGTCGTCGAGTGACAGGAAGAGGTACTGCGGGCACGTCTCGGCGAAGGCCTGCGAGCCGCGATCGCGGGCGTCGCGTACGGCCTCCAGGGCGTCCGTTGCGGAGAGGTGGACGATGTACACCGGGACCTGGGCCGCCTCCGCGAGCCGGATGACGCGGTTCGTCGCCTCGCCCTCGAAGACCGGGTAGCGCGCGATGCCGTGGTACAGCGGGTCGGTCTTGCCCTCGGCCACGAGGTCCGCCGCGACGATGTCGATCGCCAGGCCGTTCTCGGCGTGCATCATGATCAGGCCGCCGTTCTTCCCGGTCTGCTGCATCGCCCGGAAGATCGCCCCGTCGTCGCTGTAGAACACGCCGGGGTAGGCGGTGAACAGCTTGAAGTCGGGGATGCCCTCCGCGACGAGCTGGTCCATCTCCTTGAGCGATTCGTCCGTGACGTCGCTCATGATCATGTGGAAGCCGTAGTCGGCGACCGCGTTGCCCTCCGCGAGCGCGTGCCAGGCATCGAGACCCTCGCGCAGCGTCCTGCCCTTCGACTGGACGGCGAAGTCGACGATGGTGGTCGTCCCGCCGAACGCCGCCGCGCGCGTGCCGGTGAAGAAGTCGTCCTTCGCGAAGGTGCCGCCGAACGGCAGCTTCATGTGCGTGTGGACGTCGATCCCGCCGGGGATGACGTACTTCCCGGACGCATCGATGGTCTCGTCGGCGGTGACGCCTTCCCGGAGGTTCAGCCCCATCTGGGCGATCGCCTCGCCGTCGACGAGGACGTCGGCGGCGTACGAGCCTTCGGCGGTGACGACGGTGCCGTTCGAGATCAGGGTGCGCATCGCTCCTCCTTCGATGAGGAGCAGATCGTAGCCGCGCTAGACGCCGAAGGGCACGTGGATCCCGAGCATATGCGCGAAGCCGAGGTGGATCGCCCAGAGCGCTCCGGAGCCGAACAGCGCCGTGAGCGAGAAGACGAACGCCAGGAACGAGACGAACCGCGTGTAGCGGTAGCGGCGCCGTGCGGCGGAACCATCCACGTCCCACCAGGGGTCATGACGCCGGAAGGCCAGGGTCGGCATGAGAAGCCTCGACTGTGGCGAAAGTGCCGGGTTTGTTGGACAGGCCGAGTCTCGCTCGCGGCGGTTCGGAGAGGAAGGCGGACCTTCGGTGCAGGGACCGTGACAAACGTCCCAAGAGCGACCGGGACCGCACCGGACCGGCACATCGAGGCGGCGCGCGGCGACACCGCGCTCAGCAAGGGTGTCCGAAAGGATGGAGCCCCGGGTTTCCGGGGCTCGTCGGCTACTTGGCGGTCTTCGCCTTGTTCTGCTTCGGCTTCTTCGGGGTCTTCGCCTTCTTGTCCATGTCGCTCCTCACGCTCGGGCCCGGCGGCCCGTCGACGCGTCGATCCTAGCCCCGCGAGACGGCGCCCGCCATGGCCGGGATGACCTCGTGACCGATTTTCTCGAGCTGCTCGCGCTCGTCGCCGTTCATCAGGTAGACGTTGAACTGGTCGACCCCGGCGTCTGCTAGGACGCGCAGCTTCTCGACGATCTCGTCGACCTCACCGAGCACGCAGAAGCGGTCCGTCACCTCGTCGCCGACGAAGCCGGCGTTCGACGAGCCGACCTCCGCGTGGTGGTGATAGTCGTAGCCAGTCCGGTCCGTGATGTAGCCCGTGAGCGTCTCGGGCAGCTGCTCGCGCGGGTACTTGTTCACGAGATCCACGACGTGGTTCGAGACGAGCGCTGGGAACCACCGGGTCCGCTCCCGCCCGAGGTCACGATCGCCGACGTGCAGCGGCGCGGCCGCCTGGACCTTGATCGAGGCCGGGTCGCGGCCGGCGCCGGACGCCGCCTCGCGGACCTGGCCGACGAACCACCGGATGAGGTCCGGGTCCGCGAGCTGCAGGATCACGCCGTCCGCGACGCGACCGGTCATCGACAGCGCCATCGGCCCGTACCCCGCGACCCACACCGGGAGCCTGTGCTTGCCGCTCCACGGCAGGTTGAGCTCCGTGCCCTCGTAGGTCACCGGCCGGCCCTCGACGAGCTCGCGGATGACGTGGATCGCCTCCTCGGTGTTCGCGAGCGTGATGGGCGGCTTGCCGAGCACGCGCCGGGCGGAGTCGCCACGGCCGATGCCGAGGTCCATGCGACCGCCGCTGATCTCGTTCAGGGTGGCGAGGTCGGAGGCCGTGACGGAGGGCTCGCGCGTGCCCGGGTTCGTGACGCACGTGCCGAGCCTGAGGCGATCCGTGTGCTCCGCGATGAGCGCGAGCAGCACGTACGGCTCGCGCCACAGGACGTGCGAGTCAAAGAGCCACAGGTAGTCGAACCCGACCTCCTCGCCCAGCTTCGCCAGCGCCAGCGTGTCCTGGATCGAGTGCTCCGGCTTGAGCGTGAATCCGAACTGCATTGTCTCCCCGTCGTGGTGTGAGGCGGTGAGAGTACCGCGCAGATTGCGGGTATTGATCGATTGCGGCCCGCCCGACAGTGCGTACGCTCCGAGCAATGAGAGCAGGACTCGCACTCCACCTTTCGCCATTCGCGATCGCAGCTGCCATCGCCGGAGGCTCGGTCCTGGTGGCGGTCGCGGTCGTTGGGCTCCTGTCGGTGAGCCCTCCCCCGCCGTTCGAGCCCAGCTCCTACCTGGATCGCGCGTGGTACCAGGCGCTCTCCGGAGCCGTCCTCATCCCGCTCGCATGGAGGCTCCGCCGGCGCAACGATGCCGTGGCATTCGCGCTTTTCGCCGCCGCATGCCTCCTCGCTGGCTGGGCCATGGAGGCGATCCGATACGACGACGAGGCGAGTGGCAGCCCCGTCTTCCTTGTGCGCCTCGTTGCGGGTCTGGCGCTCGTGCCCGCGACGACGGCGGCGATCGGCGCGTTCGCATCGACACCGCCGCGCCGCCTCGCCAGGGCGGTACCGGTCCTGCTCGTCGCCATCGTCGCGATCAGCGTGGTTACCGTTGTCGCCCAGACCGCGGTCCGCGTGGACGGCGGCTCCTATGACGGGATCGCACAGAGCTTCGTTGACTGGTTCTCGTCACCCTTTATCACGCTCACGGTCCTCGGCCTGGCGCTCATGGGCAGTGTCCGCAACGAGGCCCTGCGCTTCGTCTCGGCGGCGGCAGCCACGCGCCGATCCGGGACCGTGCCGCGCCGCCTGGGCTACGCCGTCATGGCTGCGCTGACCGTCGCGGGGGTCGTGGCTGTCGGCGGCCTCCAGACCCCGGGCGCGGCCCAGGGCCACACGCTGCTGCCGCTGCTCGCGGTTCTCATCGCGATCATCGGGGCGCGGTGGAGCGCGTACGTGTCGTGGACGGCCGTTTCCATCTCGCTCGCGATCAGCAGTGGCGTGATCTTCTCCACGGCCGTGGACGTCGAAGTCCAGAAGCTCGTCCAGGATCCCGACGGGACGTGGATCCCGACGGCGAGCTGGGTGTTCATCGCCGGTGTCTTGCTCGTGGTCACCGCGTCGGGCCTCGCGGCCGCCTCCATGGCGCTCGTGGAGGCGTCCAGGTCGAGAGGGCGTGGGGACACCGCGAGCGTGCCGTGGTCCACCTTGACCGCGGCAGGGATCGGCGTCGCTGCGTGGGCATCGGTTGGACAGCTGGTCGGCGACGACGACCTGCTGCCGCTGCTCGAAGGACCACTTTGGGCGTTCTACATGGCCACGGTGGTGCTCGGGCTGCTGCTGGTCCTGGCGGCCTTCGAGGCGATGCGAAATCGACTCGTCCCCGCGATCGCCGAGGCGGAGGCCACGGCACGGCGGCCGCTCCGGCCGTTCATGTACCTGGAGACGGTCGCGATTGAGACGCTGGCGGCCAGGGCGGCACTCCGGCGGAGCACCGCGGCCGCGGAGCGCTCCAGGCTCGCCTCCGACCTACACGCACAGATCCTGCCCTCGCTCGCCGACATCCGGACGCGCTACGAGACCGGGGCCGCGGACGTGGAGGTCGCCGATCGGCTGCGCCAGCTCGAGCGGGAGGTCCGGGATCTCATGGCCGAGCGCCGGCTCGTCGTGCTCGAGGAGTTCGGCATCGTCGAGGCGATCGAATGGCTCATCGGTCGTGCTGAGGAGCGAGCGTCGATGGACATCCAGCTGTCGGTCGACGATCGAACGACGGAGACGCGACCTCCTCGCGAGGTCGAGCGCGCAGCGTTCCGGATCGCCCAGCTGGCGATCGAGAATGCGCTGCAGCATGCGGCGCCCTCGCGCCTGGAGCTCGCCGTGCTCGCCCGGTCCGATGAGGTTCGGATCTCCGTCGCCGACGACGGACGCGGCTTCGGGCCAGCCACGGCGTCACGGGACAGGGATCGCGTCGGCATCTCGGACATGCGCTCCCAGGCGGCGGACGTCCATGGCGAGGTCCAGGTCGTCAGCCCGGCGAGCGGCGGCACGATGGTGACATTCGCCTGGCCCGCGGCCTGAGGTCGGGGTGGGAATCCGGATCCTCGTCGTCGACGATCACCCGGCGGTGACGGACAGCCTGGTCCGCCTCGTCGAGGAGGAGGCGGACCTAGAGGAGCCCGCCATCGCCCGCAACCTGGCAGAGGCGACCGAGGTCATCGAGCGGCTGGGGGCGGATCTCGACCTCGTTGTCTGCGACGTGCAGATGGGCGGCGAAGCAGAGGGGCTGCGGTTGCTCGAGCGGTTCGGCAGCCGCCCGCGGCCGCGGTTCCTGATGCTGTCGGCGTTCGACTACCCGACGTTGGTGCGTGCGGCGTTCGAGCGAGGCGCGCGCGGCTACCTGCTCAAGACCGCCGAGCTCGCGGAGATCGTCGCGGCGATCCGCTCAGTCGCCGCGGGCGCGACGGCTTTCTCCGCATCCACATTGACCTCCATCAGCCTGGCGCGGAGGCGTCCCAGCGTTCGCGAGATCGAGCTGCTCGTCCTCCTGGCTGCTGGAGCGAGCAATGACCAGATCGCATCCGAGCTCGTGCTCTCGCTGAAGACCGTCGAGAGCCACCTGCGCCGGCTCTTCAACCGCTACGGCGTGATGAACCGAACCGAGCTCGCCGTGCTGGCGCTGCGCGAAGGCTGGATCGATGCCGCCGCGCCGCCCGCGACGCGCGGAGACGCAGAGGGCCCGGTCCCAAGTCGTTCCTGACGATCAATCACGCGGCCAGATGGAGGAGCGCTCGGCTTTCGACGTCCACGCCACCACGTCCGCCCGGCCGGCGAACTGGTAGTGCTGATACGGCTCATCGATTCCTACGCCGTACCCGCGCCGACGAAGCTCGATCGCCTCGAGCTCGCCAATCGCCGAGTGGACCATGTCTGTCGACAGGTTCGCGCCAAGCCTGCGACGGCGCTCGACGACATCGATCTCGAGCCTGCGGTCAAGGCCACTGCGAGGCGCACCATCGTCCCGGCCGATGCAGGCGTCCCCGACTCGACGCGGTAGACCATGTCCGGCGACACGCCTGCCCGCGCGGCGAGCTCCGTCACCGACCAGCCGCGCGCGAGCCGGGCGTCGCGAACCCGGACGCCGAATGCGTCGGCTACCCGTCGGAGCTCGAGGGCCGCCCTGGGGTTGGCCGGCTGGCTCTTTCGTGGCGACATTGGAAACCTATCAACGAGTTGCGGCTTATCGCGCGGTTACCAACCCTCGTTCACAGGCTCGACGCCTTGCCGATGCCCGCCTGATCACGCCGCCGAGCGCGGGGGGTGCTCGATCACGCTCGATCGGCGACCGCGACCGGCATCGATCCAGGCACTCGCTGCTCGGTCTCGTCCCAAAACCTCGTCAGTACGCGCCCCTTGCCGAATAGGTTTCGATTGTGGCCTCCGCACGCGAACGAACCGCCGACCGCCGAGCCGTCGCGCGGCGTCTGCGTTCGGCGTGCGACGCGCTACGGGCGGACGAGGTCGTCGTAGGCGTCGGGGCGGCGATCCCGGTAAAACTGCCACGTCTGGCGGACCTGCTGGACGAGGTCGAGGTCCATGTCGCGGATGATCAGCTCCTCGTCG
>DASTIE010000002.1:0-8445 GCA_035717865.1 Candidatus Limnocylindrales bacterium
CCGAGGTCCGTGACGTCATGCGCCTCGCGAGTCATCGTCATCGTGGCTGGGACTCCCTGTTCCGGGCGAAGCGCCGAAGCGCCGCGGCGACGTCGGCCCACAGCGAGCCGATGCGATGGCCGAGCCGTTCCTCGAACCGCACGTGCTCGGCGTACCCGAGCCGCCGGTACGCGTTCAGCGCCGGAGGGTTGTCCGACCGGACGTTGAGCACGACATGGTCGCAGAACTCGAGGAGTCGGGCCGTGACGGCGGTGGTGGTGGCCTGCGCGTAGCCCCGCCCGCGGAACTCCGGCTGCGTCAGCACGTTCCCGACGACCGCGATCCCGGTCTTCCGGCCGATGACGTGGGTGCCGGCGGCCGCCACGAGCCGGCGGTTCACGCGGATCCCGAAGTACACGCCCTCGGCGACGGCCTGCGGCGCGAGCCAGCTCCCGAACCCGAGCCGGTACAGGCGGTTCAGCTCCCCGACGTCGGACGGGGAGAGGGGCTCGACGCCGAGATCGACGGCGGGCCGGAAGGTCGAGCGGTCGACCCACATCCGGACCATGGGCGGCCCGGGCTCGAGCCGGTAGCGGCTCGCGACCGCCCGCTCGCTGGCGGGCAGGTAGGCGAGGTACGCGATCGACGGCCGGATGACGTCGCGCAGGACCGCCTCGATGCCGTCGTCGCGGCCGGTGATGAACAGCGGCTGCGGCGATGGACCGCCGTACTCCAGCACCAGCGAGACGACCTCGTCGCCCGCCCGTGCTATTCCCCAGCGAGCGCGGCCGCTCTCGCGGTCCTCCAGGTCGGCGAGGGCGTAGGCGCTGTAGAGGCGATCCCGCTCCAGGAACGAGCGGATCAGCGCGTGGTCGGCCGTCGGCTCCGCGACGAGCCTGGTCGAGGCGCGATCGAGGGCGACGGTCGCCATCAGGCGTGCGGTCCGGTCGACGGCATCAGAACGCGGCTCCCACGGGCTTCGCGGGCTCGAGTGCGTAGGGCTTCGCACCCGCCCGGCGCGCCTCGCGGCGGTCCATCGCGGCGCGGAGCGACTCGTCGAAGGGCGCACGCAGCGCCCCCTCCTCGGTGACGATCGCCGTGATGAGGTCCGCGGGTGTCACGTCGAACGCCGGGTTCCTCACCGCCGTGCCCTCGGGCGCGATTCGGATCCCACGCAGCTCCGTCACCTCCGCCGCAGAGCGGTCCTCGATGGGGATGCCCGCGCCGTCCGGCGTCGAGAGGTCGACCGACGAGAGCGGCGCCGCGACCACCAACGGGATTCCGTGCCGCTTCGCGAGCACGGCGAGCGTGTAGGTGCCGAGCTTGTTCGCGGTGTCCCCGTTGGCCGCGACCCGATCCGCACCGACGAGGATCACGTCGACCTCGCCGCTGGCCATGATCGGCCCCGCGGCCATGTCCGGGATCAGCGTGTGGTCGATGCCCGCCTGGTCCAGCTCCCAGGCCGTGAGACGAGCGCCCTGGAGGTACGGGCGGGTCTCGTCCACCCAGACGTGAAGCGGCCGCTCGGCGGCGTGGGCTGCCTGCACGATCCCGAGGGCCGTGCCGAACTGGCCGCAGGCGAGCGGCCCGGTGTTGCAGTGCGTCAGGATCCGAAGCGGCCGGCCCTCGGTGGCCGGGAGGACAGACTGGCCGGCCTCGGCCAGGCGGCCGTGGTCGTCGGTTGCCTCCGCGACGATCGCCATGGCCTCGTCCCACAGCGCCTCTGCGATCGCACCGCCCTCCTTCGAGAGCCTGCCGATCTCGTCGTAGCGGGCCATCAGCCGGTCGACCGCCCAGCCGAGGTTCACCGCGGTGGGTCGCGCGTCCCGGAGGCTGCTCGCGGCGCCATCGAGGATGGCGCGCCTCGCGTGGGGCTGGGCCTTCGCCGCACGGCGGGCCGTGAGTCCCAGCCCGATGGCGGCCACCTGGCCGATCGCGGGCGCGCCGCGGACGACCATGTCCCTGATCACCCGGGCGGCGTCGTTCGAGCTGCGGACGGGAAGCTCCACGAGCTCGTCCGGGAGGCGGCGCTGGTCGATCACGAGGAGCACATCGTCCGTGTCGAAGCGGAACGGCGTGCGGAAGCCGGCCGGTGCGCCGCTCGGCGCGCCGTCGCCCGCGGATGTCGCGATCGCCTCGACGGGGGTCGCCCCGCTCACGCCGGTCGATGCGCCGATGCCCAGACCGCGCGGGCCCAGCAGCGCCGATGCCTCGGCGGCGGACCGGTCGCGCAGCTCCGTGACCGCGCCGACGACCTGGCCGGCGCTGCTGATGATCTCGCCCGCGAAGCGCCGGAAGAACTGGCGCCGCTGGACGTCGAACGGCTCGGGCGCGGGCCGGTCCGGCGCCGCCGGCTCCGGCGCAGTCGCCTCGAGCCGTGGATCGGGCGCGGCCAGCTCGGGCGCGGCCAGCTCGGGCGCGGCCAGCTCGGGCGCGGCCCGATCGTCCTCGTGGGCGTCGGCCTCAGCCGGCGGGCCGGCTCTGTCGTGCGTTGGGCCGTTCGTTCGGTCGTCGATCACAGGCGCGGGCCGCTCCTCGGCGGGACCGTCAGTACCGGATGACGCTCGTCACGCGACGGCCGCCGAGCCGGTCGCGGCCGTTCAGGAACTCGAGCTCGACCAGGAACGCCAGCCCGATGATCTCGCCCTTCAGCCGCTCGACGAGCTCGATCGTGCCCTGGACCGTGCCACCCGTCGCGAGGAGGTCGTCGACGATGAGCACCTTCTGGCCCGGCTGGATCGCATCGCGGTGGATCTCCAGGGTGTTGGAGCCGTACTCGAGCGCGTACTCGACCGAGAGCGTCTCCGCCGGCAGCTTGCCCAGCTTCCGAACCGGCACCAGGCCGGCACCGAGCTCGTACGCCATCGGCGCGCTGAAGATGAAGCCTCGCGACTCCATGCCGACCACGATGTCCAGCTGGTCGCCGCGATAGGGCTCCAGCATCTCGCGGACCGCGTCCCGATACGCGGTCGCGTCCTTGAGCAGCGTGGTGATGTCGTAGAACAGGATCCCCGGCTTGGGGAAGTCCGGGACCTCGCGAATCTTCGCCCGAAGCTCCTCGGCGGCGGACACGAAGGTGGGACCTCCTCGTCACGGGTCGAATGGCCGTGCGCGCGTGGGCGCGCGAGCGGGGCCCGAGTCTAGCGCACGCGCCAGAGGGGACCTGCCGCGGGGCGGGAGGCTCGCCCGGGACACCGGCCGCCGGGCGCTGGGTGCGCCACGCTCGCACCGCTCATCACACGGCCGGAGCGGGCGACCTTGTGGTCCGCACGGCATCCGCGAGTCGCGGCGTCAGGACCCAGCCGACCAGCGCCGCCGCGCTGCCGATGGCGATCGCGACCGCGAGACCTGGCGCTGGAGTTCCGGCGACCCCGACCGAGGCGTGAACCAGCGCGGCGGCCACGCTCGTCCCGAGCGTCGTCCCGACCTGGTCGGAGAGCGTGAGGCTCGAGGTGACCGAGCCCTGGTCCTCGCGCGGCACGTCGCGCAGCACGATGAGCGCGAACTGCGCATACGTGAGGCCCATGCCGAACCCTGCGAATCCGAAGATCGGGATCGCGAGCACCGCGGGAACCTCCTGCAGCAGGATCAGGCCGAGCCCGGCGATGCCGATCGCCACGATCGGAAACCCGATGCGGACGAACCACTCGTGCGGGTAGCGCGACGAGAGCCGCGCCTGCGTCCACGACCCCGCCGTCCACGACACCGTGGCGGCCGTGATGGCGATGCCGGCCATGAACGCCGACCAGCCGCGAATGTCCTCGAGCAGCAGCGCCACGTAGACGTCGATCGCGAAGAACGCGAACGTCAGGACGCCGCGGAGCAGGATCGCCGTCGGATAGCCGCGGGCGGCTCGAAGCGTGCCCGGCGGCACCAGCCGCGCGAACGCCAGCATCGCGATCCCCAGCCCCACCACGCCGAACACGATGAGCTGGGGGCCCGGATCGCCGGCGAGGCCGATCGTGACGAGCCCGATGCCGCCGGCCACGAGCAGCCCATCGACAATGCGCCGCCGATCGGTTCCGCCGCTCGCCGTGCTGCGCGTCTCCGTCGTCGGTCCCTGGTCGTCCGGGTGGAGGCTCGTGAGCCCGCGGTAGGCGAGGAACGCGGCCACGGCAAGCAGCGGCAGCAGCCCGAAGAAGATCCAGCGCCAGCTGAGCGCCTCGGTGACCACGCCCGCGATCGCGGGGCCGAGCACGCCCGGCAGGACCCAGGCAGTCGAGAGTGTCGCGAACATGTGGGGCCGCAGTCGCTCGGGCAGCGTCCGGCCGATCGCGACGTACGCGATCGGCGGCACGGCGCCTCCGCCGAGGCCCTGGATGAACCGCCCGACGATCAGCATCTCCATCGACGAGGCAGCTCCGGCGATCGCCAGCCCCACCGCGAACAGCCCGATGCCCACGACGAACGGCAGCACGACACCCCGCCGGTCGATGAGCGTTCCCGCGACGACGATGCTCAGGAGCGAGGCGACCAGGAACGCCGTGAACACCAGGCCGTAGAGCTGCAGCCCGCCCAGCTCGTCGGTCACGACCGGCATCGCCGTCTGGACGGCGAGCGCCTCTGCGGCCACCAGGGTGATCGTGAGGACGAGACCGATCGTCAGCGGGCGCCGCTTCGCCGACCACAGGCCATCGCGAGGGTCGTCGCCGTCCGTCAGCGGGCGTCGCGGCTGTCCGGCGAGGCTCTCGGGGTGCGCGAGCTCCTCCGGGGTGACCTCGGAATGGTCGTGGACGTGCTCGCCATGGGCATGGCGCTCGCTGGGCATCGCGGCAGTATGGCGGCCGTCAGGGGAGGACGATGTCGCCCGTCTCCGTGATTGCCCAGAAGGGGTTGTGCGCGACCTCCCAGGGGTGCCCGTCCGGGTCGACGAAGATTGCCGAGTAGCCGCCCCAGGGCGTCTCCGCGCCGGCTCGCGGGATCCTCGCTCCCGCCTCGCGAGCTCGCTCGACGAACGCGTCGACCTCGGCGGGCGAGCGCCGGTTGCAGGCGAGGGTCACCCCTCCCCAACCGCCGCCGTCCTCGACGCCGCTGTCCTTCTGGAGCTCCTCGCGGCTCCAGAGGGCCAGCACCATCCCGCCGGACTGGAAGAACACGACGCCGTCCTCGGGCCTGGAGGTGCTCCGCCAGCCGAGGGCCTCGTAGAACCGGCGCGAGCGGTCGAGGTCGGCCACCCCGAGGGTGACCAGGCTGACGCGTGGCTCCATCGACGGCACCCCTCCTGCTCAGCGCGGCTCGACTGCGACCCGCAGCCCGAGCGCGATCAGCACCACGCCCGTGGCGCCTTCCAGCCAGCGCTTCACGTCCGAGCGGGTGAGGGTCCGGTGCGCCCGATGGACGAGGTGCGCGTAGATCGTCAGCCAGACCAGGCCGATCACGATGTGCACCCCGGCGAGGAACATGATCTGCGGCAGGACCGGCTGCGTTGTGTCGACGAACTGCGGCAGGAACGTCAGGAAGAGGAGCGCGGGCTTCGGGTTGAGGACGGTCGAGAAGACGCCCTGGAGGTAGGCGGTCCGCATCGACGGAACGTTTCGCGCGCGTGGGTTGCCCACGCTCGCGCCTTGATCGTCGACCGGCCCTGACGGCGGCTCGTAGGCCTCCCTCAGTGCCCAGGCCGAGAGCAGCGACTGCAGCCCGAGGTAGACGAGGTACGCCGCGCCGGCGAGCTTGACGACCGCGTACGCCTCCGCGGAAGCGACGAGCAGGGCGGACAGCCCGACCGCGAGCGCCGTCGCATGGACCACCAGGCCCGTAAGGTTTCCGTAGATCGTCCGCTGGGCGAGCGCCGTCCCGCCGACGAACACCTGGCGCATGATCAGCGCCATGTCTGGGCCCGGGACGACCGTGATCAGGATCGATCCGGGGAGGAACAGCAGCAGCTGATCGATCGGGACGGGCATCTGCGAAGGGTACGACCGCCGATCCCGCCGATCTACGAGTCGGGGGCGCGCAGGGCCTCGATGACTCGATCGAGGAGCTCGATCCGTCGCCGGTGCCGGTCCATCTCGGCCGTCATGTCGTCGCGCGAGGTTTCCGTGCCGTAGCCGGCGAAGAGCCGTGTGTCGCGGCGCCGGATCGATGCAAGCTCGGTTGCCCTGGCAGCCAGGAGCGCGCCGCGGAGCACCCGGGCGTCGTCGTCATCCAGGTCGATCTCGAGGCGCGGCATCAGATGGGCTCGTCGAAGCCGGGGCGGATGTCCGGGCCGTAGGGATTCGCGCGGGAGGTGGGCTCCGGTCGATCGGGCTTCATCGAGGACAGCACCGCCTGGTCGACGTGGGCCGTCTCGGTCGCGAGGCGCGCCACGATCGCCTGCGTCAGCGTCCAGCCCTTCAACGGGTCCTTCGGCAGCCGGATCCGGACCTGGTTCGAGGCAAACGTGACATCCGAGTGGCGCACGCCCGGGAGCGAGCCGGGTGTCAGCAATCGGATAGCGGTTGCGCGCGACAGGCCCTCCCCGAACCGAACGACGAGATTGCCCTCTTCGCGCGACATCGACGCGACGCCGACAGCCTCCGCCGCGAGCCGCAGCTCCGCGACCTCGGCCAGGCGCTGGACCGGCATTGGCATCGGTCCGAAGCGATCGGTGACCTCCTGCCGGAACGCGGCCACGTCGCCCGCGGACCGGGCGCGGGCCAGGCGACGGTACAGCTCCAGCTTCTGGGCCTCGTCCGGCACGTAGTCATCGGGAAGGTGCGCCTCCAGCGGCAGGTCGACCACGGCCTGCTGCGGCACCAGGACGGGAGCGCGATTCTCGTGGGCCGCCTTGCGCTCCTCGACGGCCTCCGCGAGCAGCCGCGAGTACAGGTCGAACCCGACCGCGGCCATGTGGCCCGACTGCTCCCCGCCGAGGATGTTGCCGGCGCCCCGGATCTCGAGATCGGACAGCGCGATCTGGAAGCCCGCTCCGAGCTCGGACGCGTTGAAGATCGCCTGGAGCCGCTTCCGCGCGTCCTCGCTCATCCGCTCACGCCGCCGGTAGAGCAGGTAGGCATACGCACGCCGCGACGATCGGCCGACGCGCCCTCTGAGCTGGTACAGCTGCGCGAGCCCGAGCGTGTCCGCCCGGTCGATGATGATGGTGTTGGCATTCGGGATGTCCAGCCCGGACTCGATGATCGTCGTGCAGACCAGCACATCCGCGGCGCCCTCGGCGAACTTCAGCATCACCGACTCGAGGTGCCCCTCGGCCATCTGCCCGTGCCCGACGACGATCCGGACATCCGGCAGCATCTTCCGGAGCTGCTCGGCCTGGGCCTCGATCGTCTCGACGCGGTTGTGGACGTAGAACACCTGCCCGCCACGGTCGAGCTCGCGCAGGATCGCGTCGCGCACCAGGCCCGCCGAGGCCTCCGCCACGCGGGTCTGGATCGGAAGCCGATCCTCCGGCGGCGTCTCGATGACCGACATGTCGCGGACGCCGGCGAGCGCCAGGTTCAGCGTCCGCGGGATCGGCGTCGCGCTGAGCGTGAGGACGTCGACCTCCTTCTTCAGCTGCTTCAGCCGCTCCTTCGCCGCGACCCCGAAGCGCTGCTCCTCGTCGACGACGACCAGCCCGAGGTCCTTGAACCGCACGTCCTTGGACAGCAGGCGATGGGTGCCGATCACGAGGTCCAGCGAGCCGTCGGCGAGACCCTGCACGGCCTTGTCCTGCTCGCCCTTGCTCACGAACCGCGAGAGCAGCGCAACCTTGACCGGGAACGGCCCGAACCGCTGGGAGAACGTCGCGTGGTGCTGGGCCGCGAGCACCGTCGTCGGCACGAGCACCGCGACCTGCTTGCCGTCCTGCGTCGCCTTGAACGCGGCCCGCAGCGCCACCTCGGTCTTGCCGTAGCCGACGTCGCCGACGACGAGCCGGTCCATCGGCCGGACGGCCTGCATGTCGTGCTTGACCTCGACGGCGGCGCGCAGCTGGTCGACGGTCTCCTCGTACGGGAACGCGGCCTCCATCTCGGCCTGCCACGGGCTGTCCTGGGGATAGGCATGGCCCGGCGCCGCGGCGCGTCCGGCGTACAGCGCCAGCAGCTCCTCCGCGAGGTCGCCGACCGCCTTGCGCACGCGGGCCTTGGTCCGGAGCCACTCCGTCCCGCCGAGCTTGGACAGGTGCGGGCTCTCGCCGCCGCTGTAGCGCGAGATGCGCCCGATCTGCTCGACCGGCACGTAGATCCGGTCCTGGCCCTGGAATGCGAGCTCGAGGAAGTCGCGCTCGTCACCGGTGCCGGACGAGCGGCGGAGCATGCGCTCGTAGCGGGCGATGCCGTGGTCGATGTGGACGACGAGGTCGCCCGGCGTCAGCCGCTCGAGGATGTCGCGGGGCACGACGCGCCGCATCGCCTTGGGCCGCCGAACGCGGACGTTGCCGAACAGCTCGCGGTCCGTGACGAAGACAAGGCCCTCGGGGCCGCCCGCCAATCCGCCGTTGAGGCTTCGATCGACGACGCTGACGCTGCCGGGTGGTGGCGCAGC
>DASTIE010000003.1:0-5069 GCA_035717865.1 Candidatus Limnocylindrales bacterium
GGACATCTGCCGGATCCGGAAGTGATGGCCGCCCGCCGAGAGGTCGCACGGGTGCGGCTGGTAGATCGTCCCGGTGAAGGGCAGCGGGCCGAACGAGGAGTTGTCGATCAGGCACTCGACCTGCGCGCCGCTGCTCGTCGGATAGCTCTGGAGCGCGGCGGTGCAGATGTAGTGACCCGCGGTCGGCGCGACGAAGTAGCAGTTCACACGTCCGGTCTTCGTCTGATCCGAGCCCCAGGTCGTGAAGCCGTCGCCGGCGAACCAGACGCGACAGTCGGCGAGGCACTTCGCCATGTCCGTGAAGCCGTCGAAGTGATCGGCGTTCCAGAGGTCGAGGTAGTAGGCGGTGCCGGTCTTCCTGCACACGCTGAAGTAGGCCGTCGGGAGCCAGTTGACGAAGTCGCCGAGCCCGGGAATCTCCTTGATGATCTCGTCGGCCCCGGGAGTCAGCTTCAGGGCTTCGAAGACCACGGCGGGCTCGGGGCTCAGGTCGGCGCTCGTCGTTCCTTCACGGTCATCGGCCGGCGGCAGCGCATCGCGGCCTGCGCCGATGGTGAGCCGGTAGTCCTTGCCGATAGGCATCGCTCCACCTCCAGGTCGTACCGCTCCGTGTAGCAACCGGCCGTCAACGACCCGTCACCGCGCCGTCACGGTGGCTCACCGAGCCGTGATCGACTCCATGAGCTGCTCCATGCGCGACGAGGGAGACATCCCCACCTCCTCGTGCAGGTGCAGCGCGAACGCGCGGTACTGGTGGAGCGCCGCCGCGCGGTTGCCCTCGGCGAGGTGGACGCCGATCAGCACGCGATGGGCGCTTTCGCGGAGCGGCTCGTCGCGGACCGCGGCCAGACCCGCCTCGGTCGCCTCCCCGAAGCGGCCGGCAGCGGTCAGGCGATGGCAGAGGGCCTCGAGCGCGTGGGCGCGGAGCTCGCGCAGCCGCTCGCGCTCGATCTCGACCCAGTCCTCGTACCAGTCGGGCAGCAGCTGTCCCGGCCGCCAGATCGGCGCGACGTCGGCGCCGCGGAGCTCGGTCGTCGGATCGAGCACGCGCCGCGCCCAGGCGACCACGGCGCGGACGTCGACCGCGACCACAGACGCGAGCTCCAGGCGATGCCCGCGTGCCTCGACGAGCCGGGGGCCCAGCCGTCGGGCGCGCCACAGCGCCGAGCGCAGGCTTCCGGCCGCGTGCGCCTCGTTCGAATCGAGCCAGAGCGTCCCCGCGACATAGCCCCGCAGCATCGGCTGGTCGTGCAGTGCCAGGAAGGCGAGCAGCCGCTGCGCGGGCAGAGGCAACTCGAGATGCCTGTCTCCATGCGTCAGCTCGAAGCTGTCGAGCAGCTGAAGCCGCAGCAACGATCGGGTCGCCTGGTTCGACAGGACGTACCGCCTTCGTCGCGTCGTGGAGGGGGCCCCGGCCCCGCCTCGTTTCTACTCCCGCTACGAGGACCTGTCAACGCGGCCGTGACGAGCTGGTGACGTGGTGGTGACGGACCGCTGCGATCGTCGCCCGCCGTGGCGGTTCACGAGCTGCTCAGCGTCCCGTATCACCAGCAGGACACCGACGTCTACTGCGGCGCCGCCTGCGCGCAGATGGTGCTGGACTCGATCGGCGCCGGAATCCAGGCGCAGGACGGCATCTACACGGACGAGCGCAACCACACGAATGAGCTGGCGTCCTGGTACAACCCGCCGGACGGCCTGCAGTGGGTCCTGAACGATCGTCGGCCGGCGGGCTTCGGCGGCTGGTTCGCTCTCTAGTCGCTGGCGAGCGAGGACGCGATCTCGCGGAAGCTCTGCTGGACGATCCACCACTATCAGGTGGCCGCGGTCGCGATGGTCTACAAGGGCGACCACTGGCTCGTCGTCCGCGGGTACGAGGCCAGCGCCGCTCCGGCGGATTACGCCGACACGTCGTACACGATCGCCGCATTCGACGTGAACAACCCGTGGCCGCCGGTGCCGAGCTTCTACGGCAATCCGCCTGCGACTCCACCGCCGCACAGTGGGACCGACGGCTGCGGCGGTGGCGGAACCCGTGGCGTTGCCAACGAGCACATCACCTACTCGACCTGGAAGTCCTCGTACGCGACGGGCAACAAGTACGGGACACTCTGGAACGGGAGGTACGTGGCGGTCTGCGATCCGGATCCCCCGCCGGAGCGCCTGGGGGAGCAGGCGCCTCCGCCCAAGCGGGCCTCAGGTCGGCAGCTGCTGAGACCGGCCGCGGCGATCAAGAACGCGCTGGCGGGGCTGCAACGCCACGGGCTCCCAGAGCGAAAGGACTGGAAATGGGCGCTCGACGGCACTGAGCCGGGCACGCCAGTCCTCGTCCAGCGTCTCGACGAGATCGACTCGTACTACTACATCGTGCCGCTCACGAGGGGGAGGCTGGGCGTGACCGCGGCTGTGGCCGTGGACGCGCGTTTCGGCGACTACCAGCAGGCGATCGCGCTGCCGCGCAGCGGCTCCAGCATCCTCACCGCTCTCGACAACAAGACCGTGCTCCGAGAGACTCTCGAGCGGCCGATCGACCTCGGTGGCCGCGCAGGACGGCTCACCGTGCGACGAGAGGCCTACTGCCTTTACCCGACGCTCGTCTGGCGGCCGTGCCGGGAGTCGTTGTCGCCGTTCCTCCCGTTCCACATGGTCACGGTCGGCAGCCATCGGATCTACGTCCGTCTCGACGCGCGGATCTTCGCGGGGCTCCGCCTCCACAATCCGGGCATCTGACCCCGCGCCGGGCGGGGCTACGCTGGCGCGAATGTCGCCCGAGGTAGCGGAGACCGAGGCGATCGCCCGCGCGCTCGAGCGGCTCGAGCTGGGCGACACGACGCCCGCGCGCGCGGTTCTCGTCTCCCGCCTGGACCCGCCTCGAGGGGCGTACTACCTCGTCGTCGTCGGCGACCCGGGCGCGGCGCACGGCGTAGCCGCCGTGGACGCCTCGAGTGGAGAGGTGACGCAATGGGCGACGCTCCCCGGCGCGGCCCCACACCCTCTGCTCGATCGCGAAACTGCGATCCAGCGCACGGGCGCGTCGTCGGCTCGCCGGGCCGAGCTGGTCTGGCGATCGTCTCCAGCGTCGCGTTCGCCTCTCTATCCGCTCTGGGAGATCGACACCGGCGACGAGGTCGTCTACGTCGACCACGCCGGTCGAGTCTGGCCGTCGCTCGAGGCGGGTGCCGGCGGCGGTTGAGCCAACGCTCGCCAGCCGTAGACAAGCTGTCGTCGCGGGTTACTGTCAGACACGCGGATGCCGTCAGGCCCGATCTGCCGCCCCTCCCCCGACGAGACGGCGTCTCACCCGGCAGGTGTCGGAGACGCAGCGCGGCACATCGGACGCTCCGAGTCGATCCCCGGAGCGTCCGGCTTTGCCGACGGTCGTTAGGTGCGGATCGTGCGACCGTGCCCGCCGCGGTCGACGACGAGCCGATAGATGAGGAGCAGCACGATCGAACCGACGATCGCCGTAATCCACGTCGAGAGGTCGAAGAACTCGTCGAGCGGATCAGCGTCGAACACCGCCGCGGCGATGAAGCCGCCCAGCAAAGCGCCGACGACCCCGATGACTGCGGTGATGATGAACCCGCCCGGGTCGTCGCCCGGGAGGATCGCCTTGGCGATCGCTCCCGCGAGCAGCCCGAGAATGATGAACGCGATGATTCCCATGCTTCCTCCGTTGGTAGACCGATGCGAGGTCTTTCCCTGCGCAGAGGGCGCGGAAACGCGGCGTGATGCCACGAGGTGGAAATCGCCACGATCGGGTACGAACGCTGCATGAGCGTCGAGCCCTATCGCCAGTCTGTCCAGGACGAGGTCATGACGACCGCCCTCCTTCGCGCCGTGGCGGACCTGCTCGATGACCTGGTCGACCGGCTGCTGCGTACGGATGAGCGTGTGGCCTCCGCGGCGCAGGGCAAGGCGTTGATTGCGTCGGATGACGGGATGGAGGAGGTCGCGGATCGCGTCCAGCGCTTCGTCGCGGTCGCGACGCCGACGGTGAGAGTCCTCGCCCGCGGTGCTCGCTTCACGCGGGTCCCGTGGGTGCTCGTCGCCTCGACAGCGGTCTCGCTCACGACGACGGTTCGCGCGGGCGTGCGTGAGGTGCGCGTCATCGGCTCGCTGCTCGGGTACCGGCTCGAGCAGGCGACGGGGGCGCCGGCGGATCCCGCGCTCGTGAAGAAGCTGGCGCTCGAGCTCTACCTCGCGCCGAAGCGAACGCCCGATGTCGCGACGCTGGATCTGCCGCTTTCGGACTTGGCGCGCAAGTGGTTGCTCCGCGGCATCTTCGGCCGCGACACCCGCAAGTTGGCGGACAGAGCATTGGACGCCGCCGAACGGCTCGACGTAGATCGCGTCCTGGAGACACGACGTGCAGCGACTGCCGCACCCGCTCCAGGCCCTCCCCGGATCGCGTAACCCCTACCTGAGCTGCCTCTGGCTCACACCGTTCGATGAGGCGGCGAAGCGGGCGCTTTCATGAGTCGCGCCCTCGGCCCGTGCCGTCGGGCTCCATCCGAAGCGGCGGTAACAAGAGGCTAGTTCGGACCTGGCCGTAAGGCTGGTGCGCTGCCGCGGGTGATTGGGGGAGGATGGACACGCCGTCGATCGCTTCCCGAACCATCCGTTGACGCCAGAGCCGACTCGCTACACCGACCCACGCGCACACGAGCTCCGGGCGGAGTTCCTGGCCACCTATCCCGTCCCGGAGATCCCCGTCCCGGTCGAGTCGATCGCTGAGGACCTCCTCGGACTGCGGATCGAGGAGCGCGACCTCGGCGAGTGCTCGGGGGTGCTGATCCCCTCCGAGCGGCTGATCGTCGTCAACGCCGCGGAGGCGAACGGCGACGTCCCGACCCGCCGCCACCGCTTCACGATCGCCCACGAGCTGGGCCACTGGATCTGCCACGCCCAGCAGGGTGTGGGGGAGGAGGCGCCTACCTTCTGCCGCTCGCGCGACCTCGCCCAGGACGTCGACCGCGACCTCGAGCGCGAGGCAAACGTCTTCGGCGCCGAGCTGCTCATGCCGGAGGCTGCGATGCGCGAGGCGTGGGCTGCGGCGCCGGATGCGG
>DASTIE010000004.1:0-6371 GCA_035717865.1 Candidatus Limnocylindrales bacterium
GTCCTTCCAGACCAGGTTCTCCTCGGGCTTGCCGTCACGTGAGAGGACCAGGAACCGGCCGGCGCCGTGGATGTGGAACGGGTGGTGCATCGGGTGCTCCTGCTCCATCCCGTTGACCAGGCGGATCTTCACCTGATCGCCGACCTTCAGCGCCCAGGAGATCTCGTGGTTGCGCCCGCCGCCCTCCGCGTCGACGAGCTGCCAGACCATGTTCGAGTCGTCGGTCTTGCGATTGATCTCCGGCATCAGGTCTTCCCATTCGAGGCCGTCGCCGTGGTCGCCGTGCTCGTGAGCGTGTCCGTCCTCGGCCATCCCCTCAGCCTTCTCGGCCGGGATCAGCTTCATCCCGCACTTCGGGCAGTCCTCGGCCGAGCCGGCCGTGACGTCGGGATGCATCGGGCAGACGTAGGTCGTCGGCTCGGCCGGGACGAGCTTCATCCCGCACTTCGGACACGGCTCGTCGGCCGAATCCGCGATGACCTCGGGATGCATCGGGCAAGCGTAGGAGGAGGCCTCGGCCTGATCGCCGCCGTAGAGGATCGGCATCTCCGAGTGGATGTTCAGCACCTTGTCGGGCTCGCGCTCGAGGTGATCGGCGAGGGACTCGCGGATCTTCGCGAGCTCCGGATCGATCCTCAGCTCCTCGAAAGCGGCGGCGCTGCCATTCGACGCCGACGCATCGGTGACCTTGAACGCGCCGAGGTCATAGGTGTGGTCGGGGGTGCGATGCTCGAGATGCGCCTCGCCGGACGTCTCGAACAGGACATCGAGGGTGATTCGCTCTGACGGTGAGAGCAGGACTTCCTCGACGAACTCCTCCCTCTCGTAGCGACCGCTGTCGCCGCCGACCAGCTTCATCCGCGCGCCGTTGACGGCGATGTTGAAGATCCGGGTGTTGGCCGTGTTGACCAGGTGGATGCGGACGACGTCGCCGGCGCTGACCTCCTCGGCGAGCTCGGTCTGGCCGTTGATCAGCATCGTGTTGCCGAACCGGCCCATCGCCGTGAAGTTCGGGCCCGAGCGCCCGAACGGGACCATCTTGCCGTCCTCGATCATCAAGTCGTCGAGGGTGATCGTCAGCTCGCGGTCGGCCGGCGCCCAGTAGCTCTCGTCGCGCGGACGGACGACGATCGTTCCGTACAGACCCATCTCCTGGGCGAAATCCTCGCGCAGGTGCGGGTGGTACCAGTAGATGCCGGCGTCCGGGAACCTGACCCGGCAGGTGTAGGACTCGCCGATCTCGATCGGGGCCTGGGTGTCGCCCGGTACGCCATCGGCTTCGTTGGCCAGGCGCAGCCCGTGCCAGTGGACGGTGGTGGCGATATCGCCGCGGTTGGTGGTGAGGACCTCGACCTCCGCGCCTTCGTCGACGACGAGAACCGGCCCGGGAACCGAGCCGTTGTAGGCCAGCATCCGGATCTCGGCATCGCCGATCTGCTTGCGGACCGCGGTCACCTCGATCTCGAGCCGATCGCCGTCGGCGAGCTCAACCGTTTCGGGCAGCCGGGCCTCGGCAAGGCCTTCGGTCTCGGTCGGGAAGTGATCGGTGTTGGCCTCAGTCATCTCGTACCTCCAGTCCGTTGGACCCGCTCGGCCGCTGCCTCGGCCGGGACGGGTGACCCGATTGTCGAAGTGATCCGTTCGGCCAGGAATGCCGCGTCGTCGGCGACCCAGCCCAGGAGCGCCGAGGTGCGCTTGTGCTGCCAGGTCATGCCGAGCAGGTAGAGCCCCGGCGAAGAGGTGACCCCCCGAACGTGTTTCACCGAACCGCTCTCGCCCTTGAGATCGGGGACATCGATCCATGAGTGGTCGACACCAAACCCGGTGGCCCAGATGACGACATCGTATTGCGCCGTCGAGTCGTCGTCGAAGCGAATCGACCTGTTGCTCGCCCCCGCCGCGCGCGGCCGGACGGTGACGCCGTGACGCTTCAGCTCCTTGAGGCCGCCGCCGATCACGACGTCGCGCTCGGACATGCGCCGGCCGAGCCTTGACTGGGCCGTTACCCGGGTGATTCCAAGCTTGGTCAACCACCACCAGATGTCCCGGCCGAGCGGGCGCTGAGGCAAGGTCGGCAGGCGTTCGCCGACGGCGATGTCGACGTCGTGGGAGGCCGCGAGCTCGAGTGCGATCTGACAACCGGTGTTGGCGCCGCCGACGACCAGGACGCGACCCTCCGGCAAGGTGTTCGGGTCGCGGTACTCGACGCTGTGAAGCTGGGTGACGCTGCGGTCGAGCTCGGAGGCCATTGCCGGGACGAACGGCTCCTGGAACGGTCCCGTCGCCACCACCACCTGCTTGGCGGTGATCGTCCCGCTCGAGGTCTCGGCGACGTAGCCGCCCGCGCCGCGGGTGAGCCCGGTGACCTTGGTGTTCAGCCTCACCGGCAACTCGAGCTCGTCCGCGTAGTCGCGCAGGAAGTCGGCGACCTCGTCCTTGCCCGGGTAGGTGTCCACGGACGCGGAGAACTGCTTGCCGGGCAGGTGGTTGTACTGGGCGGCGGTGAACAGCTTCAGCGATGTCCAGCGCTTCCGCCACGAATCGCCGACTTCGGGGCCGGCATCGACGATCGCGAAGTCGAGACCCCGCTGCTTGAGCTCGTAGCCCATCACCAGGCCGGCCTGGCCGGCGCCGATCACCAGCACGTCGAGCGGCTCACTGTCGGTCCGTGTGGAGGCCAGGTCGATTGCTCGCACCGCCCCTAGCGGAAGTCCATGCCCGCCGCGATCTCGACGATGAAGATCGCTGCGACGACGAAGTCGACGGTCATGCAGAACGGAGGCCACCAGCGCATCCCGGAAACGAACTGGGTGCGGTGTTGCCAGAGGTCCTTCACCCCGTGGCCGAATATGCCGGCAACCAGGAGCCACGGCGACCCCGTCACCGCAGCCCCGGCGACAAGGACGAAGGCGAAGGCGACACCCGATTCGACCCCGATGACCCTTGGCCGTCCGTCGGCGACCGCAAAACCGATGTAGATCGCGGCGATCACAGCGATGCCCAGGGCATAGACGGTCGCGCTGTCCAACCACCAGATGACGAGCGGTGTCGCGGCCTGCGCCAGCCCGACGACGACACCCCAGAAGATCGGCCTGCGGTCCGCTGCCAGCGACGGGGCGGGCACCGCCATCGCTTCGTGTATCACCCATCCTCCACTCTCATCGCGGCCATCGCACGAAGGCTCACGGATCCTGCCCCCAGCCTCCACAGCGGAGGGCACGCTAGGACCTATGGGCACCCGTGTCAATCCCCTCTACACCGGCTTCGCCGCAAGGACGACTCCGACGCGGCCGGCGGGCGGCGGCGATCTCGTCGGCGGGTCCACGGCGGCCGATGGCAGGGGCCTCACTCATGCGGGATTTGATTCCCAATTGATGCCCGCCCAAAGCCCCGATTCGTTTCTCGCTGCGACGCACGGATCATTGAGCGGATGGGCGTAGCGACCTGACTCGCACGACCCACTTTGGGTGTGCCGCGAAGCTCAGCGGGGGGTTGGCAACACCGCGAGAGCGCTCGGTGCCACCAATGCGGTGATGAAGACATCCGGCCCTTTCCAGGCGCCAAGTCCGAACTCAGTCTTCGCCTCGCCCTCACTTGGAGCCTGTCGATGCTGGGGTCGGCTGCCGCACTACTTGTAAGCGATGCCGGCGCTCCCCGGCCCAGCCAGCGGCAGGATCTCGACCTCGCGGAAGCCCGCGTCACGACACCACCCGGCGAAGTCCGCACCCGTGAAGTCGAAGGCGTCACCGAACTCGATGAGCATGTTCAGCGACATCATCAAGCCGAACACGTTCTCGCGCCGAGCGTCGTCGATCAGGTTCTCGACTGCGATGAATGCGCCCCCCTCGGGCAGGGCGTCATATGCCGCCCGGATCAGGTGCTGCTTTCGCTCCAGGTTCCAGTCGTGGAGGATCATCCCCATCGTCACGACGTCAGCTTCCGGGATCCGTTCCGTGAAGAAGTCCAGGTCGGCGACGCTGACCCGATCTCCGACCCCCGCAGCGGCGATGGCACGCTCCGCGATCGGACGCACCACCGGCAGGTCACAGCTGGTGCAGCGCATGTGCTGGTGGCGCTGGGCGACGATGATCGAGAGCTGGCCTGTGGCGCCGCCGACGTCGGTCAGGGTCGAGTAGCGGCTGAAGTCGAACTGCTCGGCCAGTGCGTGAAAGTTGCCGGCCGAGGTACCCGACATCGCGTGCATGAACTGCTCGAGGCGCTCGGGCTCGGCGTAGAGCTCCTCGAACATGCCCTTGCCCGTGCGCTTGATCTCGTTCTGCGGTGCACCCGTCTGAAGCGCTTCGGTCAGATCGGCCCAGAACGGATAGAGACGCGCATTGGCCATCTCGAGGATGCCGCCGACGTACGTGGGTTTGTTGCGATCGAGGAACAGGTCGCTGTCGGCGGCGTTCGAGTAGGTCCCGTCCTCGCCGTCGCCGGCTCGCTCGAGAAACCCGAGCGCCACCAGTCCATCGAGGAAGTCGCGCTGGGCGCGCTCGTGTATCCCGAGGCGCTCGCCGAGCTCGTCGGCGGTCGCAGGCCGCGCTGCCAACTCGGTGAAGACCCCCAGCTCGACCGCGCTGAGCATCGTCTTCGACGCGAAGAAGCCCATGCCGACCTCCATGATGCGCCGCGGATCCATGACCTCTCCTCCAACTCGCCCGACGACCCTTCTCGGTCGCCGTGGCGAGTGTATTCCAGCTTCTCGATTCCCGGCAAGGCTGTCCTTTGGCTGGCCGGCGGCAAACCCGGGAGCCCGCTGCGACACCCGAATCGTAGAGCGCATGCGCTCTCACCCAGTTCAGCGAGAATCAGTTACGCCGAGCAAGGGCGGGGGGGCTGGTACCCAGCCGGCTCGTCAGCGCAAGGCGTGCGAACTTCGGGGTCCCGAAGGAGCTGCCTGCGAGGCGATCAGCGTCCGCCATGGGTGAAGCAACGCTCTTTCCTGCAGAGCTCGATCCGCTTCGCCACCGTGGCGTGATTGCCGGCGGGATCGGTGACGGTGAGCCTCAACTTGACCATGACTGGGGGACTGGCCCGGCGAAGCCGGCGGCGGTCCGGGTGGGAGATCGGAAGGTCGATCGCATATCCGTAGTAGGGCGGTCTGATCGACACACGCCGCGCGCTGAGCCGCCGGCCTTTGCGCAGGGCGACAAGCCGACAGTCGACCGGTGTCTCGTTGTCCACCGTGCGGCAAGTTCCGAGGATTCCATGCCTGAAGACCCACTCCATGTCCTGGCGAAGCCTCGGCGTAAAGTCAGGCTCAGGAGGGGTGGTGTCCACCGGGCCGAGCCGAACGCTTTCTCCTGCTGCCGTCCCGGTCACATCGAGCAACGCGACTGCAAATAGCGCGCAGCAGGCAATTCTCTTCAACCGCATGATCCTCACCGCCTTTGCCTCGGGCCGAGACAGCTATGAAATCGCCTCGGCGGTGCGATCAGTATTGCCGGATCGGATCAGCCGCGGAGCGCGCGGCAGCCGAGAACGAGGACGAGTAGCTCCAACCACCGCTATGCCGGATGCCGTTCGGCGTGCTGTCCCATTCCCGCAACCTTTCGAACCGGTTCGGCTTCCCTGCCGACTGGCCGGTCGACTCGCTCGACCATGCGTTCCAGCAGTCCCAGCTCAAAGTAGGGGCGAGCCCAGCAAGCGTCCAAAGACCCCAACTCAAACTCCGTCCGATCCATCTTGGGAGGGGCCTCCGACTCGAATCGGCGTAAGCACTGAGTGACCTGAGGTTCACCGAGCTCGACCGCAAGATCAAGGCCCAGATCGTCGCCCTCGAGAAGGGAATCGAGGCGGAGCCGGTCTCCAAGCGGATCGCGGAGCCCCGCGGCGAGAAGGAGGCGCTCGAGGAGGCGCTGGACGGGATCGGCGCCAAGCGTCAGGAAGAAGAGGACGAGGAGCTGATCGACCGGCTCGATCGGATCCCGGACATCACCCAAGCCCTCGCGGAGGCGTCCGTGCAGGAAAAGCGCCAGGTCTTCGAGTCCTTCGACCTCCAGATCGCCTTCGACAAGCGGGAACACCGCGTCGAGATCTCGGCGACGGTTTCCGAGGCTGCCGCAGAGGCCCTCGAAGACGCGAAAACCCTCCTGGCAAAGGGCTCGAGCGTGGTAGCGACGGACATAGCGGGGGCCCGATTCGTTTCTCGCTGCGACGCTCGGATCGTCAAGCGCATGTCGGCCTAAGACGACACTACGTCATCAACAGGATCACCTGGCGGGTTCGGCCCGAAAGCCTTTCTCCGCCTGCGGCTCGTCCCCGAGGCGATCCCTGGCCTGGCTGCGGAGCTGAACCGTCTTGTCGACCCACACCAGCGCGGGGGCGATGAGCGAGAGCCCCAGCACCCAGGCCCACTGCCCGCCTGT
>DASTIE010000005.1:0-19607 GCA_035717865.1 Candidatus Limnocylindrales bacterium
CGATCGGCTGAACGCGGACCCGACGATGCACATCTACCACTACGCCGCGTACGAGAAGACCGCGCTGGCGAGGCTCGCGCAGCGGCATGCGACGCGCGAGGAGGAGGTCGACCGGCTGCTGACCGGGCGGGTGCTGGTGGATCTCTTCCGGGTCGTGCGTCAGGGCATCCGTGCGAGCGTGGAGAGCTACTCGATCAAGCGCCTGGAGCCGCTGTATGGCCTCGAGCGTGAGGTCGAGCTGCGGAGCGCGGGCTCCAGCATCGTCGCCTTCGAGGCCTGGCTGGAGGGTGGCGAGGACGAGAGTGGCGCCGTCGGCGAGGCGATCCTGCAGACGATCGCCGGGTACAACCGCGACGACGTCGTGAGCAACTGGCGGCTCCGGGACTGGCTGGAGCTGCGGCGCGAGGACCTGGCACGAGAGCGAGGCGCACCGATCCCCCGCCCGCCGATCCACCCGGAGGCGGAGGAGCCCGCAGAGCTGACCGAATCGCAGCGCCGCACCGCCGAGCTCGTCGCGAAGCTCATCGCGGACGTGCCCGCGGAGCCCACGGACCGGACGCCGGAGCAGGCCGCGACGTGGCTGCTCGCGCAGCTCCTGGACTGGCACCGCCGGGAGGATCGAGCGTTCTGGTGGCGGTTCTTCGAGCTGGCGGGCATGACCGACGAAGAGCTCGTCGACCAGCGTGAGCCGCTCGGCAAGATCGAGCTCGTCGAGGACCTGGGGACCGTCAACCATCTCGGCACCCGGCACCAGACATTCCGCTTCCCGCTCCAGGACCACGGCATGAAGAAGGGCCGCGAGGTCGTGAACCCGGAGACGGTGCCGACTTCGGTCTCCGAGCCCTGCGGCGAGGTCATCGAGCTGGACGAGGTCAACCTCACGATCACGCTCAAGCGAACGAGGCGCCAGCTGGCGAAGGGCATCCCCAAGGCCCTCATCCCGCATGAGCACTTCCAGACGGGTGTCATCAACGCCGCCCTCATGCGGATCGCGGAGTGGGTCCTCGAGCACGGCGTGGACGCCGACGGGCCGTACCGGGCTGCCCGCGACCTGCTCCTCCGCCGCCCTCCGCACCGTGGGGCGGCGGCCGCGGCGCTGCGCGGGGCCGGCGAGACGCCCCTGGAGGCGGCGGTCCGCCTCGCGCCCGCGCTCGACGGCGCCGCGCTGGCCATCCAGGGGCCGCCCGGGAGCGGCAAGACCTACACGGCCGCGAAGATGATCGTCGAGCTCGTGCGGCAGGGGCGCCGCGTCGGGGTGACCGCAAACAGTCACAAGGTCATCGGGCACGCCCTGGACATGATCCACGAGCAGGCCCTCGCCGCCGGTGTGCCGGTACGGATCGCGCAGAAGCCGAGCCAGGACGAGGATCCGACCTGCGGGTTCGCACGCCCGATCGGGAGCAAGGAGGTTCGAGGCGTCCTTGAGGCCGGCGAGGTCGACGTCGTCGGGGGCACCGCGTGGCTGTGGTCGCGGGACGACGTCGCCGGGTCGCTCGACGTGCTGTTCGTGGACGAGGCGGCGCAGTTCGCGCTCGCCAATGCGGTTGCGGTGTCGCCGGCCGCCAGGTCGCTGGTCCTGCTCGGCGACCCCCGGCAGCTGGAGCAGCCGCTCCAGGGCAGCCACCCGCCCGGCGCGGAGAAGAGCGCCCTCGGGCACGTGCTCGGGGACGACGCGGTCATCGACGAGCGCCTCGGGCTGTTCCTCGCGGACACGTGGCGGCTTCACCCGGACATCTGCACGTTCACCTCGGAGGTCTTCTACGAGGACCGGCTGGCCCCCGAGCCGAGCCTGCGCCGGCAGGTCGTCGCTGGGCGGCGCCCGGCCGATGGCACCGGCCTGCGCTGGCTGCCCGTCATGCACCCGGGAGACGCCACGGAATCGGTCGAGGAGGCGGATCGGATCGCATCCCTGGTCGACGACCTGCTGCGCCACGAGGCGCGCTGGACGGATCGCGACGGGCGGGTCCACCCGGTCGAGCTCCAGGACATCGTGATCGTCGCGCCGTACAACGCCCACGTCGAGCGCATCGCGAAGGTGCTGGCGCACGCGGGCTACCCGAACGCGCGGGTTGGCACCGTCGACAAGTTCCAGGGCCAGGAGGCGCCGATCTCGGTCTACTCGATGGCGACCTCGACGCCGGAGGAGGCGCCTCGCGGCATGGAGTTTCTGTACTCGCTCAATCGGCTGAACGTGGCGACGTCGCGGGCGCGCTGCGTCGCGATCGTCGTGGCCTCACCAGAGCTCGTGCGAGTCGCCTGCCACACGCCCCGGCAGATGCAGCTCGCGAACGCGCTGTGCCGGTTCGTGGAGCTGGCGGCAGGCTCCGGGGCCGGAGCGGGCGGAGCAGGGCCTCCCGCGGCGCTGGAGCTACCGCCCCAGCCGCCACCTGACGGCACGCCGCGGCAGCTGAGCTGGCTGGCCGAAGGGCCCCTGGCCGAGGGACGCTAGGAACCCCGCGAAAGAGGACCTAGAAGCCGCGCGCCAGAGGCCGCTTGCCTGCGACCCGGAACGGGTGGAACCGCGCGTGCGCCTGGTGGGCTGGATGGCCGCACGCGAGCGCCTCTTCGCCGTGGCTCGTGCGCCAGGCGCTCGCGAGCGCCCGAGTGCGCTGTAGGTGGCGCCGGACCACGCCTGCCACGGTGGGTCGCTCACCGAGGCGGGGCGTGGCCGGCGCCATGGGAGCTAGCGGCGCGGGGCCGGAGGCCTCGCGCCGCGTCAAGGTTCGAAGTGCCGGGCGACGGATCAAACCGGCTCCCTTCGGAACAGGTTGACCGCCCAGATGACGATCAGCTCGAGGATGGTCCAGCCGACGAGCGCCGCGATCGCGGCGATGTCCAGCACGGAGCCACTGGCCTCGAGCGAGTTGCTGTTGAAGATCCCGACGAACGGGGCAACGAACAGCTGGCTGGTGTTGAGGATGAAGGCGACGATGTCGTTGCCTTCGCGGGCGTTGAGGAGCAGCAGGACGATCCGCAGGATGATGAGGGCCTGGATGATCCCGAAGATCAGCACGACCACTCGTCGCAGCATCTCGCCGCCGCTCGGGGACACCTCGGCCCGCTCGACGACCTGGTCCGTGCGCGTGGTCCCCGCCGGGGCCACGTAGTCCGGATCCTGGTCCGTGCGGGTCACGACCTTTCGTTCGTAGGTCATGGATTGGACTCCCTCCTTGACGGATGACGGCAGCGTGGGCGGAGTGGGATGCATGCCGGAACGTTGCGGGGCCTGAAAGCCCTTGCATCGGCTTTGCAGGTCGAGGCGCCCACGCTCGGGCGCCGTCACATGGTCTCGTCGGGAACCTCCACGTCCGGCAGCACATCCGGCTCGCCGGTCGCGAGGCCGGAGCTGGAGCCGTTCTCGATGCGCTGCCCGAGCCGCTCCGGCAGATCGTCCTGCGGACCCGGGGGAACGTCGGGTCGATCCGCCCCCGGAAGGCCCAGGTCCGGCCTGCCCTCGGCGGGGTTCGTCCCGGCGTCGGTGGACTGCGGATCGGCGCCGCTGGTCGGCGGCGTGGTGACGTCGGCTTGTCGTGGCTGCATGCTTGGACCTCCTTGTCGACCACGGTGGGCCGGCGCGCGGGAAGCGCGCTGCGGCCAGTCGGCCCGCTGCGCTTGCAACGGGCTTGCGGCCCTGTCCGCGGCCCTGTCCGCGGCGGCGCGTTGCGGTGGCGCCCCGGTGGGCGAAACACGGCTGCAACGGGACCCTCGGCCCGCGTTGTCGTGACGTGCCCCGCATGCCCGACGATCGATGGCAACGTCACAGGAGGAACACATGACCGCAATCGTCCTGCCCGATATCGACAAGGCCACCATCGACGAGCTTCGCAAGAAGCTCCCGGACCTTCGTGAGATCGAGCTTCCCGACATGCCGAAGATGAAGGACGTCGGCAAGACGGCCGAGGAAACCATCGATCGACTGCTCGGTCGTTCGAAGGCGCCCGTCTGGCCGTGGGTGGCCGCCGGCATCGGCCTGGTGGCCCTCGTCGGCGCCGTCGCCGCCTACTTCGCCTGGTGGCGCCGTCCGAGCTGGGATACCCCGAGCGAGCCCTGGGCCGCCTCGACGGCCGCGGATGACGAGTCCACGACCGTCCCGACCAGCGACTACAAGGGCACCGACTACGAGACGAAGGGCTCTGGCCTGACGGCTGCGGAGTCCTCCCTGTCCTCGACGTCGTACAACCCTCAGGAGGGGTAATGCCCGCTGAGACCATGATCTCGATCCTTGCAGCGACCCTGCTCGCGACGGGCTGGGCGCTCTGGTTCCTGCCCGTCGGGACGTGTGCGCAGTGCGCGCACTGCCGAGCGGAGGGCGCGGCGACGGCTCGGGAGTCCGACGTGCAGCTCAGCGGGGTCTACGGGATCCCGACGTGCCCGTCCTGCGGGCGGCACCACCGGCGCGGGGAAGACCACCGGTCCTGATCGGCCCCCGGCGCAACGCGACTGCGAGGCGGCCGAAAGGCCCCAGCGCCTCGCTGGTGGCCGCGCGCAACGTCGCAGGCCGACACTGGCGGTCGGCTCGTGCGGCGGAGGTCCCACCCGGGATCGCTCCCCGCCACGCGGGACCTGGGGTGAAGAGCAGCGGGCGGTCCGGACAGTCGGGCCGCCCGTCGGATTCCCGGGACACGGCGCATCCGGCGCGCCGACCCGAACGAAGAGAAAGAGCGCCGAGGCTGGGGAGGACAGCCTCGGCGCTCGTTGGACCCGGGCCGCAGAGGGTACGGCGGGTCATCGGGATGAACAGGTCTGGTACGCCCTGACCGTACGAGCCGGCGAGCGGCTGCCGGACCACCAAACCAGTCCCTGCCGTTGCAGCGCCCTGTCAGGGGGGCGTACTCGGACCGTGGCGTTCGGGCAACGCCTTATGGGGCCTGTTACCGCGCTGCGAGAACCGCACCGGTGGAGGTTGCGCCGCCGATTCCGGTCGTCGCGCACCCTAGTGAGAGATCGACCGGGATGTCTGAGCGACACCTCCAAGGAGTGCCCAACAGTGAGCCTGCACACCATCGTCAACGACGGCCACGCCGGTCGCAGAATGCAGCGACGAGCCTCCGCGGCTGCCCACCACGCCGTGGCCTCCACCGTGGCCCAGCCGGGCATGGAGCTGTCCGGTCGACTGTCCGGGATGTCAATGCGCATCCTCGAGACCGGTCTCGCCATCATCGCGATCGCGACGGCTCTCCTCATCGGCCTGGGGCGCTAGCGAATCGTCCGGGCGCCCGGCCGTCAGCTGACTTGCCGGCCGTCGCGGCAGAGACCCTCGCCCGGTTCATGCGTCTGAGCACCGTCGAGCTCCTAGCGCTCCTCGGCCATCACCCGCAGCGCGAAGCCGAACTCAGCCCCGCCCTCCGGACGGTTGAGCGCCCAGACCCGGCCGCCCATCGCGTCGATGAGCCGGGCGCAGACGTAGAGTCCCACCCCTGAGCCGCTGACCTTGCGCGAGACCCCCGGCGACCGGTAATAGAGCCGGAACAGCGACTCGGCCTCGTCATTCGGGAAGCCCGGGCCGTGGTCCAGCACGCGGACGACGACCTCGTCGTGCCCCGTTCGCGCCTCGATCGTGGCCGGAGCACCCGGCCCGCCGTACTTCATGGCATTGGTCAGCAGGTTCCGGACCACCTGCTCGACGTACGTCGCATCGCCCGACACCGGTGGGAGGTCGGACTCCAGGCGAACGATGATGCTGCCACCCGGCCAGCGGCCCTCTTCCGATCTGGCGACCGCCGGCAGGATCCGCTGAAGCAGCACGGGCTCGCTCCCGACCTCCAGCGCGCCCTCGCCGAAGCGGGTGAGCGCCACGACGTCCTCGACCAGGCGATGAAGCCGCTCGGATTCGCTGTGGATGTCCTCGACGATCCCCCTGCGCACCTCGTCCGGCAGGCCGCGATCGCGTGCCAGGAGCTTGGAGCCGGCGTAGATCGTGGTGATCGGGGTCCGAAGCTCGTGGGACAGCATCCCGATGAACGCATCCCGTGCCTGCTCTCGCTCGCGTGCGGTCGTCACGTCGCGCAGCACCAGGATCTGCCCACCCGGCGCGGGGCCGGCCGGACCGGCGGCCTCGACGGGATAGCTCGCGATCTCCAGCCAGCGCTGCGTCGCGTCGACCAGCCGGGCCTGCACAGGTCCCCGTGCGAGGCGCGACCGAAGGTTTTCCGCGCGGTCGAAGCGCCGGAAGATCGTTTCGAGGCTGGTCTCGCCGAAGGGCCGGAGCATCCGGCGAGCGGTGCGGTTCGCCAAGGTGACGGCACCCCCGCGGTCCACGACCACGATGCCCTCCCCGATGGCGGAGATGATCGCGTTCAGCGCGGCACCGTGCGCACGCTCGGACCTGCCCGGGTCCTCAAGAGCTCCGCGGCTCGTTGCGGCCTCCACGCTCACGGCGCGATGAGGTCTGCCTGTTCGACGATCGCGTCCTCCGGTGGGGGCGGCGGCTGCGTCGGCTTCGGGCCGTGGCCGCCGCCACCGCCGCCACCGCCGCCACCGCCGCCACCGCCATTGCCGGGGCCGGGCTCCGGCTTGGGCTTGGGCTTGGCGCATGGACCGACGAGTGGGCCGCCCCACGAGCCGGACCACTGCCCGATCGTGGAGCCGAGCGGTCCCCTCGTGCCGATGCCCTGGCGCGCCCGACGGACCCACGCGGCGACGTCGTCGTCCCAGCGCTCGGGGCCGAGCTCGGCCTTGACCGGATCGACCATCCAGCCGGCGCAGCCCCGCGAGTACAGGAGGCCCGCCTCGTCGATGGCGCGCTTCGCGCCGGGCTCCGTGCCCTTGATGAACCACTCCTTGACGGTGTCGCGCGTCCACGGGCCCGGCTTTCCGCCGGACCACTTGTCCGCCGTGGCTTTGACGACGCCGGATGGCGGCTTGAAGTCCGCAACCGGCAGCTTGTCGGAGTAGTCCCGAAGGAACGAATGCCAGACCTCGCCGGCGGTCGTCAGCGACGTCGCCTGGACCTTCGTCTGCGGCGCGGAGTGGTCGCTGTTGCCCATCCAGACGCCCACGGCCACGGCGGGCGAATCGAGGTCCTCGGGGGGCGCCAGGAAGCCATACGTGGAGAAGTCGCGGCGGTTGTCCGCGGTGCCTGTCTTGGCGACGGCCGGACGTCGCTGGTCGTCCGGGCCGTTGCGCAGCGCGAGGGTCTGCGACCAGAACCTGTTCTGCCTGGGATCGGTGTTGCCCGCGAGGATGTCGGTTGTCAGGAACGCGGCCTGCGGCGAGACGGCGGCGACGCCCTCGGGTTGCTGCGGCGCCTCGTAAACGCTCGATCCATCCGGCCCGTCGATGGACAGCACGAACCGCGTCGGGACCTTCACGCCGCCGTTGCCGATCGCGCCGAACGCGCCGGTCAGGTCGATGGGACGGGTCTCGACGGTGCCGATGGCGCCCGCGAGCCCGGCCTGGACGAAGGCGTCGCGCCCGCCCAGGAAGTTGATCCCGAGCTGCTCCGCCGTGTCGGCGACGGGTTCGTTGCCCACCCGCTCGAGCGCCCGGATGGCCGGCAGGTTGAGTGACTGCTGGAGCGCGAGCCGGGCGAGGAGGGGGCCGCGCTCCTGCTCGTCCGCGTCCTTCGGCGCCCAGCCGCCGCCGAAATCGGTGGAGATGTCCAGCAGCACGCTGCCCGGCGTCAGGACCTTCCGGTCGAACGCCGTCGTGTAGACGATGGCCTTGAAGGCCGACCCGGGCTGGCGCGGCGCGGCGGCGGCGTCGTACTTCGGCTGGAACTTGGCGCTGGCCATGTCCTCGCGGTAGTAGCCCGCGCTGCCGGCGTAGGCGAGCACGTCGCCGCGGCGGTAGTCCATCGCCACCAGCGCACCGTTGTGGATGTCCTTGCCGCGCAACGCGCGGATCCAGCGCTTGTCCGCGCGCGAGAACTTCATCGTCGCCAGCAGGTCGTCAGCCTTGGCCCGCGGCATGTTCGGGATGATCGCGGCGGCGTACATGTAGCGCTCCGCGAGCTGCTGCGCGTCCCAGTCGAGGGTCGTGATCACGTGGTAGCCGCCGGTCTCGACCTCGTCCAGGCTCCCCAGCTGCTTGATCAGCTCGTTCCGCACGGCCCAGGAGAAATGGGGCGCGCGCATGATCGTGGGCCGCTCGCCGGCCAGGACGACGTCCTCGTCCAGGGCGTCCTCGAGCTGCTGCGGGGTGAGGTGCGTCCAGCGCGAGCTCGCGAGCTCGCGGAGGATGTAGTCGCGGCGCACCACGGGCGCCGAATCCTTCGGGACCACGAGGCGACCTTCCGAGTCCTTCACGGCGTAGCGATACGGGTCGTACACGGATGGCGCCTTCGGCAGGCCGGCGAGCAGCGCCGCCTGCGCCGGCGTGAGCTCCGCGAGGTCCCTGACGCCGAAGTAGATGTTCGCGGCCGCCGCGATGCCGTAGGCCTGGTGGCCGTAGTAGATCTCGTTGAGGTAGGCGGTGATGATCCGCTCCTTCCCCTCCTCGCCGGGGAAGGCCGCCGTCAGTCGTGAAGCCTGGATCACCTCCAGGATCTTCCGTAGGTAGCGGTCGTCGCCGTTCACGACCTCCGTGGGCAAGAGTCTCGCGCGGACGAGCTGCTGCGTGATGGTGGAGGCGCCGCGCTCGCTCGCGGCCTCGCCGGAAACGTTCTGGACGACGGCCGCGAAGATCGCCGCCGGGTCGTAGCCCTCGTTGCCCCAGAACGTCCGGTCCTCCGCGGTCGTCGTGGCGTCGAGGATGAGCTGGGGGACCTCGTCGTACGCGACCACGCGGCGCTTCTCGCGCTCGAATCGCGCGAGCTCCACCTTGCCCGTCCGGTCGTAGATGATCGTCGGCTGGTTGAAGGTCAGGCTCTCCAGCTGCGCCGGATCCGGCAGGTCGCCGGCGAGCATCGCGACGGCGCCGCTCGCGGCCACGAACCCAAGGCCCGCGAACGAGCCCACGCCCAGGACGAACGCGAGCACAACCGTGAAGAAGATCCGACCGAGCGGCATCCGCTGCGGCCTGGTCCGGTGGGCGGCGCGACGGGCGCCGAGGACAGCACGAGTCCGCGGCGACAGCCGTACTGGCGTGCGCCCGGATGGCAGCCTGCGCGCGGAACCTGTCATTCGGGCCTCGCTACCGAGCGATTCGGCCCACCCTCACCATCGACTGGAGGAACCGCAGATGCTCGATCTCTCGAACGGTCCAGCCACTCCGCGCGGGCCTGAGGCCATGGAGCAGCGCAACGAGGTTCCCGGCCTCGCGCTCCGTCCAGCCGCCCGCCTCGAGGTGCCAGACCATCGATCTCGACCCCGGATTGGCTGTGCTGGTGATGCTGGGCACGACGTTCGCTCCCGATTGGCTCCCGAGACGCGGGAGGTAGTGGCAGCCTCGCCGACGGTGCTTCGCAGGCGTGCAACTCGGCGCGCCGCGGCCCTTGCAGTCCGCTGACATGGGCCGACCTGTCGCGGCCCTGCGATGCCGGGATGCAGCCGCGGGCGCCTGGTGTCATGACAGCCGCGCCGGCTCGGGGCATCATGGAAACGGTGGCACAGCCCCTCGTCGATCGCGCCGACGCCGCGACGACCTCGTCCCCGAAACGCGCGCCCGCGACGACCTCCGCCAGGAGCGCGCCGGCGCAGCTCCCCCCGCCCAGCCCGGTGATCGTCGCGGCGACCGATCTCGGGGGGGTCGGCGTGCTGAAGCACGGCAACCTGTATCTGCTGTCGGACCCGTTCGGGGACATCCACCCGGACTCCCGCGGCCTGGGGCTGTACGACCTGGACACCCGCGTCCTGTCGTGCGCGGTCCTCCGGATCAACGGTGTCCGCCCGACGCTCCTGCGGACGCAGGCCACGGCGAACCACATCGCGACCATCCAGCTGACGAACCCGGAGCTCCGGCGCGACCCGGGGATCAAGAACGACATCGGCGCAGCCATCGCCTCGCGCGCGATCTCCATCATGCGGCGGCGCTGGATCGCTGGCGGCCTCGCGGAGCGAATCGAGGTCACGAACTACAGCGCGGCGCCCCAGCGCGTCGAGCTGGACCTGGAGCTCGACGCCGACTCGGCGGACATCTTCGAGGTCCGCGGCCGGGTCCGCGAGCGCCGCGGCACCTACCTCCCGACGCAGGCGACCGACGACTCGATCACCTTCGCCTACGAGGGCCTCGACGGCTTCATCCGCCGGACGCTCGTCTCCATGTCGCCCGCCGTGGTCATGGCCAGCTCGGAGGACGACAGCCTGCCGAAGGAGGGCTCCGTGCGGGTTCGCTGGAGCCTGGAGATCGAGCCAGGGAGCCGGCAGGGCGTCAGCTGGGAGGTCTCGACGCAGCTCGCCCCGGGCCCGCATGCGCATGCGACGGAGGAGGCCCCGACGCGACTCGCGCAGTCCGTGACCCACGGGACCCCCGCGACAGAGGGCGCGAACGGCGCCGGCTCCCCGATCGCCCCGCCGACCGAGGCGGAGGCGGAATATGGGACGTGGCAGGAGCGCTGCGCGCGCATCCGGTCCGACGGGGAGCTGCTGGACCTCGCGATCCGCCGGTCGATCGCCGACCTGCGCCTGCTCCGGAACGACGGGCCGATGCACGGCGAGCATTACCTTGCAGCCGGCGTGCCATGGTTCACGACGCTCTTCGGGCGCGACAGCATCATCACATCGCTCCAGGTCCTGCCGTTCATGCCGGACGTCGCCCGGGAGACGCTGCGCGTGCTCGCCGCGTGGCAGGCGACCGAGGACGACCCGGATCGCGACATGGAGCCCGGCAAGATCCTGCACGAGCTGCGGACCGGCGAGCTGGCGCGCACGGGCGAGCTGCCGCACCGCCCGTACTACGGCTCGATCGACGCGACTCCGCTGTGGCTCATCCTCCTCGACGAGACGTACCGCTGGACCGGCGACATCGAGCTCGTCCGCTCGCTCTGGCCGAACGCGATCGCCGCGCTGGAGTGGATCGATCGCTACGGCGACAGGGACGGCGACGGCTTCGTCGAGTACGAGCGCCGGACGCCCAAGGGGCTGCTGAACCAGGGCTGGAAGGACTCCGGCGACGCGATCCGCCACCGCGATGGGACGCCCGCCGAGGCGCCGATCGCGCTCGTCGAGATCCAGGGCTACGTCTACGACGCCAAGCGCCGGATGGCCTCGCTCGCGGAACGCCTCGGCGACCGCGCGCTGTCGAAGCATCTCCTCGTCGAGGCCGCGGAGCTGGAGGCGCGCTTCAACGAGGCGTTCTGGATGCCGGACCTCAGCTACTACGCGATGGCCCTCGACCGCGACAAGCGCCAGGTCGGTGGCATCGGCTCGAATGCCGGCCACTGCCTCTGGAGCGGCATCGTGCCTCCGGATCGCGTGGACGCGGTCGTGGACCGGCTGCTCGATCCCTCGATGGACTGCGGCTGGGGCATCCGCACGTATGCCTCGGGCCAGCCCGGGTACAACCCGGTCGGCTACCACACCGGCACGGTCTGGCCGCACGACAACGCCATCATCGCCGCGGGCATGAAGCGGGTCGGGCGGCACGATGCCGCCGACCGAATCGCGTCGCGGATCTTCGAGGCGGCGCAGCACTCGCCCGACTTCCGGCTGCCGGAGCTGTTCTGCGGCTTCGACCGGGGCCTCGCCGACGTGCCGGTTCCCTACCCCGTCGCGTGCTCCCCGCAGGCGTGGGCGGCCGCGACGTCGCTCTCGCTCCTGCAGACGATGCTCGGGATGCACGCGGACGCGGCGAACGACATCCTGGAGCTCGACCGGCCGCACCTCCCGTCGTGGCTCGGCAAGGTCACGGTCCACGACCTGCGCGTCGGCGAGCGCACGGTGGACCTGCTGTTCCATCGCTGGCGCGGCAACACCACGAGCGCCGAGGTCCTGCGCCGGGACGGCCCGCTGGAGCTCGTGATCCGCGTCTGACCCCGGCCGTCACGCGGATCGGGAGGCTTCCGGGCGTCCCAGGGCGATTGCAGAGGATTGCAACGGCCGGCTGCGGTCGCGTTGTTGGAGACTGCCCCCTTCTCCGCCACTGTGTGAACACCCCCTCGGGGGATCGAAACACGACAGGGACGGAGGTATCTATGAGCATCATTGCGTGGATCGTGCTCGGCGCGATCGCCGGCTATCTCGCCGGCTTCCTCGTCCGCGGGGACGAGAGCATGGGCGTCATCGGGCACATCGTGCTCGGCATCGTCGGCGCTCTTGTCGGCGGCTTCCTCGCCGGCGCGCTGTTCGGCGCGGACCCCATCGACGGCCCGCTCGACATCAGCTCCATCGTGGTCGCCACGATCGGCGCGGTGATCGCGGTCGTTGCCTGGAACGCCCTCACCGGGCGCACGAGGACCGGTCGCGGAATGGTCTAAGGACCACGGCCGGGCGACACCACCGGCAAGCCCAATGCTCTGGCGACGCCCACCGGCTCCGGTGGGCGTCCCTTTTCTCCGCCGGATCCCCCGGCGAAAGGAGTTCCACGTGTCACGAATCACCGAACACATCGAGGTCGACGTCCCCGTGCGCGTCGCCTACGACCAGTGGACCCAGTTCGAGTCCTTCCCGCAGTTCATGGAAGGCGTCGACCGCGTCGTCCAGCTCGACGACAAGACGCTCGAATGGACGGCGACCCTCGCCGGGAAGACCAAGCATTGGCGAGCGGAGATCCTCGAGCAGCGGCCCGACCAGGTCGTGTCGTGGCGCAGCACCGAGGGTGCCCAGAACGACGGCGCCCTCCGCTTCGAGTCGCTCGGGGCCAACCGGACCCGGGTCAACCTGCAGCTGGATGTCGAGCCCGAGGGCCTGGTCGAGAAGGCCGGCGACGCGCTCGGCATCGTGGAGCGCAGGGTCAAGGGCGACCTGGAGCGCTTCCGGGAGTTCATCGAGGGCCGTGGCAAGGCGAGTGGCGCATGGCGCGGCCAGATCGAGGGCGGCGTCGTGGAGGAAGACGACGAATCGGCCTCCGGCGTCAGCACCGACACCGGCGTCGGAAGCGCAGGGATGCGCCAGTGACCGACGTCTACGTCGACGTGGGGGCGGCGTCCGTCGAAGGCGCCGCACCAGCCGGCGGGCCGCCACCCGTGGACCCGGAGGCGATCCGGGCACTGCACCACCTGACGGAGGCCGGCGTCGGCGTGTTCGTCGTCACGGCGGGCGGCGGTATGCCGGCGCCTGAGCTGCGTGCGGCGGCCGTGGGCGTGGTCGACGCCGTGCCGACGCCGCCGCAGGAGCCGTCGTGGTACCTCACGAGCGACATCGAGCGATGCCAGGGCTCCTCCGCGCGCCTTCGGACCGTGTTCATCGGCGGGGCGCCGCCGATGGGATCCATCCGCCGCTGCGACGCGGTTGCGCGCGACGTCCAGGCTGCCGCCATGGAGATTCTTGCCGCCGAGGCGATGCCCGCCCGAGTGGGCTAGCGATCGAGGCCGCGCGCCTCGACTGTGATGCCGCTGCAAGGTCCGGCGACGCCGGTCATTGCGCCGCGTTGACCACGCGGCTCACAGGATCAACCAGACGCGGCGATCCCTCGTCGCCACGTTCCCTCCCTTGGGACCGGTCTGCCCGGCCGGCTCCCGCCCTCCTCCGACCGTCCGGCCTCCGGACGGTCGCGTCCTTTCATCGATCAGGTAACCGATCAGGCGGTCGCGCTCGTCGCGCGGGCCGACTTCTTCCGCCGGTCCTGGAGGACCAGGCCCATCGCCGCCACGGGCGCGAGGGCCGCGAGGATCAGCAGGCGCGGGGCGCCGCCGAGGAGCATCCCGATCGCCAGGCCGAGCGAGAGCGTGACCCCCGCGGAGACGCGCTCGTCGGAGCCCGTCTCGATCGCCCGGAACATGTCGTCGACCGCGGCACGCGATGCGCGCGCCACCTCGGGCACCTGGCGCCCGACGTTCTCGATCGCCCCGCGAACCTCTGCGACGGCCGTCCGGACGTTGTCCTGCTCAGCCGTCGAGCTGCCGTTGGTTCGGGTCTTCGTGGTCGTGGTCTCGCTGGTCATGGCTTACCTCCTGCGTGGTGCGGCTGGGCCGCTGCTATCGCGTTGCAACTCCACCGGCCACTCGCACGAGGCGTCGAGCAGCCTTCGGTGACTAGGTTCAAGTGGCGCGCGGCGCCTGCCGCGCATGAAGGAGGACGTGGAATGGACGATCTCAAGCGAACCGTCCGGGATACCGAGGCGGACGTGAAGGAGACGTGGCGCAAGGCCGACGGCGACGAGTCGCTGGGCGACAAGGTCGCCAATGCCGGGGATCGCCTCGGCAACGCGGTCAAGGACGCCGGGGACGAGCTTCATGAGGAAGCCGACGAGATGTCCCGCGACGCTGCATACAAGCAGGGCCGCACGGACGAGGCGCTCAGGGACTGACCCTCGCAACCACCGGCCGCCGCGGGCATGCCGCCCGCGGCGGCCTTTTCATGTCCGGCTGTCTGTTCGGCTGCGTGTCCGGCCGCATGGTCGCTGCGCAGGCCGGTCATCAGTGCGCCCGGCTGATCGTGGCGCGCGCCGGGCTGGGGCGCTGCGGCAGGCGGCGACCTTCGGGCTGCTGAGCGGCGGCGATGCCGGGCGCCGTGGCGCGCCACGGGACCCGCCGGCGCCGGCCGCGGATGGCCGCGATGGCGCCTGCGTCCACGGTCGCCGGACCTTCGACGTACGGGTGCTCGCGGGCGTCGTTGCCGCACATGGGGCAGATCTCCAGGCTCGCGTCGGACCACGCGCCGCAGTGGGCACAGGGGGCCGCCAGCCACGTGGCGCACGTGGGGCAGCGAAGCCACGCCTCCTCGATCGACTCCGCGCAGGCCGGGCAGGCTGGGCGAGCCGGCGTCATCGCCAGCTCGAGCGCCAGCGCCCGGGTCCGGCGGTCTGCTGCGGCGACCTGCGGCCGCGCGAACGCGTACGCCGCGAGGGACAGGGGGAGCAGCAGGGGCGTGGACAGGATGATCCACCCCGCAGCCACGAACCCCGCCAACGACGACTCGGCCCGCCGGGCCGCGTCGGCGTAGGCCCACCACGCGGCGGCCAGCCACAGCGCGATCCCGGCGAAGACGACCGCGGTTCCGACGGCGCCGACCGCGGGATCGTTGAGGGTCTCGGCGAGGAGATCAGACATCGTGCAGGACAGTCTGCGGAGCGGGGCTCACCGCCACGCGTGCGCCGCCGATCTGCGGCTTGCAGTTAGATGACGTGGCTGTCGGCTGCCGACCCGTACCCCCAGATGAATCAGACTCCGACGAGCACCTCGTCGGACCGGCGGACCTGGATTCCCGCCGAGGCCACCATGTCGGCACTGCCCTCGCCGGCGGCGAGTCGCATCGCCAGCTCTTCCTCGAGCCGCTCGATGCGGGCGCAGGCCTCCCAGGCCGGAGCGTCCGGGTCGCCTGCGTCGCGCTGCTCCATCGACTGGAGCAGCTCCTCCATGAGCTCGAGCAACGAAGCCACCATCGCAAGGGTCCCCGAAAGAGAGTGCCGGACCCGGGAACGATGCGAGCGGTCGTGATTCGGCCTGCTGACGAGAGGTACCTGCGACCTTGCGATTCCATCGCAGTGCTGCAAACGCGTTACAGCTTTGGCTCTAGCGTCCGAAGCGGCGAGGTCCCTCGCCGCCACGGCGCCGCCGGTCGAGGATCGCCGCAAGGACGATGTCGATCGCGCTGAGGGCGGCCAGGGCGATCCCGACGATCGAGCCGACCGAGACCCGCCTGCCCGGTGGCTCCTCGCGCGGCGGCGAGGGCTCGGCAGGTGCGTGGACGTCGGCCTCCGGCGGGACGGCCAGCTGCAGGCGCCGGCGATAGAGGACCTCGAACGTCTCCTGGTCGATCTCGAGATCGAGCAGCCGCGCGTCCAGCGCCGGTAGCGTCGCCTCGCGCGTCGCGAGATCGGCCGTCTCGAGGGCCGCGAGCTCATCCTCGAGCTTCTGGGCCTCCTTGGTGGTCGTGAACCAGGCGTCCCGTGACGGCACGTCGCGCGCGACCAGCGCCCGCGCCTTCGGCACCGCATCCCTGGAGCCGGTGATCGCCAGGTCGGCGGGATAGACCGAGACCTTCACCTCGGGACCCTCCAGGACGACCAGGTTGTCCGGCACGAGGCTCCCGATACCGCCGCCGCCGACCTTCGCGAGCGCCTTGGCCGGGATCGTCAGCACGGTCGGACCCTTGCCGCGCGACGTGACGAGCCCGCCCGCGCGGAGCGTCTTGTCCAGCGTGTCGACCAGGGCGTCGTAGCGACCCGGCCGGACGACCAGGGCGACGTGGGCGTCCTGCCGGCGGTGGATCACGGAGTTGAGCTTCCCGAGCGTTCCCGCGAGGGCGAGGACGACGAGCGTGACCGCCAGGGTCGGCACGAGGGCGTAGCCGCGCGCCACCTGCTTGAGGAGGCCAACGCCCTTCGGACGGTCCTCGGGATCCTGGAGGAGCAACGTCACGCCGCCGATCACGGTTGGAAGGATCAACGCGCCGGCGAGCATGGCCCAGCGCACGATCGCCTCCGGGATCCAGTCGGGGCGCGGAACCGCCGCCAGCAGGAGCGTGCCGACATCGGGCAGCAGGACGCCCGCCGCGAGCGCCACCCAGGCGAGCGACCCGAACGTCAGCACCGCGAGCCAGACCTGGCGATCCTGCGGCACCCGCCCGAAGAGCAGCACGGAGGCCCAGCCGAGGGTCGTCGTCAGGACGCGGCCGACGAACCGCCCGACGAGCGCGAAGAGCGAGGCGATGATCGCCATGTCGAGGCAGGCGCGCTGCGCTCAGGCGTCCCGAGTCCGGCCGATCACGACTCGGTCGCGGGGGTGCCGCGAGCCGCCTCGGCGCCGCCGGTCGGGCCCGCGGGCTGCGCCAGCCCGCGCTCACCCGCCCGGCCCGGCGCGTCCATCCGTTCGACGGTCTCGATGATGTGCTGCGCCGACTCGCGCAGCGACTGGCCGTTCGCGTCACCAGCGCGCTGCAGGTCCTGCGCCGTGATGTTCGCGGAGTTGCCGTGATCCTCATCGGGCTGGCCGCAGCCGCAGTTCATGCACATGGTGGACTCCCTCCGTCCTGTTCCGGCGCGGGCGCCGGCGCCCCAAACCTAGGCGGCTGGACGGCTCGACCGTCGCGCAGAGGAGCGCTTCCCTGCTATCGGGCGTCTTGCAGGGCCCGCCGGCCGGCCGGCCGGCCGACGATCGGACGAGCGCAGGATCGCGAGCACGGCCAGCTCATCGCGCCGGGTCGGCGCCGGTGCCTGGCCGCCCGGCCGGCGCCGCGGTCGCGCGGGCGCCGCGATCATGCTGTCAGGCAGCGGCGAGGGCTCGAGGACCGCGGGGTGGACGTAGCTGGACTTCGTGACCGTCACCGTGTCGCCAAGTGCGTCCGCCGTCCGGCGCAGCGCCTCCGCGACGATCCGCTTGGGGAGGCCGCCGGTCGCCGCATCGTCGAGGTCGCCGCCATTGATCGCCTCCCGGAGCGCCCGATGGGCGAGCACCGTCGCGGTCCAGGTCCGGAAGTCCTTGGCGCTGAACTCGTCGCTCCCGGCGGCTTCGCGCAGGTAGTCGTTGACGTCCTCCGACGAGATCGGGCGGGTCTCGCCCTCCTCGTCCACGTACTGGAACAGCTCCTGGCCGGGCAGGTCCTGGCAGCGACGGACGATGGTTGCCAGCCGCCGGTCCACGAGCTGGCCCTCCTCGGTTCGTCCGCCCTTGCCTCGGAAGCGGAACTTCACGGTGGCGCCCGAGACCTTCGCGTGCCGGTCCCGGAGCGTCGACATGCCGAACGAGCGGTTCAGCCGCGCGTATTCGGCGTTCCCGACCCGGAACCGGGTCGTCTCGAGGAGCGCCACGACGGCGGCGAGGACCTTCTCGCGCGGCAACCCCTGTCGCGCGAGGTCGCTCCGGACGCGGCGGCGGATCCGCGGCAAGCGGTCACCGAACCGGACGAGGCGCGCGAACTTGCCGCGGTCGCGGCGGGCCCGGAAGCGCGCGTGGTAGCGGTACTGGCGGCGGCCGCGCGCGTCGCGGCCCGTCGCCTGGAGGTGGCCGTCGGGGTCGCTGCAGATCCACACCTCGGTCCAGGCTGGAGGGATCGCCAGCGCCTTGATCCGGTCGATGGTGGCGGCGTCACGCACCGGGCGCCCGCTGGGGTGCGCGTAGGCGAAGGCTCGGCCGGCCCTGCGCCTGGTGATGCCCGGGGCGTCGGGGCTGACGTAGCGGAGCCCGACGGCCCGCGCGTCCCGCCGGGCCGGCGCGGGACTGGCGGCGCCGGTCGGCGCGGGACTCACCGCCCCGGTCGTCGAGTCGGAGCTCAAGCCGCCGGCACCGGCTTGTCGTCGGTGAGGTGCGCGCGAAGCGCTTCCCTCGTCGCCGAACCGGTGCCGACCATCCGCGCGTACAGCTCCTCGTAGCGATCCGTCATCCGCGCGGCGGAGAAGCGCTCGATGACACGCTCGCGGATCGCCGCGCGATCCAGCCCGCCGAGCCGATCGGCATAGAAGGCCATCGCGGTCACGTCGTCGCCGAAGAAGCCGTCGACGCCCTCGCGGATGATCTCGGGCAGCGCACCGACCCGGCGCGCGATGATCGGGGTGCCCGTCGCCAGCGATTCGATGCTCACCAGGCCGAACGGTTCCGGCCACGCACCGGGCATCAGCGTCCCGTAGCTCTCCGCGAACAGGCGGTCGCGCTCGTCCGGCGTGATCTCGCCGAGGTACTCGACCTGGCTGCCGGCCTTCGCCAGTGCGGGCTTGAAGACGTCCTCGTAGTAGGCGCGCTGGTGGGGAACGTTCCCGACCTTCGCGGCGATCTTCAGCGGCCGGCCGGTGCGGCGGGCGATGTCCATCGCCTCGACGATGCCCTTCTCCGGCTCGACCCGCCCGACGAAGCAGAAGCCGTCCCCCGGTTTGTCGCCGAACGGCGCGCGATCGAGGCTCAGCCCGTTGTGGATGATCGTCCAGGGCACCTCGGGGTGCGGGCTCGCCTGGTGGCGGCTGATCGCGACCATGCCGGCCGGCGCGTCAGCGAACAGCTTGTCGGCGAAGGGCAGGTCCAAGCGGCCGTGGAAGGTGGCGACGACCGGGACCGGCGACATCCTGGCGAGGGGCACCGACCACCACTCCAGGTGCGAGTGGATGACGTCGAAGTCGGCGGCCTGCTCCGCGACCATTGCCACGGTCGTGGCGAACCAGCCGCCCGAATCGGTCTCGATGCCGGCCGGGCGCAGCGCCTTCTCGACGGTCGGGACGAGACGGCCCGCGACCTCCGAATCGCCACTCGCGAAAACCGTGACGTCATGGCCGCGGCGGACGAGCTCCGTGGTCAGCTCGTGGACGACGCGCTCCGTGCCGCCGTAGGCGAGCGGCGGCACGCGCTCCAGCGGTGGCGCGACCTGGGCGATCCGGAGACGGCGGGGTGCGGCGCTCATCGGCTCGTCGATCCGGTGTCCCGGACGCGGCGGCACGCGGTCTGCGCCTGCGAGAGATCGATCAACGTGGCCCTCCTGGAAGCCGGCCTCCCGGCGGGAGGCCGCTTCGCCTGGGCTACCGTACGCCACGGCACGTCGCGCGCCTGCGTGCGCCCTGCCGTCGCGGCCTCGCACCGGCATATCGAGCCACGCGTTGTAATGCGCGCGTAACGGTTCTGCAATGTGCCCCCGGAGTGCCCGGCACGCCTCGGTCGTGACAATTGCGCCCTGTAAGGGGCGTCGGTGACGATCGAATCCCTTGCCGGA
>DASTIE010000006.1:0-20426 GCA_035717865.1 Candidatus Limnocylindrales bacterium
GCGCGTCTTGCCGCTGCCCGCGCCGGCATGGATGACGACCGGCCCGCTCGTCGCCCGCACCGCCGCTTCCTGTTCGGGATCGAGGTCGGCGAGCAGGCGCGCAGGGTCGGTCAACGGCATCGAGCCAAGCCTAGCGGCGGCCGCTCACCCGCGGCTTACCGCGGCTCACCCGCGGCTTACCAGGTCAGGCCACGAAGGGCTCCCGCACGATCACGACCCGAAATCGCTCCGGCCGGAACTCCTTGCGGATGATCAGGATCTTCTTTAGTTGACGACGCAACCATCATACCGAACTTGCGCAGCCGCGCAACTGACACCCGCGCTGCCAAGCTTTCATCGGCCGAGGCGGACACCGCGGGGTGGGGTATCCAGGATCTCGACCCGACGGGCATCGAGCCTGGCCCACAGGATCGACGATCCTGGCCAGGGCGCTCCACCACGGAGTGCAGCGAATGCGTCCGCGCTCCGTGCCGGAAATGCCGCCGCAAGCGTTGCCTCGTATGCGCGCGCGATCGACCGCGTGGAGGCGGTTGACCTGAGGAGAAGCATCCGCGACACGGTGACGTCGCCATCCATCTGCCCGCCCAGGGCGTCCGACTTCTCGCCGAGGCGGCGAAGGACGAGCTCGAGGCGCCGCAACTCCGAGTGACACTCGCACGCCAGCGCGAGCCTCGCGTCCCGGCGACGGAGGACGAGATCGAGCACGCCTCGGGCAGCCGGCACGGGCGCCTCGGGTTGGGCTTGCCACTCGGAGCCCAGAGACCGGAGCAGCGCCTCGATGATGGGCGCCTGGAAGCGGTCATGGATTCGCGGCCCGACGCCGGGGAACAACCGGACCGAGAGGTCGGCGCCCAGGCAGCTCCCGATCGAGAGCAGCACGCCCATGCTTGGCTCGGCCTCGCCGACCTCGATCTTCCAGAGGTAGCTGCGCGCCATGTCCGCGCATCGAGCCAGCTCGGTCTGGGTGACTCCGGCCTCCTCCCGGAGTCCAAGGATCTGCTTTCCGATGCGCTCGTTGAGCTCTCGACGGCGTCGAGCAAGGACTCGCGACCCGAGCCCGCCGCCTACATGCACGTTCATTTCCCCACAGGAAACAATGAGCCACTCACCTGCGGCTTATCGGGCAATCAGCCGAGCTTCGCGCAGATTCCGTCGCCTCCAGGAACGATTCGGCCGCCACGGCAGGCCGCCGGGCGGACGGCAGCTCGTTTCGGCCCCGATTCGTCTGCCGCAGGAACACTCTCCGCCGCAGCCGAGCGGGAAAGGGGTTTGGAGCGCGCTTCCGGTCCGATTCGTTTCCTGCCAGAGACGCCGACTGCATGCGAGACGCTCCCGTCGATCAGGGAGGCTGTGGCTTCGGTTCAGCCCTCGGCGCGAAGCTCCTCGAGGTCGAGGTCGCGTTCGATCAGGCGGAGCGTGCGGTCGTTGATCTGGTTGCGGTCGCGGAGGTTGATCACGGCGGTGCGCTGGGCGGCGATGATCGAGCGCTGGATCGCCTCGTGCTCCTCACGCTCCTGGGCGCGCTCGGCGGTCTCGTTCACGTCCGCAGTCGCGAGGTGGTCCGTTCGATCGCGAAGGCCGGCCTCCAGTCGGTCGAGCAGCTCGCCGTGTCCCACGCCGGACGCGCGCAGCCGCTCGAGCTCCTCCAGGCCCGCGCGGTACGCGGCGGTTCTCGCCACCGTGGCCTCATCCCCGTCCAGATCGACGCCATCGATTGTCGCCCATCGGACGATCCGCGGCAGCGTCAGGCCCTGCGCCACGAGCGTGACCACGATCACCGAGAACGTCAGAAGCAGGATGAGGTTGCGCTCCGGGAAGCCGACGGGCAGCGCCAGCGCCGCGGCCAGGGAGACAGCGCCCCGCAGCCCGGCCCAGCCCACGACCCACGTCAGACGCCGGCCCAGCTCAGGGCTGATCGCGGCGATCTGCTGGCGTGTCGAGTTCGGGATGCGGCTCGCGAGCTCCACGTAGGTGAGGCGCGTGAGCACGACGACGCTTGCGACCAGCACGATCACGATCGCGACGTCGATGAACGATCGACCGCCGAGCTCGCCGAGGATGTCCGGCAGCTCGAGCCCGACGAGCACGAACGCGAACCCGTTGAGCACGAATCCGACCATCTTCCAGGTCGACAGCCACAGGACCCGCGTCTGCGGCCCGAGGATCGTCCCGAGGCGGCTGCCCACGATCAGTCCAGCCGTGACGGCGGCGAGCACGCCCGAGAGCCCCAGTCGATCGGCGGGCAGGTACGCGGCGAAGGGAATGACGAGGGACAGCAGTACCTCGACGGGCGGGTCCTCAAGCCATCGCAGGACCACGGCGGCAATCGCCCCCACGACCACGCCGATCGCGATGCCGCCGACGAGGGCAGCCGCGAATCCCGCCACCGCATCCGAGAGCACGAACGTGCCCCCAACGGCGGCGAGCAGCGCGAACCGGTACGCGACCAGCGCGGTCGCGTCGTTGAACAGCGACTCCCCCTCGACGAGCGTCGCGGCCCGTCGCGGGATGCCCAGCCGCCGGAACACGGACGTCGCCGCGATCGCGTCCGTCGGCCCCAGGATGGCGCCCAGCGTGAACGCGGCCGCCCACTCCAGCCCGATCACGACGCGCGCCACGATCGCGACCGCGACCATCGTCAGCAGCACGAGCACCACGGACAGCCGGAGGATCGGCCAGACGTCGGTCTTGAGGTCGCGCGCAGGCGTCTCCACCGCCGCCTCGAACAGCAGCGGGGGCAGGAACACCAGCAGCACCAGCTCCGGCTCCAGCGCGATTCGCGGCAGCCCGGGCACGAACCCCAGCGCCAGCCCACCGACCACGAACAGGCTCGGATACGGCACGTGGACCCGCTGCGCGACCTCGAACAGCAGCGCGATCGCGACCGTGATCGCGAGGACCGCGCTCAGGGCATCCATGGGCTCAGCCGACCAGCTGGTCGGTCTCCGGAGGTGCCTCGGGCTCCTTGCCCTCCAGCCGCTGCCCGAGCTCGCCGGCCTTCGGGTCCGGCTTCGCAGGGATCACGACACGGTCCTTCGGCCGCTGGCGATAGCGACGCAGGATCAGCTCGTGCAGGCTGCCTTCCTCGTCGCGGACCGGCGCCGGGTCGCCCTGGTGGACGTCTCGGATGCCCGCCTTCGACTGCACGAGGAAGCGCGACGAGCCGCGGTACTGGGCCTTGATCTCCGAGCCTTCGAACGGTCGGAGCGCCGCGAACCAGCCACCTTCGTCCCGATCGAGCCGGATGCCGATGTCCGGCCCCCAGCCGAGCGGCCGATTCTCGCCCCCGTCCACCTGCGCGGTGACCCACACGCGGTTCCGCCGTGCGTACCGCCGCGCGATGTAGGCGAGCGCGAGCAGCGTGGCCACGACGATCAGCCCGAGGCCGCCCCACTTCACCAGCGGGTTGCAGTCGAGGAAGCTGCCGCACGGCGTGAACCTCGCGGAAGCGACCGACGCGGGGCTGCGCCCGATGCGGTTCTCCGCGTAGGCGACGCAGTCGAAGGTCGAGCCGTTCGAGAGGTTCGGGACGACCGCGCTCGGGTCCTGTGCCGGCGCGGAGCCCGCGACCGCGCCGTTCACGTCGCGGCACTCGAAGAAGTACTCCTCAGCCGGTGCCCCGCCGGCCACTGGATCGACGCTCACCCGCGCGGAGGCATCGCCCGGCTCGACGCGCGGCTGTCCGGGTGCGAGCGGCAGCCCGAAGGCGACCACGGAGCCCGTGGCCGGCGCGTACGGCCCAACGGCGATCCCATCGGTCGCGGCGACCTCGCAGTCGTAGGCGACGCCCGGCTCCAGGCCGTCGACGGTCGCCTCCGTCTCGGTGGAGACGCCCTCGCTCGATTCGATGAACTCGCCACCTGCCGCGGGCCTGCAGCGCACGAGGTAGTCGGTAATCGGTGTGGCCTCGGTCTCCGGCGGGAGCCACTGGACGGTGAGCGACTCGTTGCCCGACAGGACCTGGACGTTGAGCGGGGCGCCGGGCGGGGGCGGTGGCGTGGGCGTCGGCGGCGGCGCCGTGGGTGGCGGCGCGAAGGTGAAGCTGCAGGTCACCTCCTGCAACGCCTGCGCGACGGCGATGCCGGCCTGCTCGGCCCCCTCGAAGACGACCTCGGGCCACGAGAAGCTCGCGCGGCCTTCGCACGGCTCCATGTCGCGGAAGTACGCATCGAACAGCGATCGAAGCTCGGTCTCGAAGGCCCCGGCGCCAGCGCCCAGGCCGACCGGCAGGATCGCCAGCGGCGACTGGCCCTCGAACGCGGCTGCGATCTCGGCGACGACGTCCTCGTCGTCTCGCGCCGTGCCCGGCGGATCGTGTGCCCCATCGGTGAAGAAGATGACCGCAGAACGCGTGGCCTGGTTCGGCAGCAGCCTGGCGGCCTCGCGCAGGGCGCGGACGTGATCGGTGTCCGCCGTGTTGAACCGATCCCGCACCGGCGCGTTGCGGCCGGCGCGGTACTCCGCGGCGACGTCGCGCAGGCAGTCCTCGAGCTTCGTGATCGCGGCCGGATCCTCGTGGAGCGCGAGGCGATCGCAGCCGTTGGGATAGATGATCGCCTGGCGCCCGAAGGCCACGAACGAGATCTCGGCGTTGCCCACCGCGAGGTCCTCCGCGGCGGACTCGACGCGATCGGCGATGCCCTCCAGTGCGTCCGCGAACTCGACGTTCGTGCCGTCGTCCGACAGCAGGATCGAGTTGGAGACGTCGAAGACGAGGACGACGTTCGAGGGGTCCTCCGCGGTCTGCGCCGCGACGAGCATCGGGCCGGCCAGCATGACCGTGGCCGCGACGAGGGCGAGGGGCGCCAGGAAGGGCAGCCTCCCGCGCGCGCGCATGCGCGTGCCCGCGCTTCCAGCGCGTGTCGGCGGCGAGATTCGACGCTCCCCAGGCATGATCTGCACGTCCCTCCGCGGACCGCCCAGCGGGCGATCAGCCGTGCGGGAGCGTAGCAAGGGCACGCAAACCTGCCGTCATCCGGACGACCCTGGCGATCGCCTTCACTCGGGCGAGGGCGCGGGTCGCGGCCGCATCCACGCGTCGTTCACCAGGATCCCGAACCGCTCGCGGCACGACTCCTCGATCGGCAGGAACAGCAGCCCGCCCTTGATCGTGACGCTGTATGTCGCGTGTCCGCACGGCTCGGGCGCATCGAGCTTGACGGTCCACGTGCCGTGCGGATCGGACCACTCGACCGACTCGAGCCCGCCGGCCCACGCCAGCGGGTTGCCGTCCTCGTCGGTCACGAGGACCTCGCGGCCGAAGTCGAGGTAGTAGCGGTTCGGCTCGATCTGGGGTCCCGGCACGGCGGCGACCAGCTGCCACGTGCCACCGAGCCATGCGGCATCGAGCGGGTCCGGCCACTGTGCGGGGTTGTACGTGAGCAGCGGCGCGCGCCGGGTCGGACTCGGGGCGGACGAGCCGGCGGCGGCCGGCGGTCTCGAGCCCGGCGGCACGGGGTGTGGCGCGGTGCATGCCGCGGCCAGGATTGCAGCCGCCACGATCGATCCCGCGAACCGCCCGCGCATCGTCGGCGCAGTATGCCCGTTGGCGTCGCGGGCGCCGGGGAACCGCACCTCACCACACCGGTCTGCCCCGCACCTGCAACCTTCTCCGCGCTCGTTGCCCGTCGTCCGCAACCCCCGCGCACCCAGCATCCGCGGGTGCTCGTCGATTCCCAGCTCGACGAACCGGCGGAAGCATGCTGCATTCCCGGTCGAGGGTAGTCGCCCTCCTCATCGTCGTTGGGGCCCTTTCCATAGCGGCAACCGCCGCATCCGGCATCGAGCCGGGCGAACAGACTCCGATCCCCGATGGTGCATTTCGGCCGGTGTCGGTTCCACCTGCCTACGACACCTCGGTGGCGGAAGGCTTCCTGGCTCCCGGCCCCGTGGCATCGCCCTCGCCTTCCGCAGCAGCGCGTGCGACCGATCGGCTGACGGAGCTTCGCGAGCCCGCCCTGTCGACCGCTCCGCCGCCGCGCGCGCAGCCGTCCCTCGGCGCCGCGAAGGCGATCGTGGTGCCGATCGCAACCCCGACACCCAAGGTCCGGACGACCGGCCACTCCCTGCGCGGGAACGCGTCGTACTACTGCTGGGCGGGCTCGTCACCGTGCACGGCCGACTACCCGGACGGCTCCGGCTTCGATGCCTACGCCGCCGCCGGTCCCAAGCTCCGGGCCGCGCTTGGCTCGGGCTGGCGCGGGCGGATCGTGTCGGTCGACGGGATCGCCGTGAAGCTCATCGACTGGTGCCAGTGCTACAAGGGCCAGTCGAACGAGAAGCTGCTCGACCTGTACCACGACGTCTACGTGCGAACGGGCTCGCCGGTGGTCATTCGCTGGTAGCGGTCGGTGGCGCGTCAGAGGACGCGATGCCACGCCTCCCCGAGATGCGCTCGCGCTGATTCGATCGGCGCGAGCGGCGCGAAGGCCTCCGCCTCGAGCACGACCCGCACGCCGCGCCTGACCTCGTTCTCGATCCGGCTCGACCAGCTCCGGCCGAGCCGCTCGGCGTGGATCTTCAGGCCCAGCGTGAGCGCGAAGGCAATCAGCGGGCTCAGGATCAGCACGAACGGCGCGCCCGGCACATCGCGGAAGAACGGCAGGTGTATCCGCCAGACGGGCATGAACCCCAGGATGCCGCCGACGAGCGAGACGATCGCGAACGCGAAGAGCGCGAGGTTCAGCCACTGGACGCGCCCGATCAGCGCCCAGTACGGGTAGTCGGGTGGCGATTCGGCCTGCGGCGCCGCCGCGTCGATGAGGCGCTCGAGGCTTCGCTCGATGCGAGCCTCCAGGTCGCCCTCGCCGGCGGCCGAGTAGACGGGCCGAAGGCCCTCGGGGACCTCCGGGAGCGCCTCGTCGATCGCGCGCCGCACCTGATCGGCCGCTCTCGTCAGCACGCCGCGCGACTTCCACGCGGCGAGATGGCTCGCGGGCTGCGCCGGCTCCGGGGGCCTCGCCGGGCGCCGGTCGCGAAGCGCGGCAATCCAGCGGATCGGGCCGAGGCCCTTCGCCCGCGCGCGGGCTCGCACGAGCGCGAGTGCCTGGCTCTCGAACCCGTCCATGTCGAGGATGAGCGCCACCTCGGCGATCGCCCCGTCGATGCCGCGCCGCTGGGCCGGGTCCGGAATCAGGTCTCGAACGCCACCCGATCGCAGGCCTGCGGCGTTCGCGAGCTTCGTGAGCGCGGCGCGCGCGGCGCGACCCGTCGCGGTGGCTCCGGCAGGTCCGTGGGCGCCGTCGCGCTCGGCCAGCACGCGCTCAGCTTCGGAGACGTCCAGCCCCAGGTGGCGCGCCGGCCCGATTGCCGCGGCGAGGGCGTCGAGCGCCGCCTCGTCGGGAATCGACGCGGCCAGCTCCTCCGTCACGACGCCAAGATGTTCGATTTCCGCGCACCGCGCTACCGGGGCGGGTCGCAGCGCCCGCGCCTCACGATCCGTCGAGCCGCAAAGCGGGTTCGCTGTGACGGACGGACGCGGCCCGAACCGCGGAGGCGAGACGCTCCACTCCCTGCTCGATCTCGCGTTCGGTGAGGCGCGCGCGAGCCGCCCTTGCGCGCGAGCCGCCCTGACGGCAACACCCACAGCGCCGTCCGCCGGTGTCCTATCGCCCTGGGGGTTAATGCGAGATGGTTGCAGCGAAGCGGAACCATTTCGGGCACGTCCCCCCACGTCGATTCAAACTCCACCCCTGCGGCATCTATAGGGTGTGCAGGCCGTGATGGATGCCGAGACGCTTCGTTCGATGGTCGCGGGCGCGGCCGGCGGCGACGAGCATGCGTTCGCGCGGATCGTGGTGGCCCACCACGACGACATGGCTCGCGTGGCGTTCGTGGTGTGTGGCGATGTCGACCTCGCGCAGGAAGCCGTCCAATCGGCCTGGCCGAAGGTCTGGGCGAAGCTCGCGTCAGTTCGAGATCCGACTCGACTTCGACCCTGGCTCGTCTCGGTGGCTGCCAACGAGGCCAAGCAGCTCGCCCGCAGCCGGAGTCGCCGGCGCGTTCGCGAGATCCCCATCGACGACGCGGGCGAACCGCGAGCGAAGGACCCGGCGGACCGGTCCGCGGAGCTCGACCTCGCGGCGGCCATTGCGACGCTCGAACCCGACGACCGAACCCTCGTGGCCCTGCGCTACGCCGCCGGGCTCACGTCCGACGAGATCGGGCGCCTCATCGGCATGACCGGTGGTGGCGTGCGGGCTCGCCTGTCCAGACTGCTCGATCGACTCCGAAGGGAGCTCCACGATGACGAACCTGCCTGACGATCTGGTCTCCCCGCTCGAGGGCGCCCTCGCGCGCCGAATCCGCTCGTACAGCGAGCAGGCGGTGGTTCCGATCGACGCGATGGCAATCGCCTCGACCGTCGCGGCCGGTGCCCGGCCTTCCCCGGGCCGGTTCGGCCGAGCCGGGGTCGCGGGTCGGCTCGTGCTCGTCGGCGCGACAGCGGCCCTGATCACTGTTGGGGGCATCTACTTCGGCGCGGGCGGGACCATCCGGCCGTCGACGATCGAGTCGGCGACACCCGCATCCTCGGCTCGGTCGTCATCGGCACCCTCACCAGCCGCCCCAGACGGGATCGCCACCTGCGAGTCCACGGACCTGTCCGGCCGGATCTTCTCGTGGGATGGAGCGGCCGGCAGCCGGATCGCCACGGTCAGCCTTGCCAACGAAGAACCAGGGGCGTGCCGCCTCGCGAACTACGAGCTGGCGCTGGTGGACGGCGGCGGTCGCGGCACGGCGCTGATCATCGGTCCGGCGATCCACCCGGAGCTCGTGATCGAGGGCGGCGCGACCGTCCACACCGTGATCGAGGCCAGCAACTTCTGCCCGTCCCGGCCGTACACCCCGAACGAGCCCGTCTCCATCAGGCTCGACGCCGTGGCGGAGGGCGCCGGCGACGTCGTGCTGGCCCCGGCGGACGGCTCGATGAGCGGCGTCCCGCCGTGCAACGGGCCTGCTGGCTCAGCGGGTTCCATCTCGCAGCAGCCGTGGCAGCAGGGTCCGCCCCCGACCAGGTAGGCCGGAAGGCCGCGCGAAACCGCTAGGCCCCGTCGACCATCGGGCGGACCTCGTTGATCCAGCGCTCGATGGTCTCGTCGTCGTAGGGCGCGGCCAGCTCGGCGAGGAACGTGTGGAATCCGACGGCCTTGGCCTCCGCCATCTTCGCGGCGATGTCCTCGGGCGTGCCGACCCAGAAGGTCGCGTCGTCGAGGACGTCGGCCATCGGCGTCCGGTTGTTGGCCATCTGCGACTCCCAGAGCCGCTGCGCCTCCTCGCGGGTGGATCGGATGATCGGCTTGCAGCCGCCGGTGAACTCGATCTCTTCGATGTTCCGGCCGGCGTCGTCGCAGTGGCGCTGGAGCACCTCGACCTTGTGCCGCAGGAAGTCCTTCGTGCCCATCGCGTTCCACATGTCGGCGTGGCGGGCCACGGTCTTCAGCGTCTTCTTCTCGCCCGACCCGCCGATCATGATCGGCAGCCGGTGCTGGATCGGCTGCGGCAGCAGCACGAGGTCCCTGAAGTCGTAGTGGTCGCCCTCGGAGGACGTGACCCGCTCGCCCGCGAACAGCTTCTGGAGTGCGGCGGCGGACTCCTCCAGCCAATCGAGCCGCTGCCCGAACCCCGACCCGAAGTCGATCCCGGTCGCCGTGTGCTCCGGCTCCATCCAGGCGCCGCCGAGCCCGGCGATCGCACGGCCGCCGGATGCGTGGTCGATCGTGGTCAGCATCTTGGCCACGACGCCCGGGTTCCGGAACGTGTTCGCGCCCACGAGCAGCCCCAGGCGGACGTTCGTCGTGACCTTCGACCAGGCGGCGAGGCTGGTGTAGCCCTCGAAGATCGCCTGCTCGGGGTCGCCGAAGATCGCGTAGAGGTGATCCCAGGTCCAGAGGCTGTCGTAGCCGAGGCCGTCGATGCGCTTCGCGGCGGCCTCGAACGCCGGCCAGTCCGTCGCCTGGCTCCAGAGCAGGATTCCGAGCTTCGTCTGCATTCGCGGAGGTTACTGCCGGGCCGTTGCGGCCGCGGAAGCGCATGATCCCGGCATGGCTCGATACACCGTCAACGATGCTGCGTTCGGGTTCGCGAAGGACCTGATCGAACGGCGGCGGTACGTCCTCCGCTCCGACTGGGGCGAGCGCCAGCCGCGGGCGGTCGACCAGAACCGCTTCCTGAAGACGCACGACTGGGCCGAGTACGCGCAGTGGCACCTCGGGCTCACGGAGGGCGTGAACGACGAGACCAAGGCCCGCTACGCCTTCGTCTTCGGCGACTTCCGGCGGGTGCACCGGACCGGGATCATCGCCGTCCACTTCCGCGCCGCCGAGTGGCGCCACAAGGACGTCGAGCTCGCGGCCCACGAGCTCCTCCAGATCCTGGACCGCCGCGCCGGCATCGCCTGAGGGCGTCGCCGCTGCCGGAAGGAACCGACGTGGCGCTCGTGCCGCGAGGCACAGACGCGGCGCTCAGGCCGTCGAGGCCTCCGATTCCGGTTTCGCGGGTGGCGGCGGCAGGACCGGCTCCGGGTCGTCGCCGATCTGGAGGCGCCGCCACGGCAGGATCACGTCGTCGATCACGACCATGATGATCGCGGTCACCGGGATGGCGAGGATCGCGCCCGGGATGTCGCCGATCGCGGAGCCGGCGAGGACGGCGAGCAGCGCCGCGACCGGCGAGATGGAGATCAGGCGGCCCTGGATGACCGGGACGAGCACGAGGGACTCGGCCTGCTGGATGATCGCGACGAGCGCCACGGCGAAGAGCCCCTGGGCGGGCGACTGGGTGAACGCGACGATGATCATCGCGACGCCCGAGATGATGGGACCGGCGATCGGCACTGCCTCGGTCAGGAACGCGAAGATCGCGAGCGGCAGCGCGAAGGGCACGCCGATCACCGTGAGCCCGACGTACGACCCGACGCCCGTCACGCCCATGATCAGGAGCTGGCCGCGCACGTAGGCGCCGAGGCGGTCGGCGGCCTTCCGGAGCAGCCCGTCCAGGGCCGGGCGGTCTGCCGGCGCGATGAACCGCATCGACCAGGCTCGCGCGCGGTCGCGCTCCAGGATCATCAGCGCGCTCAGGAACGTCACGAGCAAAAGGGCGCTCAGGAAGCCGACGAAGATGCCCGGGATCCGCGCCAGGATCCCGCCGAGCGACCCCAGCGATCCCAGGATCGTGTCCACGAGGCTGCCGCCGGTCGACAGCCCGAGCTGCGCCAGGAACGCGTTGATGCTCCCGGAGAGCTGGCCGAGGATCGCCGGCAGGTCGTCGGCGAACTCGCGCGCCTGCGCGATCAGGGGCGGCACGAGCAGCGCCAGGAACACGGCGACGAGCAGGATCAGGCCCAGGTACACGAGGACCACGGCCAGCACGCGCCGGACACCGCGCCGTTCCAGGGCCTCCACGGGAGCGTGAATCGCCGCTGCGATCACGAGCGCGAGGAGGGCCGTCACCAGGACGTCGCGGACGAGGTAGATCCACCACGCCGCGAGCCCGACCAGCAGCACCACGACGGCGGCCCGGAACGCGATCGCCGTGCCGAGCCGGATCCTGCGGGCGTCCTCCGCCCTGGCGGCGGCGCTGGTGCTCGTGCGGGCCATCAGTCCTCCCCGATGTCCTCGTTCCAGATGTCCGGGTGCGCCGCGATGAACTCGCGCATCAGCTCGAAGCACTCGTCCGAGTCGAGGTTGACGACCTCCACGCCGCGTGAACGGAGGTAGTCCTCCCCGCCGTGGAAGGTGCGATTCTCGCCGATCACCAGGCGCGGAATGCCGTAGAGGAGGATCGCGCCGGTGCACATGTCGCAGGGCGAAAGGGTCGTCGCCATGGTCGCGCGGCGGTACGCGGACGCCGGCAGCCGCCCCGCCACCTCGAGCGTGTCTGTCTCGCCGTGCCGAATCGCGCTCCCGAGCTGGACCCGCCGGTTGCGCCCGGCGCCGACGATGCGGCCGTCGACGAGGATCGCCGCGCCGATCGGAACGCCGCCCTCGGATCGCCCGATGCGCGCCTGCTCGATCGCGACCTCGAGGAGCTCCGCGTCGTCCATGCCGCTACGGTAGCCGTTGACAGTGCCGCGATGAAGACGCCCGAACACGCTCACCGACCATCGTCACGGACGTCCGTGCGGCGTCGTGCGCTGGTCCCGGGGCTCCTCGCCGCGGGCGTGGTGGTCGTCTCGATCGCCCTCACCGGGCTCGCTCCGCAGCTCGATTCGGACGTGAGCGCCAGCCCCTCCGACGTTGCCCAGGCCTCTGAAGGCCCCGGCGGAGAGGCGACCGTCGATCCCGCGCCGACGCCGCGCCCGCCGCTCGGCGGCAACGAGTTGTACGGCTTCCTGCCGTACTGGCAGATGACGGACGCGGTTGCGAACCATCTCCGAACCACCCCCGTGACGACGCTCGCGCTCTTCTCGGTGACGTCCCGCCGCAGCGGCGAGCTGAACGATCGACCGCAGGGCTACCGCCGCATCACCGGCGCCATCGGGCGCCGGCTCATCCGCGAGGCGCACGACCGCGGGGCGCGCGTCGAGCTGGTCTTCACCAGCTTCGGCGCAACCCGCAACGGAAGGCTGTTCGGGCGGCTCGATGTCCAGCCGGCGGTCGATGGCTCGCCGGTCTCCAGTGCGGGCGCCGGCTCGAGCGGCGGCCTCGGCGCGAGCGGGGGCCTGGACCCGGGCGCGACGGCCGCCCCCGCGCCGTGGCGACGCACGGTCGAGGAGCTCGTCGATCTCGCGGCGGACCTCGGCGTCGACGGCATCAACGTTGACGTCGAGCAGCTCGATCCCGCGGACCGCGAGGCCTACCACGAGTTCCTGGCCGTGCTGCGCGCGAAGCTCCGCGACCGCATCGCGAAGGCCGAGGTGAGCGTGGCGACCGAGGCGGGCGAGCGCGGGATCGGGAACGCGGCCGTGGCGGCGAGCGCCGGAGTCGACCGGCTGTTCCTCATGGGCTACGACTACCACTGGTCCGGCTCGCCGCCGGGTGCCAGCTCGCCGGTCGACCGGGCGGACGGCGTCCCGACGCTGCGCTGGTCGATCGGCCGGTACGTGGAAGCCGGGGTGCCGCGCGAGAAGATGCTGCTCGGGCTGCCGCTCTACGGGATGACCTGGCGAACGCTCGGGCCCGGCCGGAGCTTCCCGGTCATCGGCAACGGCATCGCGTGGCTCCCGCACCAGAACCTCGACACGCTCTCCGACCCGGCGTTCGCGCCGACCCGCGACGACCTCGAGCTCGCGGAGTGGTTCGTCGAGGAAGACGGCGACGAGTGGCTGCTGACCTACTACGACTCGCCAGAGACCCTCCGGCCGAAGCTCGCGCTCGCCCGCGACCAGGGCCTCGCCGGCGGCGGCTTCTGGGCCCTCGGCTACGACCGCGGCCTGCCGGGCTACGGCAAGCTCATGCGCGACTTCGTGGCCGGCGACGTCAAGCGCGACGAGGCGCCGCCGCTCCCCTAGTCGGGTCTGGGGGCGGGCCGGTCCTGGCCCTCCCCGGTCCTGCACCGGGGCCAGGCGGCGCGGTTGACGGAACGTGGCGCATCGGGTTAGCGTGTCCTTGTCACGAAAGGACACGAAAGATGTCACCGACGGCACCTCGAACCGCGGCTGCCCGCCCCTCCGCCACCCGGCAGACCGCCCGCAGCAGGCTCCAGCTCGTCCTCGGCGACGCGGGCATCGATGAAGACCGCTTCGCGGCCGTGGCGGCGCGCGCCATCGAGGAGCTGCGCGGCACGGAGGCGCGAATCGACGATCCCGCCACGCAGCTGACGGAATCCGAGCACCGCAACCTGAAGGCCGGCGGCCTCGACCTCGCGCGCCGGCGACGAACCGAGCCCGATCCCATCGGCGAGGCCGCCGCGCGGTACGCGGCCCTGCTCGCCGACAGCGAGGACGTCGCTGAGGTGGCGGCGAGGCTCGGCGTGACCCGCGCTCGCGTCCGGCAGCGCGCCGCCGAGCGGACGCTGCTCGCGATCCGCGAGGACGACGAATGGCGCTTCCCGCGGGCCCAGTTCGACGACGGCGCGCCGATCCGCGGGCTCCCCGCGGTCAGCCTCGCCCTCCCGCCAGACCTCCACCCCGTGGCGGTCTGGGGCTTCCTGCGGGAGCCCAGCTCCGACCTCCCGGTCGCCGACCGGCCCGCCTCGCCGCTGGAGTGGCTCCGCTCCGGCGGCTCGCCGGACCCCGTTGCCGCGATCGCGCGGGAGCTGTAGCGCGGGCGTGACCGACGAGCCGGAGGCGGCGAAGCTCCCGCCTCCGCCCCGCGAGCTTCCGAAGCTCCGCCGCCGCGACGTCCACACGCTCGCCGCCGGCACCGTCTGCTGGCGCGTCTACCGCGCCGGCGGCCCGCACCCCGTGACGTGGGGCGCGTTCCGGGCCCACGGGCCCACCGCGACCGGCCGCTTCGACCACCAGGAGCCGCCCCCACACGACGACCCGGTTCGAGCCATCGTTTACGTCGCCCTCGACGCCGTCGGCGCGCTCGCCGAGTCGTTCCAGGCCGGCCGCCTGATCGACCGCCGGCGCCAGGCGCCGTGGCTCGTCGGCTTCGAGCTTGCTGAGCCCGTCCAGCTCCTCGACCTCACGAGGCTGTGGCCCACCCGCGCCGGCGCGAGCCAGGCCATCGCGACCGGCCGCCGTGCGACCGCGCAGGCCTGGAGCCGCGTCATCTACCGGGAGTACCCGGAGCTCGCCGGCGTCCTCTACCGATCCGCGATGGCCGGCGGCTCGCTCAACGTCGCGCTGTACGAACGAGCGCGGCCGGCCGTGCCACAGATACCCACCGTCCACGTCCCGCTGGCCCACCCGGGCCTGTCGCTGCCGCTCGCGCGCGCCGCGGCGCGCCTGGGCTACGGCCTGCGCTGAGCGCCCATCAGGCGGTGATCCGCCGTTCGATCCGCGGGTCCGGGACGATCCAGATCGCCGCGACCACGAAGTACAGCCCGACGGACACGACCGGCGCGACCCAGGCCAGGGCGATCGCGGCCGCGTAGAAAAAGGGCGAGACCTTGCCCTTGCGGTCGTTGCCCATCACCTCCGCGATGATCGGCGCCTGCCCGGGCGCCGCGATCAGGGTGCGAACGAGGAAGTAGTACGAGATCGCGGCGAGGATCAGCACGACGCCGTAGAGCGCCACCGGCAGCGAGTCAAAGCTGTTCTCGCCCATCCACGCCGTGGCGAACGGCACCAGCGACAGCCAGAACAGCAGCAGCATGTTCGCCCACAGGACGCGGCCGCTGACGCGCGTGGCCGCCTGCAGCAGGTGGTGGTGGTTGTTCCAGTAGATCGCGAGGTAGGCGAAGCTGAGGACATACGACAGGAAGATCGGCCACAGCTCGGCGAGCGCGGTGAGCGTCGTCTCGTGCGGCGGCACGAGCTCCAGGACCATGATCGTCATCACGATCGCGATGACGGCGTCGCTGAAGGCTTCGAGCCGGCCCCTGGTCATCGCGGCATGATGCCCGGCGCCGCCCGCCGCTGCCAGCCCGCGGCGTAGGATCGCTGCCGTGGCCATCCGAATCCGCAGCTGGGCCGGCGGCCGGCTCATCGAGACCGCCGACGTCGACCAGCTGGGCCGGCTCGTCGCCGCCGAGGACGGCCGCACATGGATCGACCTCACCAACCCCGCACCCGATCTGGTCCGGGCCGTCGGGCGGCGCCTGGGGCTGCACCCGCTCGTGGTCGACGACATCAGCGAGCGCAACGAGCGGGCGAAGGTCGAGCTCGTCGGGGACGTCATCCACGTCGTCAGCTTCGTGCTCGAGCGGGAGGCCGACGTCGAGGCGCACGAGGTCGACTTCGTCCTCGGCCGCGACTTCCTCCTGTCCGTGCATCCCGCCCGCTGGGACCCGATGAGCGCCCACCAGCTGAAGGGCGGCGTCGGGCCGCTGCTGGAGCATGGCGCGGACCACATGCTCTGGGCGCTGGCGGACGCGATCGTCGACGGCTATTTCCCGGTCTTCGACGCGCTCGAGGACGAGATCGACGCGATCCAGGACCGGGTCGTCGGCCAGCCGGACAACGCCACGTTGCAGCAGATCTTCCACCTGCGCCGCGAGCTGATCCGGATGCGCCACATCGTGGCGCCGAGCCGCGAGGTCTTCGCCCAGCTGACGAGCCGTGAGTACGGGCTGATCGGCGAGGCGAACGTCTACTTCTTCCGGGACGTCTACGACCACCTCATCCGCCTCAGCGAGGAGCTCGACGTCCTGCGAGAGCTCGTCGCGGGCGCGATCGAGATCTACCTCTCCACGGTCAACAACAACCTGTCCACGATCATGAAGCGCCTGACTGGCGTCACGGTCGTGATCGCCGGGATCGGCGCGGTGGCGGGCATCTTCGGCATGAGCGAGGCCGCCACGGCGCTCGCCGGCTCGGAGGGCTCCGGGTTCTACGTCGTCGTGGCCTTGACGGTCCTTGCGTCGATCGCCGGCGTGCTCGTGCTGCGGCGGATCGACTGGCTCTGACTCAGCAGGGCGTCAGGCTGACCTGATCCGCGGCAAGCACGGCCACCTGCGCGGCCGCGGCGGTCATGTCGTCGTCCGTGAGGGCCGTCAGGAGCGCGTCGCGCCACGACTCGACCGCGGGATCCGACGACTCCAGGTTCGCAAGCCCGGTCAGGAGTGCGTCCTTGTTCGCGGCCAGGAGGGCCGGGACGTCCGCGCCGGGGGCGCGCAGCTGGTCGATGATCGCCATCGTCGGGGCGTCGATGCACGCCGCGGTCCCGGAGGCCATGTCGTCCGGCGGGAACGTCGGGATCTCCATCGATGACAGGTCCCCGGGGAGGCCGGTGGGGATGGCGCTGGCGGCGCCGGGGCCGCAGGCCGCAAACGTGAACGCGAGGGCGATTCCGGCAAGGCCCAGGAACGCGCTGCGGCTTCGAGCCGCCACGCGGGGAGATGTGTGGTTCTGCATGCCGGGAAGGATGCCCCGGGGCGGTTTTCGGGGGCAGCCCCAGCGCTGCCCGTTGGCTCGCAACCGCCTCGCGTCAGCCTGCTGCCTTGCGCGCCCCGACCACGTCCGTGATGCCGGCGGTCGGGAACCGGGCGGTGCCGAGCGGCAGCGGCACGCCACCCTCCGCCACGGCACGCCGCCGCCCGCCGCCGGGCTGCTGCAGCCGGAGGAAGCGGTCGAGCTCGCCCGACGGCAGCGGTCGCGCGAACAGGTAGCCCTGGCCGAGCCGGCAGCCCAGCGTCCGGAACCAGTCGGCCTGGTCCTGGCTCTCGATGCCCTCGACGATCATGTCCAGCCCCAGCGCGCGCCCGAGCTCGACGATCGCCTGCGAGAGCACGTGCGCGTCGCCCACGCCCTCGCTACCCGGCACGAACGAGCGGTCGATCTTGAGCTCGTCGATCTGGAAGGCGTGGAGGTAGCCGAGCGACGAGTAGCCGGTCCCGAAGTCGTCGATCGCGAGGCGGAGGCCCAGCGCCCGCAGCTCGCCGATCCGCTGGACGGTCTCAAAGCCCGGCGTGAGCAGCGTGCCTTCGGTGATCTCGAGCGTGAGGCTGCCCGCATCGAGCCCGGTTCGGGCCAGCGCCGACACGATCATCGGCACGACGCCAGGGTCCCGGAACTGCCGCGCCGCCAGGTTCACATAGAGCCGGAGATTGGGCATGTCGTAGCGCGTCTGCCAGGCCCGGACCTTGCGGCACGCCTCGGAGATCACCCAGCGCCCGATCGGCAGGATGTCCCCGGTCTCCTCCGCCAACTCGATGAAGTCGGCGGGCAGGTGCAGCAGGTGCCCGTCGGGCTGCCAGCGGACCAGCGCCTCGACGCCGACCGGGCTTCCATCGTCCAGGTTCACGACCGGCTGGAAGTGCAGCTTCAGCTCGTTGCGGGCCTCCGCGCCACGCAGCAGCGCCGCGAGCTCGCTGCGGGCGGACGCGTTGTCGAGGAGCTCCTGGCGGAACGCGATGACCTGGCCCCGGCCGGCGGCCTTCGCGGCGTACATGGCGGTGTCGGCCTGGCGGAGCAGGTCCTCGCTGGAGGTCACGCCATCACTCAGGGCGTAGCCGATGCTCGCACCGACGATCGGGGCGGCGTCGCCGAGCTCGATCGGCTGGCTCAGGCCATGGATGAGCCGCTGGCAGACCTGCTGCACCACCTCGATCGAATCCACGTCCTCCAGCAGGATCGCGAACTCGTCGCCGCCGAGCCGGCCGGCGGTGTCGCCGGGCCGGATGATCGACCTGATCCGATCGCCGATCACCTGGAGCGCGCGATCGCCCTTGGCGTGGCCGAAACGGTCGTTGAGGTGCTTGAAGTGGTCGAGGTCGATGAACAGCACCGCCGCACGGTTCGGGCTTCGGCCGCGGAGCCGGGCAAGTGCGTGGTCGACGCGATCCTGAAGACGCGAGCGGTTCGCGAGGCCCGTGAGCGGGTCGCGGTAGGCCATGTGCCGCAGCTCATCGGTGAGGCGTGCATTCTCGAAGGTGACGGCGGCCTCGCGCACCAGCAGCTGCGCCAGCTCCACGTCGCGCTCCGCGAAGGCGCTCGGGCGGGTCGAGGTCAGCTCGACGATCCCGATCGACTCGTCCCGGACGATGAGCGGCAGCATCGCCAGGGAGCGATGGCCGATCTCACGCAGGTAGTCGACCTCCGCGGCATCCGCGGTCGGGTCGTCGGTGGTGAGGACGTACGGCTCGTGGCGCTCGAGCACCCGGCGCGTGGCCGGGTAGTCGCTGAGCTGGTACGCCGGCTCGAGGCCGCCGCGCGCCTCCAGCGGGTGGCTGCCGAAGGTGACGACGCGATCGCCCTCGCGGTCCCACGTGCTCAGGACGCAGGCGTCCGCGTGGGCGACCTGGGCGATGTGGCGCGCGAGGCGATGGCCGACGTCCTTCGGGTCGAGCGTCGCCGCGAGGTCGTGCGACATCTGGATGACGTGGCGCAGCTCGGAGGTCGTGTCGGTCAGGCGCGTGCTGGCGTTCCACAGGAAGAGCTGCAAGAGCACGTAGACCACGACGACCGCGCCGGTCGGGACCGCGAAGGCGAGTGAGTCCTCGAACGTCGAGCCCCACGGGAGGATGGAGGGCGCGGCGAGCGAGAACGCGCCGACCGCGGCGCTGACCGCCATCAGCGTGGTCAACGACTCCCGGCGGACGTACGGCAGGGCGAGGATGATCGGGATCAGCGAGCCCACCGCGACGGCGAAGCCGATGGTCGGCTCGGCGGCGGCGATGAGGACCGCGGTGATCTGGCCGCCGGTGGCGATCCGGAGCGCGAGGTCGGATTCGGATCGACCCGGCGCGCGCTTCGACTCGATCAGGAGCCATGCGCCGAAGCCCGCAGCGATGAGCCCGGAGAGGGCCATCGCGGGTGCGTTGAGGGCGACGCCGACGGGCGACCAGGCCACGCCGAGCGGCAGGACGATCCAGCCGAATATCCGAAGCGCTCGCCTGAGCGCGTCCGCCTTCCCCCGATCCGTCACCCGCCGAGACTCCCATCGGACCGGGACCTTTGGTATCCCCCGTTCGGGCTACTCCCGGCCGGTACGGGGCCTCGCGCGCGCACCACGTCGCCGGTGGTGCGCGCGGGTCCTGGTACCCGGTGCGCGTTCCGCGGCGCCGCCGGGATCTGCGGCCGTCAGGCCATCGGGACTCCCTGCTCGCGCATCGCCTCGGCCTTGCGTGTCTCCATGGCCTTGCCGAGATCCTCGAGCTCCTGGCGATCGAAGACCTGGCGAGCCTTCTGGAACATCTCGCCCTCTTCCTCTTCGATGTGGTGCTCGATGTTCTCGATCATGACGGAAACCTTCGCGCCCCACGTCTCGTCGGTCACTGGCAGCGCCTCGAGCTCGCCCATGAGCGTGTCGACGACGTTGTGCTCCTCGTAGCCCTCGAGCACGATCTCCTTGGCCTTCGGGTGCTGCTTGAGGGTCGGGTAGAAGATCTCCTCCTCGATGATCTCGTGAACGGTCAGCTCGGTCTTGAGCTTCGCGAAGAGCTCGGTCCGGGTCTTCTCCGCCCGCTCCGTCGTGGGCTCGAGCTCGCTCATGATTCCCTTGACCTTGTCGTGGTCGTTCTTGAGCAGGGTCAGTGCGTCCATCAGGTTCCCCCCAACGTTCATGTGGTTCCACGGCGGGCGCTAGGTCGCGCCGCCCTGTCTGACGCAATGCTGCGGGCCACCGCGTTGCCGCCCGCTGCCACGGCGGGAGCGAGACATGTCGAGCGCCTCGCGGAAAGCCCGCTGTCTCGGATTCGCGCTGCCTCGCATTCGCAACGCTACGCGGGGACCCGGGCAGGGACCTGCGACAGGTCGAGCTCGATCGTGCCGGCAAGGCGCCCGCGGGGCGAACCGGGGTCGCAGCAACGTTGCGCACCACAGGAGAGCTTCCAATGACCGAGCAGCGGCGGGACACCGAGATGGACATCACCGGCGGCGAGACCGGCAGCGAGACCGGCAGCGAGACGGCCGAGAACGAGACCAGCGTCGGCCAGGCCGA
>DASTIE010000007.1:0-3895 GCA_035717865.1 Candidatus Limnocylindrales bacterium
ATCGACGCCATCACCGAGCAGGCCACGAAGCTGCAGTTCGTCCAGCCGGCGTTCGCGACGGAGATCCGCGGCAGGCTCGGCGCGAAGATGGCCGAGATCCTGCCCGGCGACCTCGACAAGGTGTTCTTCACGCTCGGCGGCGCCGAGGCGATCGAGAACGCCATGAAGCTGGCGCGGCACCACACGGGTCGCTACAAGGTCCTCGCCCGCTACCGGGCCTACCACGGCGCCACCTTCGGGGCGATGACCCTCACCGGCGACCCGCGCCGCTGGCCGAATGAGCCCGGCATCGTGGGGGTGGTTCGATACCCCGACACGCACCGCTGGGGCGAGAAGGAGCCGCGGCCGGCAGCGGAGGCCCTCCAGGGCCTCGAGGACGTCATCCGCTACGAGGGCGCCCACACCATCGCGGCGGTCTTCCTCGAGACGATCGTCGGCACGAACGGCATCCTCATCCCGCCCGACGGCTACCTCCAGGGCGTCCGCGAGATCTGCACGCGCAACAACATCCTGATGGTCTGCGATGAGGTCATGGCCGGGTTCGGGCGGACGGGCCGCTGGTTCGGCGTCGACCACTGGGACGTTGTGCCGGACCTGATGACGATGGCCAAGGGGCTCACGAGCTCGTACCTCCCGCTGGGCGCCGTCGCGATGCGCCACGAGATCGCCGAGGCCTTCGAGTCGAAGATGTTCTACGGCGGCCTGACGTACTCATCCCACCCGGTGAGCCTCGCAGCGGCCCTGGCGACGATCAACGTCTATGAGGAGGACGACCTGATCGGCAACGCGCGGCGGCTCGGGCCGGTCATGCAGGCCCACCACCAGCGCCTCGCCGAGAAGCACCCCTCGGTGGGCGCGACGCGGAACCTCGGCCTGTTCGGGATCATCGACCTCGTCCGGAGCCGGGACCCGTGGACGCCGCTCACGCCGTACAACGGCACGAGCGACGAGATGAAGGCGATCCAGAAGCAGTTTCGCGAGGCCGGGCTGTACGCGTTCACGCCCAACAACTCGATCCACACCAACCCGCCGCTGTGCATCACCGAGGAGCAGCTCGCCGAGGGCTTCGAGATCATCGATCGCGCGCTCGACATTGCCGATCAGGCGGTCACCGCGTAGATGGTCGCCGCCGCCCGGGTCGCGCCGGGCGCTCGCGTCTCGCCGTGGCGGCGCCGCTTCCGGATCGCACTCGTCTGGCTGGCGATCGTCGTCATCCTGGTCCTCGTCTGGGAGGGCGCGAAGTGGTTCTTCGGGGACCCGTGGCGAATCCACACCTCGTTCCTCGGGATCCCCATCGACATCGAGCACCGGCCGCCGATGCGCGCCCGAATCGCCACGGACCTGTCCCTGCCGCACATCTGGGAGGTCGTCGGGGCCTTCGCGGCGCCGGCCCAGCGGAACGGCCCGCCGCTCGGCCTGATCCTGACCGAGCAGGCGCTCTTCACGTTCCGTGAGGCGCTCATCGGGTTCGTCGTCGGTGGCCTGCTGGGCCTGCTGCTCGGGATCGGGTTCGTGCACTCGCGGCTCGCCGAGCGGGCGTTCGTGCCGTACGTGGTCGCCTCCCAGACCGTGCCGATCCTTGCGATCTCGCCGCTGATCGTGGTCGCGACCAAGGCCGGCTGGGTGTCGGTGGCGATCATCAGCGCCTACCTGACGTTCTTCCCGGTGACGATCGCCGCACTGCGCGGCCTCCGCGCCGCCGATCCCAGGGCCTTCGAGCTGCTCCGCTCGTATGCCGCCGGGAAGCTCGCGGTCCTCTGGAAGCTCCGGCTGCCGACGTCCGTGCCGTACCTGTTCTCGTCGCTGCGCGTCGCCGCTGCGGCGTCGGTCATCGGCGCGATCATCGGCGAGCTGCCGTCCGGGATCCCCGACGGCCTCGGGAGCTCGCTGATCAACTACAACCAGTACTACACCGCGGGACCCGAGCGCCTGTGGGCGACGATCATCGTGTGCTCGATCCTCGGGCTCGCGTTCGTCGGCGTCATCCGGCTCGCGGAGTCCATCCTCACGCGCAACCGCTATCGACCGGTCGCGAATGCCTGACACGCCCGCCACGCCATCAACCAGCCCGGTCGTCCGCGTCGCCGGCGTCGGCAAGACGTTCGGCACGGAGGCGGGCGGCGTGCGCGCGCTCGACGGCATCGACCTCACGATCGGCGAGGGCGAGTTCGTCTCGCTGATCGGCCCGTCGGGCTGCGGGAAGTCGACGCTGCTGCGCCTGATCGGGGACCTGACGGCCCCCAGCTCGGGCACGATCGAGATCAACGGCAAGCCGGCGCGACGGGCGCGCCTGGACCGCGACTACGGGATGGTCTTCCAGGCGCCGGTGCTGATGGACTGGCGGACCGTGGCGAAGAACATCGAGCTGCCGCTCGAGGTGATGGGCTACGACCGGCGCGAGCGCGCCCGCCGCTCCGCGGAGCTTCTGAAGCTCGTCGAGCTGGAGGGCTTCGCCGGGCGCCATCCGTGGCAGCTCTCGGGTGGCATGCAGCAGCGCGTCGCGATCGCCCGGGCGCTCGCGTTCGATCCCAAGCTGCTCCTGATGGACGAGCCGTTCGGCGCCCTCGACGAGATGACCCGAGAGCGCATGAACCTGGAGCTCATGCAGATCTGGACGCGAACCCGCACCACCGTCGTGTTCGTTACGCACTCGATCCCGGAGGCCGTGTTCCTCTCGACGCGCGTCGTGGTGATGTCACCCCGGCCGGGCCGGATCGCGCGCATCGTCGACATCGACCTGCCGCAGCCGCGGACGGTGGAGACGCGGGAGCAGGATCGCTACTTCGAGCTGGTGACGGAGGTCCGCGAGGCGCTGCGGCGCCGCGAGGGCCCAGCCGGGGCCGACGACGGCGAGCCGGCGGCGCCCCTCGTGGCCGACGCGGACCGCATCCGCGCCGAAGGGCTGGCGTGACGGCGGCAGCGGGGGCAGCATCGGGAGCAGCGGCGACCGTTCGGCGCCGCTCGGGAGCGTGGCTCCCGCCACTGGTCGTGTTCGTGGCCGTCCTGCTGCTGTGGGAGCAGCTGTTCCTGCTGCTGGATGTCAAGACGTTCCTGATCCCGCGTCCCAGCGTGATCGGGTCAGCGCTCGCGGAGCAGTGGACGACGCTGCAGCGCGGGCTGATCTACACGGGCACGGAGGCCGTACTCGGGCTCCTCGCGGGCGTCGCGCTCGGCACGATCGCTGGGCTCGGGACCTCGCGCTGGGGGACGATCCGCGACACGCTGGTGCCGCTCGGAACGGCGATGAGCACGATCCCGATCATCGCCTTCGCCCCCATCATGATCAACTGGTTCGGGTTCGAGAGCCAGATGCCCCGGATCACGATCGTCGCCCTGATGACGTTCTTCCCCGTTATGGTCAACACGATCCGCGGCCTCACGCAGGTCGACGCCGGCGCGCTCGAGCTCATGGGCTCGTACGCCGCCTCCGAGCTGCAGGTGCTGCGGAAGGTCCGTATTCCGAACGCCCTGCCGTACTGGTTCACGGCCCTGCGGATCGCGGTGACGCTCAGCGTCATCGGCGCGGTGGTGGGGGAGTTCTTCGGCGGGCCCCTGTACTCGCTCGGCATCTATGTCACCAACCAGACGGGGTCCTTCAAGTACCCGAACGCCTGGGCGGCGATCGTCGTCGCCTGCGCCCTCGGGATCGGCCTGTACCTGCTCGTCGCGCTGCTGGAGCGGATCGCGCTGCCGTGGCGACCTGCGGACACGTCCCGGCCCGAATAGCTGCTGCGCGAAGAGCCGCCGCGCCCGGCGGCCGGATGGCGGCGCACCGGGCCACCGGTGCGATATCGTCCCGCGAGACCGGACGGCGCCTCGTATCAGCCGGACCGTGGAGGAGGATCTCGCGCATGACACGATTCAAGGGCCAGCTCGCGCTCGGCGCGGCGCTGGT
>DASTIE010000008.1:0-2560 GCA_035717865.1 Candidatus Limnocylindrales bacterium
TGGGCTTCGGCAGGGCGCGCATCGCGCGGATGATCGGGTTGTAGCGCTCCCGGAGCTCCACGCCGAGCGGCGCCGCGTCGGGCTGGAGCCGCTCCCGCAGGTCCTGGCCGGCGCAGAAGGCCCGACCCGCGCCGCTGAGCACGACGGCCCGGACGCCCGACTCACGCTCCAGGCGCCGGAACGCCGCCAGCAGCTCCTGCTTCATCGGCACCGTGAGGGAGTTGAGCGCCTCCGGCCGGTTGAGCGTGACGATGGCGATCCCAGCCTCGGCGTCCACGTCGACGAGGACCGTCGGCTCCTCCGGCATGGCGTGGCCCCTCCCCAGGTCCTGTCAGGCCCCGAAGGGGACGAGCTCGTGCTGCTCCCCGACGAGCTCGAAGAGGCGACCGTCGATCGGCTCGTGCGCGTCCTCGACGACCTCCAGCACGAACGCCTGCAGCTGCCCGGGGAAGTCGCCGTCGCCCGCGTTCAGCGAACCCGCGACCAGCAGGTCGCGATCCGGGAGCGCGACGAGCGTGCGCGCCGGCCCGCCGCACTCGCCTGCGATGTGCGCCCGCGCCTCGGGCAGGAGGATCCGCGCCGCGTCGCCGCCGTCGCCCGTGTCCGACGACAGGAGGTGGCGCCCGTCCGACAGCTCGTCCGTCCACGGCGCCGCGTCGGACCAGGCTCGGAGGTTCGTCATCGCCGTCTCGCGCAGCGTCTCGGCCGAGATGGCCCAGGTGAGCAGGTGGTCGGCGTTGATGACGACGTCGAACGCCGGCGTCCGCAGCACGTAGGCGACCGCGAGTCCGGCCGGGCCTGGGTCCAGCAGCGCCAGCGCGTGCTTCTTCGTCCCCTCGGTCGCCAGCTGGGCTGGGTCGAGCTCGGACAGCTGGACGCCGTGCGTTCCGGACGGCCGCAGCGCCGGGAAGACGTGCGCGGCCGCGGCCGCCCAGTCGTGCTCGGGGGCCTCGCTGTGGGCGCGGGCTTCGTCGCCCGGATCATTCGCCGGCACGTGTCCGGAGATCGTCATCAGCGGCCCTTCCATTCCGGCTTCCGCTTGGCCTGGAAGGCCGCCATGCCCTCCGCCTGGTCCTCCGTGTCGAAGAGCAGGTAGAAGCTCCTCCGCTCGAACTCGAGGCCCGCCTCCAGCGACAGCTCTTCGGCGCGATTCACCGCGGCCTTGGCTGCCATCACCGCGACCGGCGGCATCGCGGCGATCCGCCCGGCGAGGTCCAGCGCGGCCGGCACGGTCGCCTCGGAGGGAACGACCTGGGTGACGAGGCCGTGCGCCTCCGCCTCGCGGGCGCCCATGTTCCGGCCGGTGAGGATCATCTCCATCGCCCGGGCCTTGCCGATGGCGCGCGTGAGCCGCTGCGTCCCGCCCGCGCCGGGCATCACGCCGAGCTTGATCTCCGGCTGGCCGAACTGGGCGTCCTCCCCGGCGACGATCATGTCGCACAGCATCGCGAGCTCGCAGCCGCCGCCGAGCGCGAAGCCGCGAACGGCGGCGACGATCGGCTTTCGGATCCGCTTGATCCGCTCCCAGCGGTGGAAGTCGTCCTCGACCGTGAGGCTCGTCGGGCTCTGCGCCGCCAGCTCGGGGATGTCCGCGCCTGCCGCGAACGCCCGGTCGCCGGCCCCCGCCAGCACGATCGCCCGGCAGGCGGGATCGCGGTCCAGGGCCTCGAGGACGTCCGTCAGCGCCGCGATCAGCGCGAAGTCGAGGGCGTTGAGGACCTTCGGCCGGTCGAGCACGACCAGGGCCACGCCGTCGACCGGGCCGTCGGCGCTCGGCGCCGGCAGCGTGACGTGGACCGTCTCGTGATCTGGCGGTGGTGGGGTCGTCACGGTAGGCGGACAGTATCCATCGCTGCGGTTCCCGCGCGCCCGATGGTCAGCCCCTCCTTCAGATTGCCTCGCCCGGAAACAGGTCGCCCGCCTCCTCCAGCACGAGGAACGTCGCGAGGCCCGGCGCGATCTCGCGCAGGATCCGGGCCGCCGCGCGCATCGGGTCGGAGCGGAGCCCGTCGTCGAGAGCCTGGCGGTCGTCGAAGTCAAGTGCGGCCGCAAGCACGAGGTCCGTCTCGCCCCCGAGCGCCTCGCCGACGCGCCAGACGCGGGTCGCTCGGAGCTCCGGGGTCTGGGCGACGAGCGGCAGGTGCTCGTCGCGGTAGCGCGATTCGAGCGTCGCGAGGGCGTCCTCGCCGCCTTCGGGCCTTCGATACAGCACCAGCAGCGTGGTCATCGGGTCCTCCTAGGTGATGGGTGGCGTCTCGGTGGTCGCGGCGCGCGTGCGCGCCTCCGTCTCCGTCGAGCGATAGAACGACGAGACGGCCTCGTTGAACAGCCCCGGCCGGCGGGACGGGACCTCGTGGCCGCAGTCGGGGGCGACGAACAGCCGGCCTTTGGGGAGCGGGCGCGCCAGCGCGGCGGCGTGCTCCGGTGGGACGAACGGGTCGCGATCGCCGCACACGACCATCGTCGGGCAGTCGATGCGATGGACCTCGGCGGGCGACATGAGCGGCTGGACCGCGATGTCCGCGGCGATGGCGGGGAGCAGCCGCTGCCACGCGCCCTC
>DASTIE010000009.1:0-2917 GCA_035717865.1 Candidatus Limnocylindrales bacterium
TCGAGAAGATGAGGTCCGTGATCGACAGCGTCCCGGACGTCGGCGAGAGGGAGTTTTGCGTCGTATCGAGGCGGCCGTCGACCTCGGTGAGGCCGGACGGGGCGGGCGTGACGGTCACGAGGCCGGACGCGGCGGGTGTCGGGCTGCCGTCCGGTCCGCCGTCGCCACCGTTGCCGCCGTTCCCGGCCGCGGAGCCAGGCTTCGGGCTGAACCCGAAATCGACGAGCGCCTCCGCGGCGCTGGAGGTGATCTGCGGCTTGAGGAACAGGACCCACAGGAGCAGCAGCGCGACCAGCAGCCCCGCGAGGAGCAGCAGCGCCCGCACGAACCACCACGGCAGGATCGACTCCTGGAGGAAGTTGCCGTCGAGCAGCAGGGGCTCGCTGTCCGGGCCGCCGGTCCGCACGGCAAGCTGGAATGGCCGCGACTTCGCCGGCCCGCGCCAGAACGCCCGCACCGGCTTCACGGCCACGTTCGCGAAGCCCGCGACCCCGGGCGGGACGCTCACGTTCGGCGGATCCAGGTCGAATCGCAGCAGCCTGTCGGCGTCGAGGCCCTCCAGGGCGGCGTCCATCGGCACGTTGCCCCGGTTGTCGATCGCCAGCTCGTGCCTGGCGCGGCGGCTCCCGTGGGAGGTCCGCGGGATGAGCTCGGCGGATGGCGCCAGGAACGGGGCGACGTCCAGCGCGCCCTCCTCGACGGTGGAGCCGGCCGGATCCTCGCGCGATCGGGCCATGACGCCGAAGCGAACGATGCCCGCCGTCGTCGACGGCTCGCGCGGTGGCCGGAACGTGATCCGCGTCCTCTCCTGCGCTCCCGGGAAGAGCGACAGCGTCGGCGGGTCCGCCGTCGCCCACGCGCCGGCGTCGCCGACGATCTCGAAGGTGAACTGATCGACGACCGTGCCGTTGTTCTGGACGGTGACCTCGACCGTGGCTTCCTGCCCGGGTTCGACCGGCAGGGTCGGCTGCGCCAGGGCGATCGTGGCGCCCATTACTGCTTGACCTCGAGCGAGCCGACGGAGCTCACCGACCGGACGCCGTCGCCCTCGGCGGTGGCGACGAACTTGTAGTCGAGCGTCGGGTCGAGGGTGATCGTGCCCACGGCGACGGTCTTGTCGCCGAGCGTGCCCTCCTCGACCTTCGCCTCCTGGAGCGTGCCGAGGGCGTCGCTCCAGAACCACAGCCTGGTGCTGCTGTCCGGCGGCGGGTCATAGATGATCTGGTACATCCCGGGTCCGATGATCCCGCCGTACAAGATGTCGAAGTCGAGCGGCGGTTTCGTCGGCGGCGGGCGCAGCCCATCGAGGTCGATGATCCCGATGATCCCGCGCGGACAGCCGAACAGCCGCCGGGAATCGAGGCACTTGTCGTATCCGGGCTGCACCTCGGCGGTGCCGTCGAGGATCTCGACGCCCTCCGCGAACGGCGGATCGGCGCCGGTCTCCTCGCCGTCCTCCGGCTCGGTCGGCGGCAGCGGCAGCGGATCGACCGGGAACGGATCGACGTCCAGACTCGCCGAGGGGCCGGGCGTCCTGTCCGGGCCGGTCGATGGGTACGCCTCCGGCGGGAGGACCGGCCGGTTCGGCGGTGCCTTGCCGCCGGGGAAGGCCCACATCGTGGCGATCCTGCCGCCGGGGAGCTGCGCGGCAAAGCGGTCGACGTCGGCAGCCGGCCACCAGCCGCCCTTGTAGCCCTGCCACGTCCTGCCGATGGGATCCATCACGTAGTAGCCGGGGCCACCCTGGTAGCCCGTCGGGCTGAACCCGTCCACGTAGATCGCGTGCCGGCCGGTGAAGCTGGCCTGGAGACGCACCCCGATCGGGATCTCCCCGTAGACGCCATCGATGATCGCCCCGGCGCCGGCCCACAGGACGGCGCGGAGCTGGACGGGCGTCAGCGCGCCCTGGAAGAAGCGGATGTCCCAGCCGCGCTTGATCGCGGCCTGGGCGTTCTGGTACGTCGTGCCGTCCGCCGTGTCTTCGGACAGTGCCCGGACCTGCGAGCCCGTCGTGACCACCCCGTAGCCGAGGCGGGCCAGCATCGCCGTCGCCGCCATCAGGCAGTTGACGGCCTGGAGCGGGCCCCCGTCGAACTGGGTGATCGCCTCGATGCGAGGGATCGAGGTGTTCCACCACGGCTGCTCCGGCAGGCCGTTCGGGTCGGGGGATGAGGCGGCGGCGTGGAACGCGGTGAGCTGGATGGTCGAGGTCGCCGGGAGGGGCTCGAGGGGCGTCGGGTTGGCGTCGACCAGCTGGAAGTCGATCTCGGCGCCGTCCGTTGCGGTCACGGTCACGGGCGTGCCCGCGTTCGCGGTCGAGGGGATGCGAGGCCGCAGCACGAACCCGAGCGCGACCGCGGCCATGACGCCGACCAGGGCGCCGGCGACGAATCGAAGCAGGAGCCCGCGGCCCATCAGCGCTGGTACCCGGAGTAGTAGAGCGAGGCGGTGGGGCAGTCCGGCGTGCAGACCACGGCGATCTCGTCGGCCTCGCCGACGAGGATCGGGGTCACGAAGTGGAAGTCCAGGTCGCGGAAGTTCTGGAGCTGCAGAGCGAACAGCGTCGTGCCGGAGCGCTGGAGGCGGATCTCACCCGCGGCCGAGGGATCGGTGTTCGAGAAGACGAGGTCCGTGATGTACAGCGAGGTCCCCGGCGCCGGCTTCCGCGCCTCGCCGCCCGAGACGAGCCGTCCGTCCACGGGCGTCACCTCGCCCAGCGGCGGGGTCGTGGGGGCGGTGGTGGGCGCCGTGGTTGCGCCCGTCGACGAGTCAGGCGACGCGCTCGCGCCGCCGCTGTCGCCGGGGCTCGCGGATGCGCCGCCACCGCCGCTGGCGCCCGGGCCGCCCGATGGGGGGAGCGTGATCCCGACGGCGGCCAGCACGTCCTCGGCCTGCTCCCGGGCGCTCGATTCGCTCG
>DASTIE010000010.1:0-3301 GCA_035717865.1 Candidatus Limnocylindrales bacterium
GCTCGTCGCGTGCTCCGACTCGCGTCGCGCAGCGGAGCTCGTCGGGCTCAACATCCGCTCGCTGGCCGTCGTCGCGTTCGCCGGTGCGGGCGCTCTGTGCGCGCTCGGCGGCGCACTGCTCGCCCCGAGCAACCCGATGACGTACAGCTCCGATGTCGCGATCACCGTCAACGGCTTTGCGGCGGCCGTGTTCGGGGGCCTCGGCTCGATCCGCCTCGCCTTGCTGGGCGGCTATGCGCTCGGGATCCTCGAGCAGCTCGTGGTCGGCTACGTCGACCCGCAGTACAGCCTGATCATTGCCCTGATCGTCATGCTCGTCCTGATCGGGTGGCGCTCGCGGGCGGAGATCGCGAGCGCGTCGCACGAAGCGCACGCCGCGATCCGGCGCGCCCGCGTGCCGTGGCCGGCGCCGATCCGAATCGGCCTGATCGTCGCCGGCGCCGTCTTCGCCTGCTGGCTTCCCTACCAGCTGTCGACGTTCGACGTTGCGCTGTACGACCGGATGGGCCTGTACGCGCTGGTGACGATCGGCCTCACGCTCCTCATGGGGTACGCCGGTCAGATCTCGCTCGGGCAGGGAGCCTTCTTCCTCATCGGCGCGTACACGTCGGCGATCCTCGCCGTTGGCATCGACCCGGACACGCGGCTCGTCGACCCCGCCGCCGGTATCTCGCCCGTCGTCGCGGTGCTCGCCGCGCCGGTCGTCGCGGGAATCATCGCGGCCGCGATCGGCGTCCCCCTCCTGCGCCTCCACGGCCACTATCTCGCCTTCGCGACGCTCGCGCTCCACCTCATCGCGTTCTCGGTTCTCTCGGCCTGGGACCGCTTCACGGGCGGCCAGTACGGGATCTCCGTCACGAAGCCGCTCACCGTGTTCGGTCACGACCTCCGCGGTCCGCTGCACGCGGCCGTCGTGTGGGGCGTCGTCGCGGTCGCACTCCTCCTCGCGACCAACCTCGTCCACTCGCGGGTCGGACGCGCCTTGCAGGCGATCGCCACCGACGAGGCCTCGGCAGCCGCGTCCGGCATCCCCGTCGCGAGCTACAAGCTCCGACTGTTCATCGTCGCGGCGGTTCTGGCCGGGCTGGGAGGAGGCATGTTCACCTTCGCATTCCTCATCGTCTCGCCCGACGCGTTCCCCATCGTGCTCAGCATCGAGTTCGTCGTCATGGTCGCTGTTGGCGGCCTAGGCAACATCTACGGCGCCGTCGCTGGGGCCGTCGCCATCCTCTACCTCGAGCAGAAGCTCCGCGATCTCGGAACGCACCCAGAACTGTTCGGCTGGGACCTGCCCGACGCGGCTCCCACGGTGTTCTCGTTCGGTGTCTTCGGGCTGATCCTGATCGCGATCATGCTGTTCTTCCCGCGCGGACTGCTTCCGGCACTGGCCGACGCGACCGCGGGCGTCTGGGCGAGGATCCGCAGCGCCCGGCGGCCCGTCACGACGTCGTAGCCGGCCGCAGCAACGCGCGCGCAAGAAGATAGCCGTCGCGGGCGCGACCGACCTGCACGCGTCTGATATAGCTCGCCGTCGGACGTGGAGCTACCCGTGCCGGACCATGTCGACCGAGATCTCCACCGCCGGAGCCGTCCTCTGTTCTCGAGCCAGTGGTGCGGAAGGACAACAAGCTCGCCGCGTCGGCGTGGGGTAGACGTGCGTGCGTAGTCGCGCCAGTCGTCTGGTTTGGTCATCGGGAGACGTCTCGATCCGGCCGCCTGAGGGAAGGAGCACCCGATGAGCGCAAAGGCCGAGCATGCGGTGGTGATCGCCGGAGCCGGTCCGACGGGGATGATGTTGGCGGCCGAGCTGACCCTGGCGGGAATCGACGTCGTCGTCGTCGAGCCGCGACCCGGCCCCGAGTTTGTCGGCTCGCGCTCCCGCGGGCTGCACGCGCGCACGATCGAGGTGCTCGACCAGCGCGGGATCGCCGACCGGTTCCTCGAGGCCGGGCAGGCGATGCAGGTCCAGAGCTTCGCCGGGGTCCCCCTCGACATCGGCGACTTCCCCACCCGCCACAACTACGGGCTCGCGCTTGCCCAGAAGGAGTTCGAGCGCATCCTCGCCGGCTGGATCGAGGAGCTCGGCGTGCGGATCCTTCGTGGGCGCGAGGTGACGGGCGTGGGGCAGGACGATGCCGGTGTCGACGTTCGGCTGTCAGACGGTCGATCGCTGCGAGCGAGATACCTCGTCGGGTGCGACGGCGGGCGCAGCCTCGTCCGCAAGGCAGCCGGCATCGAGTTCCCCGGCTGGGACGCGTCGCTCAGCTCCCTGATCGCCGAGGTCGAGATACGCGAGGAGCCCGCGTGGGGCATCCACCACGACGAGAACGGGACTCAGGCGATCGGGAAGCTGGACGACGGAGCACGCGCAGGCATCGTGGTGACCGAGCCGTATGCGGGCCAGGCGGGCGAGCCGACCCTGCAGGAGCTCAAGCGGGTGCTCATCGCCGTCTTCGGCACCGACTACGGGGCGCACGACCCGACCTGGATCTCGCGCTTCACGGACACGACCCGGCAGGCGGCGACCTACAGGCAGGGACGTATCCTGCTCGCGGGCGACGCCGCGCACATCCACTACCCGGTAGGCGGGCAGGGCCTGAACCTCGGCGTGCAGGACGCGGTCAACCTCGGTTGGAAGCTGGCCCAGGTGGTCGAGGAAACCTCGCCCGAGGGCCTCCTGGCCACCTACCACGCCGAGCGGCACCCGGTCGCCGCCCGCGCCCTGCGGCACACGATGGCGGCGACCGCGCTCGGCCGCTCCGATGCGCGAGTCGACGCCGTGCGCGACATCCTCGCCGACCTGTTGACCCTGGACGAGTCACGCAAGCGGCTCGCCGGCGCGATCTCCGGCCTCGACATCCACTACGACCTCGGACCGGGCCACCCGCTTCTCGGCCGCCGCATGCCGGACCTCGACCTGATCACGGCCGCCGGCCCGCGGCGGCTGTACACGCTTCTGCACGCCGCCCGGCCGGTGCTCCTCGACCTCGGCCGGCCGGGCGGCATCGACGTCCCGCCCGGCGGCGTGCAGGTGGTCGAGGCCGAGCCCGTCGGCGCCTGGGAGCTGCCGGTCATCGGCGCGGTCCCCGCCCCCACCGCCGTCCTCATTCGGCCCGACGGACACGTCGCCTGGGTTGGGGACCGCACACGGGCGGGGCTGCGCAAGGCACGTGCCTACTGGTTCGGCGACGCGATATAGACGAGCGATCCGGCTGCGTTCCGTCAACCCATTCAGCCGCTGCTGGCCGGTGCCAGGGAGATCGTCCCCTCGAAGGTGCCGACGGTCACTCCGCCCACGCCG
>DASTIE010000011.1:0-2657 GCA_035717865.1 Candidatus Limnocylindrales bacterium
GCTCCGCGAGCTGCTGGGCCAGGAGGAGCTCCGCGAGCTGCTGGACCCAGAGGCGCTCGCGGACCTCGAGCTGTCGCTCCAGGCGCTGACCGAGGAGCGCCAGGCGAACTCGTCGGAGCACCTCCACGACCTGCTCCGGCGGATCGGCGACGTGTCGGTCGCGGAGATCGAGGCGCGGGTGACGGTCGGCCACGCGGTCGCAAAGGGCTGGCTCGCGGAGCTGGAGGCCAGCCGGCGCGCGGTCGAGGTGCGGGTCGCCGGCGAGGCCCGCTGGATCGCCATCGAGGACGTGGGCCGCTACCGCGACGGCGTCGGCGTCTCGCCACCGCGCGGGGTGCCGGAGGCATTCCTCGTGAGCGTGGCGGGGGCGCTCGACGGGCTGCTGGCCCGGTTCGCCCGGTCCCACGGGCCCTTCCTGGCCCCCGAGCCGGCAAAGCGCTGGGGGCTGCCGATCGGCGTCGTCGAGGATGCGCTCGCGCGGCTGCTCGCCGCCGGGACGCTCGTCCGCGGGGAGTTCCGGCCTGGCGGCTCGGAGCGGGAGTGGTGCGATCCCGAGGTCCTGCGGCTGCTCCGGCGCCGGTCGCTCGCGCGGCTCCGGCGCGAGGTCGAGCCGGTGGACCCGGAGACGCTCGGCAGGTTCCTGCCCGCGTGGCAGGGCGTCGCGCCGGTCGGGGCGGATCTCCCGCCGCTGCGCGGCACTGCCGCGCTGGAACGACTCGCGGAGGTGGTGGACCAACTCGCCGGAGTGCCGATTCCCGCCTCCGTGCTGGAGCGCGACGTCCTCCCGGCTCGAGTCCCGGGCTACCAGCCGCGCCTCCTCGACGAGCTCGGCGCCCTCGGCGAGGTCGCCTGGGTGGGCCACGGGAGCCTCGGCCGTGACGACGGGCGAGTCGTGCTCCACCGTCCCGGCCGGGAGCTCCTCACGGGCCGCGCGGACGACACCGCGAAGCCGGACTCGCCGCTCCACGACGCGATCCGTGAGCAGCTCGCGAACCGCGGGGCCTCGTTCTTCCGCGTCATCGCGGGCGCGGCGGCGCGCGCCGGGGCCGCCACGGACCGCGCGATCCTCGACGCGCTCTGGGATCTCGTCTGGGCCGGCGAGGTGACCAACGACACCTTCGCGCCGCTGCGCGCCCTGCGCTGGAAGCGTCCCTCGAAGTCGAACGGCACCAGCCGCGGCCGGATGGGTCGGCTGACCTCGCTCGGTCCGCCGGAAGCCGCCGGGCGCTGGTCGCTCGTCGGCAGCGGCCTGTGGGACGGCGCCGAGGGCGTCGGCGGCGCCGCCGGCACCGCTGCGGCGCTGAGCCCCACGGAGCAAGCGCACCAGCTGGCCCTCGCGCTGCTCGATCGCCACGGTGTCCTGGTCCGCGAATCCGTGATGGCCGAGGGGGTCGAGGGCGGCTTTTCCGCGGTCTACCCGATCCTTCGTGCGCTCGAGGAATCGGGGCGCATCAGGCGGGGCTATTTCGTCGCCGGACTGGGCGCCGCGCAGTTCGCGCTGGCCGGCGCGCTGGAGCGGTTGCGCACGCTGCGTGACCCAAATGACGGGAACGGCGATGATTCACTCGTGCACCTCCTCGCAGCGGCCGACCCCGCGAACCCCTACGGCGCCGCCCTGCCATGGCCGCGACGCGGCGATGACGACCGTCGACCGTTCCAGCGCGCTGCCGGCGCGTCGGTCGTCCTGGTCGATGGCAAGGCCGTCCTGTACCTCGATCGCGGCGGCAGCTCCATCCAGACGCTGCCCGCCTTCGACGACGCCGAAACAGCGGGGCTCGCACTCCACGCGCTGGGCGAGCTCGTCGCGGACGGACGGCAGCGAGAGCTCGTCATCGGCAAGATCGACGGCGAGCCGGTTGCCAAGTCGAGGCACTACGAGACCCTGCTCAAGGCCGGGTTCATCCAGGGCTATCGCGGGCTCGTCCTGCGAAGACCGCGCGCGGGAGCGATGATCGCCTGATGCCGGAAGGCGACACGCTCGCACGAATCGCCGTTGCCCTGCGGCCCTACCTGGCCGGGAGGGTCGTCACGGCCGCCCGCGCGCGCCTGCCGGGGCCGCAGGTGAGCCGCGTCATCGGCCAGAAGATCGATGCCGTCGATGCGGCCGGCAAGAACCTGCTCATCAAGTTCGACGGCGGGCTCGAGCTGCGGACGCACCTCGGGCTCCACGGCTCGTGGCACCGCTATCGTCCCGGCGAGACGTGGCGCCGGCCGCCGTCGCGGGCCGCGCTCGTGCTGGAGGTGCCGGGCGCCGTGGCCGTGTGCTTCGATGCCCCGGTCGTGGAGCTGTTCGAGCGGCGGGCCGAGGTCGTGCACCCGACGATCTCCATGCTCGGCCCGGACCTGCTCGACGAGAAGTACGACCAGGCCGAGGCCATCCGCCGCCTCCGCGACAAGTCGCGCGAGGGGACTGCGATCGGCGAGGCGATCCTCGACCAGCGGGCCGTCGCCGGCATCGGCAACGTCTACAAGAGCGAAGTCCTGTTCATGGAGAAGGTCGATCCGTTTGCGCCCGTCAAGTCGCTGGACGACGACACCCTTGACCGGATCCTGACCACGGCGCGCGAGCAGCTCCAGGCGAATGCGCGCTCCGACGCGCCCGCCGGCCGCTCGACGACGGTCGATCTCAAGACCGGCAAGAAGCTCGCGCCGTCACG
>DASTIE010000012.1:0-4700 GCA_035717865.1 Candidatus Limnocylindrales bacterium
GCCGCCGCTAGGCTTGGCTCGATGCCGTTGACCGACCCTGCGCGCCTGCTCGCCGACCTCGATCCCGAACAGGAAGCGGCGGTGCGGGCGACGAGCGGGCCGGTCGTCATCCATGCCGGCGCGGGCAGCGGCAAGACGCGCGTGATCAGCCGGCGAACGGCGTACGCGATCGCGACGGACGTCGTGCCCGTCGACCAGGTGCTGGTCGTGACGTTCACGGACAAGGCCGCGAACGAGATGGTCGCGCGCCTGCGTACGCTCGGGCTGCCGGGCGTCACCGCGCGCACCTTTCACGCCCACGCGCTGAGCCAGCTGCAGCACTTCTGGCCGGCCCGCCACGGCGGCGCGCCGATGCCGCGGATCCTCGAGGAGCGCGGCCTGGTCATCTACCGGCTCGCGCGCCAGCTGCCGGGCCACTACAAGTTCACGCCATCGAAGGACCTCGCCGACGAGATCGGCTGGGCCAAGGCGCGCCGAATCACGCCGGCGACCTACGAGCGCGAGGCCGCGGCACTCAGGCGCGAGCCGCCGATCCCCGTCGACCTCTTCCTGCGCGTGTTCCGCGACTACGAGCGGGCAAAGGAGCGAACGAGCCAGGTCGACTTCGATGACCTGCTCGTCGAGACGGTCAACCTGCTGGAGGAGGATGCGAAGGCCGCCGAGGTCGTACGGTCGCGCAAGCGCTGGTTCAGCGTCGACGAGTACCAGGACACGAACCCGCTGCAGCAGCGGCTCCTCGAGCTGTGGCTCGGCGAGCGCGAGGATGTCTGCGTGGTCGGGGACGAGGACCAGACGATCTACAGTTTCACTGGCGCGACGTCGGACTACCTGACGACGTTCGTCGATCGGCACCCGGGCGCGCGCGAGATCACCCTCTCGCGCAACTACCGCAGCTCGCCGGAGATCCTCGTGCTGGCGAACCGGCTGCTCGCGTCGGATGGGCGCCTGAAGCAGCTCGTCGCGACGAAGCCCTCAGGGCCGGTACCCGCGATCGAGCGACGCATGGATGCCGACGCCGAGCTCACCTCCATCGTCGCCACGATCCGCCGGCTGGTTGCGGAGGGAACGACGACCGCCGAGATCGCGATCCTGGTCCGGACGAACGCCCAGATCCCGCCGATCGAGGCGGCGCTCACTCGCGCGCGGATCCCATTCCAGGTGCGCGGCCAGCGGTTCTTCGAGCGACAGGAGATCAAGGAGGCGATTCGCCTGCTCGCAAGGCTCCCGAAGGACCTCATCGGGTCTCGCCTCCTCGCCGGGTTCGACGCCGGGCTCCGCAAGGACCTCGGTTTCGAGGCGGAGGAGGGGAGTGGGGGCCCTCGCGCCGGCGGCCGCGGGGCGGAGAGCCGCGAGCGAACGGCCTCGCTGTCGCTGCTGCTCCAGATCGCGAGCGAGGTCGTCGGCGCCCGCAACGACATCGAGCGGGACGGGCTCGTCGAGGAGTTCGAATCACGCGCCGTGGCGGAGCGGGAGGGTTCCGCGGACGGCGTGAACCTGCTGACCCTGCACCGCGCGAAGGGCCTCGAATGGGATGCCGTGCTGCTGCCAGGGCTCGAGGACGGCCTCCTGCCGATCAAGCAGGCGGAGAGCGACGAGGAGCTCGCGGAGGAGCGACGGCTGCTGTACGTCGGGCTGACCCGCGCCCGACGGTTCCTCGAGCTCTCCTGGGCGGAGCGGCGAGCGGTCGGGCGCGATGGCGGGAGCAGCGGGCGTCGCCACCCGAGCCCGTTCCTCGTCGCGCTTCGCGACCGCCCGACGCGCAGCCAGCTCGATGCCAGCGGCCGTCACGTCACCCAGCTGCGGGACGCGCCGATGTCAGCGGGCCGTCGCGCCCGCGACGTCGAAGACCCGCTCATGGCCGCGCTGCGGGAGTGGCGGCTCACGGCGGCGCGATCCGACGGCGTTCCGGCCTACGTGGTCGCAACGGACGCGCTGCTCGAGGAGCTTGTCGACCAGCGCCCGACCACGATTCCCGCGCTGCGGCGCATCAAGGGCATGGGCCCTTCGCGGCTCGCGCGCTATGGGGAGGAGCTGCTCGAGATCACGAGCGCGCCGCGCTAGCGCGACGGCTCCCGGCGCCGCTCCCGCCGCAGCTCCCGGCGCCATCGCCCGTGCGAATCTCGAACCTCTGGACAGCCGCCGAATTTCCGCTAGATTGCGAGATCAGGGGTAGGGTTCCCAGGGGATCGCGAGGGCCACAGATGATCCTTCGGGTGCTTCGGGCACGGGTGATCGAGGGGGAGGAGGCGCGACTCGCGCGCTTCGTGCGGGACGACGCCGTCCCCCAGGCGCTGACCATCGCCGGCCTCCAGTCGCTGCAGCCCGCGATTCGGGAAACTCGAATCGGCCGCGAGCTGGTCGTCGTCTCGACCTGGACCGGCTTCGAGGACCTGGCCGCGGCTGGTCGCGACTTCGATTCCCCGCTCGGGATGCGCGCCGCCGCGCCGATGCTCGCCGACAGCCGCGCCGAGCATTACGAGCTGGTCATCGGCCAGGCCCGCTCGATGCCCCTGCGCGAGGGAAAGCTGCGCCTCACGCGGATCCCGATCAAGGCCAACGCCGAGTCCGCCTACTACGAGACCGTTCGCAACTGGGCCGACCGACTGCTCGACGAGACAGGCCTCGTGGCGTTCAGCCTCGGGCGGCGCGTCGTCGGGCGGCAGGACGAGATCGTCGCGGTGCAGGTCTGGCAGGACGAGGCCGCGCTCCAGGAGGCCGCCGGCGACGATGTCGAGAAGCCGATGGGGGAGCGCGAGCTCTCGCAGTTCTGGGCCGCCGACCCGGCGATCGAGCATTTCGATGCCCTGACCGCGATCGATCCGCGGCCCGACGCCCCCGCGATCGTCGTCGCCGACGACAGCCGGCGCTACGTCCACGCGACGCCCGCGGCGGAGCGCCTGACCGGCCAGCCTCTCGCGCGGCTGCTCACGATGCGCGTCGACGACCTGTCGCGCGCCGCGGAGCGCGACATGCTCCCTGGCTGGTGGGATCAGTTCATCGCCGATGGCTCGAGCCGCGGCCCGTACACCCTCGAGCGCGCCGACGGCTCGGAGGTCGAGATCCGCTACTCATCGAAGGCCAACGCGCCGTGGCCCGGCTCGCACGCCTCGCTGCTCGTGCCGGCTGCGGAGCCAGAGGGCTCGGACGAGCTCGACGTCGATCGAGCGCTGGTGGAGGCAGGGTTCGTGGCCCGCTACCCGGGGTCCTGACTCGCGACTTCGGCCCTCAGGTCTTTACGCGACTGATTCATCGCCCGCCGCCGCTGCTGCCATGTCGTAGCGCTCGCGGAGCGATCTTGTAGGTGCCCAATCGCGCGGCACGAGGTCGCGCGCAGCGCAGAGGAGGCAATGACCTCATGGGAATCATTTCTTGGCTCGTCGTCGGCGCGATCGCCGGCTATCTCGCCGGGTTCCTCGTCAAGGGTGACGAGAGCATGGGCGTGATCGGGCACATCGTGCTCGGCATCGTCGGCGCGCTTGTCGGCGGCTTCATCGCCGGCCTGCTGCTCCCAGGCACCGACTACATCAACGGCATCAACATCGGGACGATCGTCGTCGCGGTGATCGGTGCGGTGGTCGTGGTCGTGGGCTGGAACATGCTCCGGGGTCGATCCCGGACCGGCAGCGGCCCGATCTGATCGGGGCTCGCTGAAGCCACTCGCTGCAGCGGAAGAGGCCTCCCACCCGGGAGGCCTCTTTTTTCGATGTGCGCGCTTTTTCGGAGCGCGCGACGCACGGGCGTATGCTGCCTCGCTCTGGACGGGGCGATGGCAAAGGGATCGCCATGAACTGTTGGAACTGCGGCACTGCGAACCGCGCCGACGCCAAGTTCTGCATCGAATGTGGCAAGGCGGTCGCGACGCCCTGCCCGACGTGCGGCAACGTCAACCCGCCGACGGCGAAGTACTGCTCGCAGTGCGCCACGCGCCTGCAGCCTCGAGCTGCGGAGACCCGGGCCGCCTACGCCCCTTCGGCTCCGTCTGCCCCTTCGGCTGAGGGAACGGCGACGCCGTCGGGCCTCGTGGCCGCGGGCGGCCCCTCCGGCGTCATCCCTGCACGGACTGAGGGCGACCCTACCTCGACCCCCATCGCCGAGCGCCGGCTCGTGAGCGTGCTGTTCGCGGACCTCGTGGGCTTCACCACGTTCTCGGAAGGCCGCGACGCCGAAGAGGTCCGCGAGCTCCTGACGCGCTACTTCGAGCTGGCGACGCAGGTGATCGGTCGGTACGGCGGCAGCATCGAGAAGTTCATCGGTGATGCGGTGATGGCCGTCTGGGGCGCGCCCGCCGCGCACGAGGACGACGCGGAGCGGGCCGTGCGGGCGGGCCTGGAGCTCGTCGACGCGGTGACGGCGCTCGGGCCTGGCATCCAGGCGCGGGCCGGGGTGCTCACCGGAGAGGCCGCCGTGACGGTCGGGCTGGTGAACCAGGGCCTCGTCGCCGGCGACCTCGTCAACACCGCGAGCCGCCTTCAGTCCGTCGCGGCGCCGGGCGTCGTGCTCGTCGGCGAGGCGACCCAGCGGGCCACGTCGGCCGCCATCGCGTTCGAGCCGGCGGGGGAGCAGGTGCTGAAGGGCAAGGAGACGCCGGTCGCGGCATGGCGCGCCGTGCGGGTCGTCGCGGAGCGGGGCGGCCGGAACCGGGTGGCGACGCTCGAGGCGCCGTTCGTCGGGCGCGACGAGGAGCTGCGGCTCCTGAAGGA
>DASTIE010000013.1:0-8758 GCA_035717865.1 Candidatus Limnocylindrales bacterium
GGCCGCGCTCTTGCGGAGGTCCAGCAGCTCGGGGTTGAGGCTTGGATCGGCCTCGAACACCGTGATGCCGTCGCGGTTCAGGCGCACCCCCTCCGGCTCGTCCGAGGCGACCGGTGGCAGCGCTTCGAGCCACCTCCGGGAGACACCGGGCGGCCGCACGTCCGCCATGATCGCCCCCACGACGTCCGCGCCGTGCAGGTCGTTGTGGACGAGCACGTTCCAGCCGCCGACGGAGTAGCCGACGAGGACGGACGGCGGCTCGACCTCGATCGCCGCGAGCAGCGCGCGCAGCTCTGCGACCTGACCGGTGGTCGTTCGCGGCCCCGGGGCCTTGTCGCTCTGGCCGTCGCCGAGACGGTCATAGGCGCAGGCCCTGTCGGTCTTCTGGATCTCGCCCAGGACTCCGCCCCAGGTCTCGACGTCGCCGCCGAGCCCGGACTCGAACACGAGGGTCGGGCGGCCACTGTCCACCGGCCCGACGCAGAGGACGTGCAGCTTCCGGCCGTCAACCTCGACGTCCCGGATGAAGTCGTGGCTGACCGCTGCGGTCGTCGTGGCGGGTGCGGGCGTGGCCACCAGACCTGCAGTTGGGCCGGGCGAGGCCGCAGGGGGCGAGCCCGAGCCGCAGGCCGCAAGGAGCGTCGCCACGGCGGCGCGTGCGAGCCCGGAACGGATGCGCGGGTAGAGCATGGTGGCGTTCCTCCGAGACACTCCGATCGACGATCGGATGTGGCTCGAAGATCGCGCGGTCGACGGGCCGCGTCATCGTGGCTAACCCGGAGATTGCCTCCGAAGCCGGAACGCCGGCCCGCGGCCCAGCCGCTCCGCGGTGGTGCCGTATCGCAGGATCAGCTCGCGGATCGCGCGGTGGAGCTCCGGGCCCTCGAGCGGCTCCGCCACGGCGTCGAAGGCCTCGTCGCCCAGAGCCGCGCGGCAGGCCGGGTCCGCGAACAGGTTGCGCGCCCAGTCGGCGTCGTCGCTGCCGGCCGCGACGAGCAGGCTCCCATCCGGCTCCTCGACGTAGCCGACGGCGACCTCGACCAGTCGTCCACTCGTCCGCCCGCGTGTCTCCAGTCGAAGGACCTTGCCCCAGCCGGCAAGCTGCTCTGCAACGTCGTCCGTTACCCGCTCCGTCCTTGCCAGGACTTGCCTTCGGTCTGCACGGCTGGGGCGTAGACCACCTCGACGGCCTGCATGTCGCGGAGGGTTCGCGCGCCGAGGGCGGCCATCGACTGGCGCAGCGCGCCGACGAGGTTCTGCGAGCCGTCGCTCACGCCCGCGGGCCCGAACAGCAGCTTCTCCAGCGTTCCCACGGTCCCGACCTTGATCCGGGTCCCGCGCGGCAGAACCGGCGACGGCGCGGCCATGCCCCAGTTCACCCCGTGCCCCGGCGCTTCCTCGGACCGTGCGAGCGGCGAGCCGAGCATCAGGACGTCGGCGCCCGCGGCGATCGCCTTGGCCAGCTCGCCTCCGCGGCGCATCCCGCCGTCCGCCACGACCGGGACGTACCGGCCCGTCTCGCGGAGGTAGGCGTCTCGCGCCGCGGCAACGTCGGAGACCGCGGTCACCTGCGGGATGCCGATCCCGAGGACCTCGCGGGTCGTGCATGCCGCTCCCGGCCCGACGCCCACGAACACCGCGGCGGCGCCCTGCTCCATGAGCCGGTACGCGGCTTCGGCGCTGGTCGTGTTGCCGACAGCAACCGGAATCGGCATGAAGCGCGTGAACTCCGCCAGCGACAGCGGGTCGTAGCCGGTGGCGAGGTGCCGCGCGGAGCTCACCTGCGACTGGACGAGGAAGAGGTCCGCGCCGTGCTCCGCGCTGAACGGGCCCCAGCGGCGCGCGGCGGCGGGCGTCGCGGCCACGGCGGCCCTGGAGCCGGCGGCGTGGATCTCCTCGATCCGCCTCGCGACCAGGTCGTCGCGGACCGGCGGAGCGTAGGCGTCGGCGAGGATGCCCTGGACCTCGTCCTCCGGCGCGGTCGCGATCCGAGCGAGGACCTCTGCCGGGTCGTCGTAGCGAGCCTGCACGCCCTCGAGGTTGAGGATCGCGAGGCCACCGAGATGCGCGAGCGCGCCGGCGAACGCGGGATCCACGACCGCGTCCATCGCGGCGGCGAGGATCGGGATGGCGAGATCGATGCCGCAGAACGTCTGCCCGAGCTCGACGTCGTTCGGCTCGATCGTCTCCGTGCCGGGCGCGAGCGAGACGTCCTCGAAGCCGTACGTCGGGCGGAGGCGGTCGACCTTCGAATCGAACGGCGGCACCGGGCGCTCCTGCTCCGCGGGAGCTGCGGCTGGCGACTCGTGCTGCTCGATCACGTTCCGGCGAGTCTAGCGGCTGCCCTTCCCTCAGGTCTCGGTCGGCGGCTCCACGGACCATCGACCGGCACGCAGCCACGGCGCGTGCTGCGGGTGCGCGACGAGCCACTCCAGCTGCTCGATCGCGGTGCGGTACGCGGGCCACACGACCGTCTCGCGGGCGTCGTCCGGCGAGACCCAGCGGAAGTCATCGTGCTCGTGCGAGAGCCGAGGCTCCACGCCGTCCCTGACGTGCGCCGCGAAGACCGCCTCGGCCATCAGCGCGTCGAGGTGGTCGGCGTGGAACAGGTTGACCTGGTCGAGGCCGTACAGCGCCTCGATCTCCGCGGCCGTGATGCCCGTCTCCTCCTCCAGCTCGCGGAGCGCGCCGTCGACGACCTTCTCGTCGCCCTCCAGGCCGCCCGTCACGCACTGCCAGATGCCCGGATAGATGCGGCCCGCCGCGCGGCGGATCAGCAGGATCTCCAGGCCCTGCTCCGGCGTGACGCGGAAGATCCAGCAGCCGACGAGGTCCGGTCGAAACGTCATCGAGCCTGCGCCTCGAGGCCGTGGAGCTGCTCCAGGTGCATCAGGTCGTGGACACCCGCGAAGAGCAGCCACTCGCCGCACCGGAGCTGCCCGACGAGCGGATGCTCCAGCGGACAGGGATCCGTCTCGTGGCCCTCGATCGACCGCGCCGACCGCTCGATCGACTTCTGGCTGATGATCAGGCCCCGGCGCAGCTCGTCTCTCGATGCTTCTGCCGTCCCCGCGACACCGGGAACCACCACGGGCGCATCCGCGGGCCAGCGGCCCCGCGCGGCGAGCGCTCCCGCGAGCGCAAGCCCCGCGCGAGCCGAGGCGTCGTGGCCGATCGCCTGCGCGACGTTCCAATCGCCCTCGCCGCCCGGAGCCTCGAAGGCCGCATCCGGCAAGCGATCGACCATCGCCACCAGGGCATCTGCGAGGGCTGCGAGCTGGGGCACGATCTCCGGCGCAGCGCCGGTCTGGACGCGGCGGCGGATGGAACGGCGGACGGTGATGAACTTCCCGGCCTCGACGTTGCGATATGCGGCGACGGCATCCGGCGCCGCCTGCTCGAGATCGCTCAGCCAGCCTCCCAAGGACGGGCCTCGGTCACAGGCGCTCGAAGCGGTCGACCGGGAGCACGAACACGGTGGCGCCCCCGACCTCGACCTCGAGCGGGTAGGGCATGAAGAACTCGCCGGGCTCCATGATCGGCGGCATCGGGTTCACGACCTGGGTCCGCGAGGTGCAGTGCTCGGCGATGATCGCCATCACGTCGTCGACGCGGTCGTCCTCGACGCCCAGCACGATCGTCGCGTTGGACTGCTTCAGGAAGCCGCCGGACGAGTGCAGGCGGGTCGCCCGGTACTCCTTCTCCAGGAGGCCGTCCACGAGCGCGCCCGCATCCTCGTTGTGGATGATCGCGACCACGAGCTTCACTCCCCCGAGTATAGGAGCCGGGATTCGCGCCCCCGCCTCGATCGGGCGTTCGATTGACGGTCCTTCGCGATGGGCTAGCATCGGGCCACCTTGACCCCCGACCCCCTCCTCCTCGCCGCCATCCGCGCCGTCGCGCGCAGCGGCGACCCGGACGCGACGCTCGACGAGCTCCTCGAGATCGGCCTTCGCGCGGCCGGCGCGGACCGAGCGGCTGCGTTCCTCTGGGATGCAGATGCCGGTGGGCTTGCGCTCGCCGGAGCCCGCGGCTATCCGCCGGACGACATCCCCGCGATCGAGGGCGCCGTGGGTGGTGAGGACCATCCGGTGCGGCTCGCGGCGGAGGAGCGCATCCAGACGGTCGGGCAGCCGGACTCGAGCGGCCGCGTCATCGTCGCGTGGCCGATCGTCGTCGGTCGCGATGGGATCGAGGAGCCGGTCGGCGCCCTGTCCCTGGAGGTCGACCAGGCGCCGGATTCGGACATCGGGGAGCGGGTCGCGGCGCTCGCGGACCTCATCGCGGTGGTGGTCGATCGGGCGCGGCTTGCCACCAACGCGGCGGAGCGCATCGACTGGGCCGAGCGGGTCGCCAACAGCGACGCGCTGACCGGCCTCGCCAACGGCCGGACGCTCCAGCGGGTCATGGAGCTGGAGCTCGCGCGCGCGGCTCGCCAGGGCCTCGAGGTGTCCGTCGCGCTGTTCGACATCGACGATCTCACGGGCCTCAATGCCGAGGCCGGAAAGGCCGCCGGCGACGACGTGCTCCGCGAGGTCGCCGCGATCGTCGGCGAATCCGTCCGGTTCGTGGACACCGTCGCGCGCTGGGGCGGCGACGAGTTCCTGCTTGTGGCTCCGGGCGCGACCGGCACGACCGTCGTGCGCCGGATCGTCGACGCGGTCGCGGCACGACCGATGGGCGGGCGGGCGTGCACCGTCTCGGCCGGGCTCGCGCGCTTCCCGATCGACGGCTCCACCAGCGACGAGCTCATCGCGGCGGCGACCACCGCGCTCCGTGCTGCGCAGGCCGTCGGGCCGGGAACGCTGGCCGAGGCCACACGCGACGGCGACGGTGCCGGCTCCGGGATCACGACAGGGACCGTCGGCGCCTGAGCTCCTGCGACCAGGCCCTCTAGGCGGCGACGCCGACAGCGTCGAGCACGATGGCCAGCACGGCGTCGAAGACGCGGTCGATGTGGCCCGCCGAATCCACCACGCGCCACCGGGCGGGCGCTTCGCGCGCGAGCTCCAGGAAGCCGTCGCGGACGCGACGGTGGAACGCCAGGTCGATCGATTCGAAGCGGTTTCGAGCGCCCGGCGCCTTGCGCCGGATGCCGACCTCGGGATCGACGTCGAGGAGGATCGTGAGATCCGGCTCGAGCCCGCCGGTGGCGACGCTCGCGATGGCCCGAAGCTCGAGGATCGGCAGCCCCGCGCCGTAGCCCTGGTACGCCAGCGTCGAGTCGGCGAAGCGCGCGCAGATGACCACCGCACCGGCGTCCAGCGCCGGTCGGATGACCTCCGCAACCAGCTGCGCCCGCGCAGCGTTGAACAGCAGCGCATCCGCCCGGGGATCGATTCCGAGGTCCGCCCGGCCCAACAGGATCTCGCGCACCCGCTCCCCCAGCGGCGTCCCGCCCGGCTCCCGCGTGAGCACGACACGGTGCCCGCGAGCCGCCAGCTCGGCGGCAAGCCGCTTGGCGACAACCGTCTTGCCGGATCCCTCCGGCCCCTCGAGTGTCACGAACAGTCCGCTCACGTCTCGGGGAGTGTATGAGTGGAATGGCGACTGGGATCGGCGGTCTCCGGACGCGCCCGGAGGGCTGTCGCAGCCCGACCGTAAGCGCGAGCGAAGTGAACCGCGCAGGGAGGGCGGAGGCAGCGCGCAGGGCGTGGCCGCAGTCCGCCGGAGGCCCGGGGTGAAGCCGGTGCTACGCTCGCGCCTCCCCCGATGAGAGACCTGACTGACCGCGCGCTGGACACGGCCTCGAAGCTCGGCGCGAGCTATGCGGATGTGCGCGTCGTGCAGCGCCGGGAGGAGTCGATCGCCGTCAAGAGCGGCCGCGTCGAAGGTGTCGCGATGGGCGAGACGGACGGGTTCGGGGTCCGCGTCCTCGTCGATGGCGCGTGGGGCTTCGCGGCATCGGACACCCTCGATCTCGACGAAGCCGACCGCGTCGGCGCCCTCGCGGTCCGCATCGCCAAGGCGTCCGCCACGGCGCTGAAGCGCCCCGTGGAGCTGGACGGTCGACCGCCCGCCAACGGCACCTACGAGACGCCGGTGGGCGAGGACCCGTTCAAGATCCCGCTCGCGTCCAAGATCAACGACCTCGTCGCGGCCGATCGCGCCGCCGGCCGCGTGAAGGGCATCACGTTCACCGAGTCGATCTACGTCGCCAGCCGCGAGACGAAGACCTTCGCGGCCACCGACGGCAGCTTCACGGAGCAGGTGCTGACCTCAGTCGGGAGCGGCGTGGAGGCCAACGCGATCGAGGGCGACGAGCACCAGCGCCGCAGCTACCCCGACGGCGGCGGCGGCTACCAGGCTGCGGGCTACGAGTACATCCGCGGCATGAACCTCGAGGAGCACGCCGGCCGCGTCGCGGAGGAAGCGGTGGAGCTGCTGTCCGCGCCGCAGTGCCCGTCCGGCCTGATGACCGTCGTACTGGACCCGTCGCAGCTGTACATGCAGGTCCACGAATCGTGCGGCCACCCCTCTGAGCTGGACCGGGTGTTCGGCACGGAGGCGTCCTACGCGGGCACGAGCTTCCTCACGCCGGACAAGCTCGACGATGGGTTCATGTACGGCTCCGAGCTCGTGACGATCGTCGCGGACGCGACGGCGCCCGGGGGCCTCGGCACGTTCGGTTGGGACGACGAGGGTGTCGCGGCGCAGGCCGTGCCGCTCGTCCAGAACGGCCAGTTCGTCGGGTATCTCAGCTCCCGCGAGACGGCGCCGCGGGTAGGGCGAGCGTCGGGCGGGGCGATGCGCGCGGACGGCTGGAACCGCATCCCGCTGATCCGCATGACCAACGTGAACATGCTCCCGGTCCCCGGGATGAGCCTCGACGACATCGTCGCGGACACGGACGACGGGCTGTACCTGCAGACGAACCGATCCTGGTCGATCGACGACCGCCGCCTCAACTTCCAGTTCGCGACCGAGATCGCCTGGGAGATCAAGAACGGCAGGAAGGGCCGGATCTTCAAGAACCCGACGTACACCGGCATCACGTACGAGCTCTGGCGGTCCTGCGACGCCGTCGGCGACGACCGGTCCTTCGTGATGCTCGGGACGCCGAACTGCGGCAAGGGCGAGCCGTCGCAGACGGCGCGGGTCGGGCATGCCGTGCCGGGCGCGCGCTTCCGGAACGTCCAGGTCGGGGTGGGCAAGTGGTGAGCGAGACCAGCGGCGGGCCCGCACCGAGCCGCCGCGTCTCCGCGGACGACCCGCAGTCCGCGCTGGGCCTCGCGGAGGAGGTGCTCGATCGCGCCCTGCGCGTCGGCGCCACGGAGGCCGAGGCGCTCGTCTTCGCCGGCGACTCGGCCCTCACCCGGTTCGCCAACAACGAGATCCACCAGAACGTCGCCGAGCGGTCGCTGACGGTCAACCTGCGCTACGTGGTGGGGCGCCGGATCGCGGTCGTCTCGACCGGCAAGGTCGACGGCGAAGGGCTGCGGACGCTGGTCCATCGCGCCGCGGGCATCGCGCGGAGCTGCGAGGAGCTGGATGACTGGGCGGGCCTGCCGGCGCCGGAGACGCCCGGGCAGGTGCTCGGCGGCACCGTCACGTCGTGGTCCGACGCGACGGCGGGCGCGACGCCGGAGTTCCGCGCCGAGGCTGCGCGGTCGGTGATCGCGGCGGCCGAGGCGTCCGGGGTCATGGCCTACGGCTCCTTCTCCACGGATGCCGAATCCGTGGCCGTCGCGAACTCCGCCGGCGCGCGTGCTGCCGAGCGGCGAACCTCGTCGCAGCTGCTGACGGTGCAGATGTCGCCCGACGGCGGGACAGGCTACGCCGAGGCCGTGACCATGGACGCCTCGACGATCGACGCCGCGGAGATCGGGCGGGAGGCGGCCACGAAGGCGCGCGCCAGCGATCGGCCGGTGGCGATCGAGGCGGGCGACTACCCCGTCGTGCTCGAGGAGTACGCCGTCACGGACATCACGGACATGCTGGGGTACACGGGCTTCTCCGCGCTGGCGGTCCAGGAGGAGCGGTCGTTCTTCGAGCCCGGGAAGCGGATCGGCTCCGAGCTCGTGTCGATCGTCGACGACGGCTCGGACACCGCCGGCCTGCCGGCGTCGTTCGACTACGAGGGCGTGGCGAAGCAGCGCGTCTCCCTCGTGGAGCGCGGCGTCTGTGGCGGGGTCGTCTACGACTCGCAGACCGCGGCGCGCGCTGGTCGCACATCCACCGGCCACGGCCTGCCGGCGCCCAATCCGTACGGGCCGTTCCCCGTCCATGCGGTGATGGCCGCCGGAACGACGCCGCGCGAGGAGCTCATCGGCGGCCTCGATCGCGGCCTGCTCATCACGCGCTTCCACTACACCAACGTCGTCCACCCGAAGCTGGCGATCATCACCGGGATGACGCGCGACGGCACGTTCCTCGTCGAGGGCGGCAGGATCGTGGGGCCCGTCCGGAACCTGCGCTACACGCAGTCCTACCTCGATGCCCTGGCCGGCGTCTCCGCGGTCAGCTCGACGCGCAAGACCCTGCGCGGCTTCCTGGGCGCTGCCGTCGTGCCGGCTGTCCGTATTGACGCCTGGACCTTCACCGGAGTCACCGAGCACTAGTCCCGCGGCTACGATCGGCGCGTGACCGAGGGGCAGATTCGCGAGCGAGTGCGGGCGCGGCTGGCGTGGCCCGCGGAGCCGGCGACGCATCGGCGCATCCGGCGGCTGTGGCAGCGGCACTCGATCGCGGAGGACCGCCGCGACATCGACGGGCTCATCTCGACCCTCGCTCCCGACTGCCTCTACGAGATCGTCGG
>DASTIE010000014.1:0-6925 GCA_035717865.1 Candidatus Limnocylindrales bacterium
GGCGAACCGGGGTCGCATCAACATTGCGCACCACAGGAGAGATTCCAATGACCGAGCAGCGACGGGACACCGAGATGGACATCACCGGCGGCGAGACCGGCAGCGAGACCGCCGAGAACGAGACCAGCGTCGGCCAGGCCGACAGCGGCTCGATGGGCGCCGGCGCCGGACATGGCTCCCTGGCCGGCCAGATGGAGTCTGGCTGGCAAGGCCAGGTCGAGGGGCAGGACGGCGGCGCGATCGGCCAGGAGGGCGTCTTGGGTGGCGAGGGCTGGGAAGGTCGGTCCCGGGACATCGGCACGAGCGGCTTCAACACCGGTGACGCCGGCTTCGGATCCGAAACCTCCGACGACGGCGGTCCCAACAGGGGCACGGATGGCTCGGATTCGTAATGCCGGGAGCCTCCGGCGATTGGCGTGCTGCGAGGGTCGCCGATGCATCGTCATGGCAGCGCGGTCGGGAGTAACCAGCCGCGCGTTTGCAGGGAAAGGGAATCTCGAATGACATACGACAACCGAGACCTGCGCGAAGGCGACGACACCGCTCCCGAGAACGAGGAGGCCGGTACCGAGGCCATGGGCGCAGGCGCTGGCGCGCTCGGCGGTGCGGCCATCGGCGCGGCGGTGGGTGGCCCTCCGGGCGCCCTGATCGGTGGCGCCATCGGCGCGGCCGGCGGCGCAATCGCCGGTGAGGCGGCCGAAGGTGACGACGAGGCCGGCGCAGGCGCCGGTGGCGCGGCGGGCTCCGTCGCGGGCGCCGTCATCGGTGGTGCGATCGCGGGCCCTCCGGGCGCCGTGGTCGGTGGTGCGGTCGGGGCCGGCGCTGGCGCCGGGGCCGGCGACCAGGTCGAGGAAGAGGCCGAGGAGGAGACTCCGGGCTCGACCGAGAACTACACCGCTCGCTAGCAGCTTCAAGGGGCCGCATCGCGGCCCTTCGCAACTCGAGCCCGGCGGCCCCAAATGCCGCCGGGCTTCTTCATGCCGTTCGGGCGGCTCGGCGTCCCGCAGCGTTGCTAGACTCCCGGCTCGTCGCGCCGTGGCGCGCGCTGAGTGGAGCCAGGGCCCTTGCCAGCGTCGAGCTCGTTCCTCGGGTCAGAGGAGTTCCCGGTCTCGTTCGAGAACCCATCCGACGCCGAGGAGTCGTGGGAGCGGGACGACATGCACGCGCCATTCGCGCTGACCCCGCTCGCGCAGGACATGTTCCTGCGGGTCACCGGCGGCGCCTTCCTTGGGTTCCACGAGATGTTCGACGCGCCGCAGCGGCTCGTCCCGGCGTCGTTCAACGGCTACGCGTACTTCTCGTTCCGCCCGAACGTCCCGGAGGGTCGCAAGGCCGAGCATGACGCCTGGTGGCTCCAGACCAATCGCGACCGGATCCCGCTCACCCGGGCCCTCTGGGATGACGAGGTCCTGCCGGAGCTCCGCGAGATGTTCGACTGGATCGCCGCGCTGCCCATCGACGATCTCCCCCGCGAGGAGGCCGCCGCGGCCTGGGAGGAGGCGTGGCGCAAGGGCGGGCGCGCGTGGATCCTGCACTTCCTGATCATCATGGGTCCGTACCAGGTGCTCGAGGACCTCGTCGCCGCCTACTCCGCCGCGATGGGGCCCGGCCACGACGCGGAGGCGCTCGGGCTGGTGGGCGGCGGGCACCACGTCCTCGAGGACGTCGAGGAGGGCATCGAGGGGCTGGCCGAGCTGGCGCGGGCCGGCGCCGGTGGTGCGCTCGCCCAGGCGATCGAGGCCGCCGCGGACGCCGGCGCCGTCACGGACGAGTTCGACGTCGCCTCCCTGCGCTCGCTGCCGGGCGGTGACGCGTTCGTCGACGCGCTGGACGCGTTCCTCGCGGAGCACGGCCACCTCGGCCAGAACCACGACGACCTTCGCCTCGCCTCGTGGGCCGAGGCGCCGCGGCTGCTGTTCGGGAGGATCGCGCGGCTCCTCCAGTCGCCCGCCGTGCCGGTACGGGAGCGAGCGGCGGCACTCGCGCGGCGGGCCGGCGAGCTGGAGGCGCAGGTTCGGGCGGCGCTGGCGGATCGGCCGCAGGAGCTGCAGGCCTTCGAGACGACGCTCGCCCACGCGCGCGACATTGGCTGGCTGACCGAGGGGCACAACTACTGGATCGACCGGCTCTCGCAGGCGCGCCTCCGCGCGCTGTCGCTGCGGGTCGGGGCGCGTCTCGTGCGCGACGGCGTGCTGTCCGGGCCGGACGACGTCTTCTTCCTGTATCGCGAGGAGATCGCGGCAGCACTGCGGGACGGCCGGAGCCGCGCAGACCTCGTTGGCGAGCGGCGCGCGGAGCACGCTCGCAACGAGGCGCGGACCGCGCCGCACTGGGTCGGGAAGATCCCGGAAGAGCCGCCGGCCGGCGACCTCTTCGACGGCCCGCGCGTGACGCACGAGGAGGGCAATTCGATGAAGGGCACCGCCGCGTCCGCGGGCGTCGTGCGCGGCACGGCGAAAGTGACGCTCTCGCAGGACGACTTCGGTCGCATCGAGCCCGGGGACATCATCGTCTGCCCCTCCTCGAACCCCTCGTGGGTGCCGATCTTCACGATCGCCGGCGGGCTCATCACCAATACCGGCGGCGTCCTGTCGCACGCCGCGGTCGTCGCGCGCGAGTTCGAGCTGCCGGCCGTGGTGGGCGTCACCGATGCGACCACCCGGATCGCCGACGGCCGGCTCGTCGAGATCGACGGAAGCGCGGGGACCGTGACGCTCCTTTGATCGACGGGGCTTGCGTATGAGGCGGCCCCGCCTCCTGACCGCCGCGATGCTCGGCGTCGCCAGCGGCACGATCCTGGTTCCCCTCAACTCGACGATGCTGGCCGTGGCCCTGCCGGACGTGATGGACACCTTCACGCTCGGGGCGAACGAGGTCTCGTCGCTCGTGACGCTGTACCTCGGCGCCGTCGCCGTCGCGCTGCCGGTCGGGGGCTCGATCGGCGATCGATTCGGGCACCGACGGGCCTTCCTCGTCGGGGTGCTCGCGTTCGCCGCCGCGTCGGCGCTCGCCGCCATTGCCACGACCTTCGAGGTCCTGGAGGTCTCGCGGGTCGCGCAGGCCGCGAGCGGCGCGCTCATCTCGACCAGCTCCGCGGCACTTGTGCGCCAGACGTCCCCGGCCGATCAGCAGGGCGCGGCCTTCGGGCTGTTCGACCTGCTCGTTGCGACCAGCGCGGCCGTCGGGCCGTTCGTCGGCGGGCTGCTCGTCGGCGCGTTCGGCTGGCGCTCGCTGTTCATCCTGGCCGTGCCGCTCGGGCTGTTCGCCGCGCTGTTCGTCGGGCTTCGGGTTCGCCCGGCCGCAGACGTCCATGTTTCCGCTACGCGGCGCGCCGGCGTGGACATTCCGGGCCTCCTGCTGCTCGCGGCGGCGATCGTGGCGTTCCTGATCGCGCTGCGCGGCGGCCCCTTCCAGGTCGTGGCGGCCATCGCGATCGTGCCGCTGCTCGCGGTCTTCGTCGCCGTGGAGCTTCGGACCGAGCACCCGGCCGTCGATCCGCGGCTGGTGGTCCACCGGCCGTTCGCGGCGGCCCTCGCGGGCGTGTTCGGCTCGACCGTCATCCTCCACGGCAGCTTCATCCTCGTGCCGCTCGCGGCGGAGGAGCTGCTCGGCGCGACCGCCGCCGTCAGCGGCGCGGCCCTGCTGGGACTCGCCGGCGTGGGGGCCATCGTCTCGCCGTTCGGTGGGCGCGCCTCCGACCGGCGTGGGCGGCGCGCGCTCGTCGTCGCGGGCGCGTCGGTCAGCGCCGTGGGGCTCGCGCTCCTGGCGCTGCCGGGCGCGACGGCGTCCGTCGTCTCGATCGCCCTGCTCCTCGCCGTGGTCGGGTTCGGGAACGGGCTGACCTCGCCGCGCCAGGCGGCGGCGCTGGAATCCGTCGCCCGGGAGCGGGTCGGGATGGCCGCGGGCACGTACTACACGGGGCGCTACCTGGGCGGCGTCGTGGGGGCCAGCCTTGCGGGCGCGATCCTCGGTGCGCAGGTCACCGCGAGCGGCGTCTCGGCGGGGTTCGCGCTGCTCGCCGCGGTTGGGGTCGGGGTGGCCATCGTGTCGCTCGGCCTGCCCGGACGCCGGCAGGCGGAACCGGTACCGTTCGCGTGATGTCGACCGGCCGCCGGCCGGGCTCGGACCCGCTGGCCGCCGTCTTCGACCGCCTGCGCGGCAACCGGACCCGCCTCGTTCTCACGAGCAGCACGCTGCTGTTCGTGGAGCTGCTGCTCATCCGATGGATCCCGTCGGAGGTCCGGTACATCGGCTTCTTCTCGAACTTCCTGCTGATGGCGAGCTTCCTCGGGATCGGCATCGGGATCCTGCTGGGCCGCCGCCGGGCGCTCGACACCATCGCCATCTTCCCGGTGCTCCTCGCGGTCGTCGTCTGGCTGATCACCTCCCTTGAGCTGAACGTGCAGGTGAGCTCGCAGGACGAGCTGTTCTTCGGCCTTGCCGAGAGCCGCGCCGCGGACGTGAACTTCCTCGTCCTGCCGATCGTGTTCGCGCTGGTCACGGCGCTCATGGCCGCGCTCGCGATCCCGCTCGGTCCTTTGCTCCGCTCGATGCCGCCGCTGCAGGCGTACGGCTGGGACATCGTGGGGTCGATGGCGGGGATCGCCGGCTTCACGATCCTGTCCGCGGCCGGGACCCCGCCGTTCGTGTGGTTCTTCGTCGCGGCCGTGCTCGTGACCCTGTTGCTCGCCGGGACGGACAGCGGCGGGCTGCTGCTGCGAATCCCGGCCGCCGCCGGGCTGGGGGTCGTGCTGCTCCTGACATTCCAGGCCAGCAACGCGACCGAGATCTGGTCCCCGTACTACCGCATCAACACCTACACCGCCGGCAACGGCGAGATGTACGTCAACGTCAACGGCATTCCCCACCAGGCGCTCCACCCGGTCGACGCGCCGAAGGAGGAGTTCTACGACCAGCTCTACAAGTGGTTCCCGGGCAAGACGTACGCCAACGTCCTGATCGTCGGCGCGGGCTCGGGGACGGATGTGGCGATCGCGCTTCGGAACGGCGCGGGGCATGTCGACGCGGTCGAGATCGACCGGGCGATCCAGAAGCTCGGGATCGACCATCACCCGAACCAGCCCTACGCCGACCCGCGCGTCACGCGCCACGAGAACGACGGCCGGGCCTACCTCCGCGGCACGGACCAGAAGTACGACCTGGTGATCTTCGCGCTGCCCGACTCGCTGACCCTGGTCAGCACGACGGCCAACATCCGGCTCGAGTCATTCCTGTTCACCCAGCAGGCGTTCGAGAGCGTGCGCGACCACCTGACGCCCACGGGCGTGTTCGTCGTCTACAACTACTACCGCGAGGAATGGCTCATCGCGAAGATCGACGCGATGCTCGCCGCGACGTTCGACTCGCCGCCGATCATGCGGATGTACGACGCGCGCAAGGCGATCTTCGCCGTGGGGCCGCAGATCGATGCGCTGGGCGGTGGCCCGCCGCCCGCCGACACGGTCGACCAGGTGCCGCCGGTCGGCGAGCCCGAGCCGAAGGCGGCAACCGACGACTGGCCGTTCCTGTACCTGCGGACGCCGTTCATCGCGCCGCACTACCTCGCGGGCCTCGCCTTCGCCCTGATCATCGCGGTGCTGGGGGTCTTTGGCGCTGCGCGCGTCGGTGGCACGTCCGTGCGCCGCTTCAGCCCGCACTTCTTCGTGCTGGGCATGGCGTTCCTGTTGCTCGAGACGCGGTCGCTCGTGAGCTTCTCGCTGCTGTTCGGCTCCACGTGGCTCGTCAACGCCCTGGCGTTCTTCGCGATTCTCGCCTCCGTGCTCCTCGCGATCCTCGTGAACGCCCGCTTCCGCATCGAACGTGCGGGGTTGCTGTACGCCGGGCTGTTCGTGGCGCTGGCGGTCGCGTTGGTGCTGCCTCCGGAGTCCCTGCTGATCGACCCGCCGTGGCTGCGGTACCTGCTCGCCGGCGTGGTGGCGTTCGCGCCCGTGTTCCTCGCGAACCTCGTGTTCACGTACTCGTTCCGCGACACGAAGACGGCGGACATGGCCTTCGCCTCCAACCTCCTCGGCGCCATGGCCGGCGGCGCGCTGGAGTACCTCGCGCTGCTGACCGGCTACCGCTCGCTGCTCCTGGTCGTGGCCGGGCTCTACCTGCTCGCGTGGTTGTTCGCAACCCGCTGGCGCGTGCTCGCGGACACCGCCCTGTCTCGCGAGGGTGGGGGCACCTCCGGCGAGCTCGCCGGCGAGGAATCCGCCGCCGTCGCCTGATCTCCGCGCCTGTCGCGCGGCTGCCGCTGTCGCGTAACCGCCGTCGGCGTGCAGCTGCCGCTGTCGCTAACCGCCGCGGCGCGGGGCCGCGGCGCGGGGCCCGGCGCGGCAGCGCGGCGCAGCGCCCCGGCACGAGCCACTGCGGTCGTGGGCAGCGCGGCCGCTCCCCTGTTCGCCAGTCTTTGGCCTTCTCGTCGCCGAATCGGGTTCCGTTCTTGCCAGATCGCCACTCGGTGACTCTTTGTCAGCGTCGCTCTGTCAGGAAGGCATGGTGTGACTCAGTGACGAAGCCTGCGCGAATCGCGCATCACGCCTGAGCACGGCAGCGCGCGGCGCGTCGCGCGACGCGATGACGAGTGGGCACTGCTTGACTGGCTGACAAGAACCAGAGCCCGTGGAGCGGTGCCGAGTCGGGGGCGGCGAGCCAGCGTCGCACCTCGATTGCTCGGTACGGAAACGCCTGCTCAAACGTCGCCGCGTGGGCGTCGACTCGGCGGCGTGACGTTCGGCTCTCGCCGATCACGAGCAGCGTGGCAACGGCGGTGGCAGTCCAGCCCCGCTCGCGCGCGATGGCCAGTGCGAGTCGGCGCTTCCTGTCGATGGCGGCGAGCATGGACTGCACGTCCGGAACGACAGATTTGACCTCGACGATGAGCACCACCTGACGCCCGGGGTGCCAGGCCAGCACGTCGACG
>DASTIE010000015.1:0-4062 GCA_035717865.1 Candidatus Limnocylindrales bacterium
CGCTCCTGGGCGAGCAGAATGATGCCCATATCCTCGAGCTCTTCCAGCAGCGCCTCCTTCTCCCGCTCTGCCTCCTCGAGACGCTCGAGTGTTGCGACTGCGTCGATCTCTGGTACGAAGAGCAGGCCGCCGCGCCGATACGGGCCAACTGACTGTGCCCGCTCCAGCAACGATCCGCTGGGCTTCGTGAGCTTGCCGAACCGCCCTGCGAGCTTGTGCAGCTGCTGCCGGCCCTCTTCGATCGTCAACGCCGGTACCGCCGTGCGCGCCTTGCTGCCAGTCAACCGGCGCCTCCGCTTTGCACTTGCAGGGTTTCTGCCGCGTGCCATCGCTCCTCCAGTAAAACTTCGTACGAGTCTTCGTACGAACTATAGCGCGTGGGCACACGCTTGTGCGACCCTCGCGGAGGGTCTAGCTCGAACTGGGCTTCGGATCGATGCGGGCGGCCGCCGGAGCCTCTACCGTCGCGGGACGGTGGCTCTCTCCTCCTGCCTCGGCCTGCCGTTCGCCGCGCACGATCACGGCGAACACGATCCCGAACACGATCAACACGCGGGCGCTGCCCCACCCGTTCCCGGCGCCGAGACCGGCGCTCAGGAGGCCCCACGTCGCGATCGGCAGGAACCACACGGCGGACAGTCGCGGGCGCACCACGGCGAGCGGCACCGCGGCGACCGCGTAGTAGTCGAGCCACACGATCGGGGAGAGCACGAGCGCCGCGGCGACCGCGAGCCCGAGGCTCGCCCGACGCCAGCACGCGACGAGCAGCGCGGCGCCGATCGCGTAGCTCACGATCCGTGCGGGCGTCTCGGAGACTCCAACCTGGGCGAGGAAGCCGAAGGGCGAGTAGCTGTCCTGGTCGAAGTCCCTGCCGAGCTCGATCAGCGTGCGCAGGTACTCCTCGAGGCTCGTGAACGGCAGCACGAGCAGGAGCGACGCGCCGGCGAGCGCGGCGGCGAGCAGCATCTCGCGCACCCGACCGATCGCGGCGAGCCACACGCCGAGCGGCCAGAGGAAGAACTTGATCGCGCCGGCGAAGCCGACCGCCAGGCCGGGGGCGAACCGGGTGTCCCGGTACCGCCACGCGAGCGCGAGGAGCAGGCAGAGGACGGGCGTCAGGTGCGAGACGCGGATCTCGCCGATCACCGACGGCCACAGCGCGAACACGCCGTACACGCGCCAGTCGCGCACGCCCACGATCCGCAGCGACAGGAGGGCGCAGGCGAGCCCGACGAGTGCGACCGTCCAGTCGGCCGCTCCGGCCGAGAGCAGCGTGAACGGCGCGACGAGGAACGCCGCGAGCGGCGGCCAGATCAGGTTGTGCCCGTACTGCAGCGCGGCGTCGGGGCCGGGGAAGGGGTTCGTCCAGTCGAGCAGGAGCTCCGCCTCGGGGTACAGCTCGCTGTGGAAGTCGGCGGCGAGCGAGTTGCTCGAGTGTGCGGTGGCGAACATCGCGATCGCGACCACGACGGGCAGCACGCCGAAGAACAGGATCGGCAGCAGGCGGCGCGCGGCGGTCACCGGCGGCTCCTACGCATGGGCCGGGCCGGGGGAGAGGACGGACGCCTCGCGCACGCGGGGCCCGAGCTCGCACAAGGCAAAGACGAGGGCGGCGAGGCCGAGCACGCAGGCGGTCTGCCAGGGCGCGCCGTTGAACGTCCCGTCGCCGACCCACATGCCGATGGGAATGAGCCACACGGCGTCGAATCGTGGACGCGAGAGCGCGAGCGGCACGAGCAGGAGGACGAAGAAGTGGCGCCACACGATCGGCGAGACCACCAGGCAGGCCGCGAGCGCCAGCCCGAGGCTGCGGCGCCTCCAGGCGAGCGCGAGCACGCCGAGCCCGAGCGCGACGGTCAGGACACGCGCCGGCGTATCGGGCATCCCGAGGTCGGTGAGGAGGGCGAACGGCGTGTAGGCATCGTGCTCGAACGTCTCGCCGAGGTTCCGCAGCAGGCGGACGTAGTCGGGAATGCTCGTGAAGGGCAGCAGGAGCAGAAGGGACGCGGCGGCAACGCAACCGGCGACCACCGCGGCACGTACGCGCCCGACGAGCACCAGCCAGACCGCTACGGGCCACAGAAAGAGCTTCACCGCGATCCCGTAGCCGAGTGCCAGCCCGGCGATCGAGGCGTGCTCGCGGTAGCGCCACATGAGCGCCACGAGCAGGACGAGCGGCAGCGACGCGTTCGCGGTCTGGATCGCCTCGATCGTCGCCGGCCAGAGGAGCACCACGCCGTAGACGAGCCAGTCTCGGACCTCTAGCAGCCATAGCGCCGCGACCAGGGCCGCTAGCACGACCGCGGTCGCAAGCCAGTCCGCGCCACCCGGCGGAACCACCGTCACCGGCACGACCGGCAGCACCGCCGCCATCGGCCAGAGGAAGTTCGAGCGGTCGGAGAGGTCGGCGTTCGGCGCCTCGTATGCATCCCGACCGTCGAGTACCGCCTCCGCCTGCCGATAGAGCTCGTGATGGAAGTCGAGTGCCAGACGGTCGTCGCCCGCGTAGGCCCAGAGTGCCAGCACCAACGCGAGGATCGGCAGCGCGCCGAAGAGGAGGATCTCGGCGGAGCGGCGCGCGGGCGTCATCGCCCGGTCCCGGCAGGAGTGAGTGAATGGCGACTGTGAGTCATCGAAAAGAGCCCGAGACCGGTTTCATCGGTGCGCTTCGCCAACTTCGTGACCCTCTCCTGCTGTTGGCCGTGCCGGTCACGTTCGCGCTCCTCCTCGCCTTCGCCGGCTATGCCAACTCCTGGCCGATCGGCTTCGACTTCCGCGGCACGCTCTGGGAGCCTGCCCGGGCTGTCCTCGACGGTGCGCAGATATACCCGGAGCCGACTCGCGAGGCGGTGGTCGTCGGGAACCCGGCCGTGTACCCGCCGCCCTTCATCCTCGCGTCGGTGCCGCTCGCGCTCCTCCCAGTGACGCTCGCGGCGTGGCTGTGGTTCTTCGTGCTCGCCGGCTGTGTGCTCGCAGCGATGTGGATCCTCGGCGTCCGCGACTGGCGCTGCCTCGTGCTCGCGGTCACCTCGCCCGTCGTCGTGCACGGTCTCTACTACGGGAACCTCACGATCGTGATCGTGCTGCTCGTCGCGCTCGCATGGCGCTATCGCGACCAGGCGCAGTGGGCCGGTCTCGCGCTCGGGGCGGCGATCGCGGCCAAGCTGTTCGTCTGGCCGCTCGTCGTGTGGCTGCTCCTGACGCGGCGTTTTCGGGCAGCCGCGTGGGCCGCGGGCTCGGCGGTCGTCCTGGTGCTCGGCGCCTGGGCCTTGATCGGCTTCGAGGGCTTCCGCGACTACCCCGCGCTCCTGCGGGAGGTGCAGGACGTCTACGCAGTGCGCAGCATCTCGCTCTCCACCGTCGCGGGAGCGCTTGGCGCATCGGTGACGGTGGCCGTCGCGGTCGCCGCCGTTGCGGGCCTCGTGTGCCTCGCCGTGGCCGCATGGCTCGTTCGGCGGGCGGACGGCGACCGCCGGGCGTTCGCCGTCGTCGTGGGCGCCTGCGTGGTCGCGACGCCGATCGTCTGGCCGAACTACGCGGCGCTCCTCTTCGTTCCGATCGCCGTCACGTGGCCGCGACTGGCACCCGCCTGGTTCTTCGGGTACGCGGTCTGGGTCGCGAGCGCCCTCTCTCCGAAACCGGTCGCGAACGACGTCTGCTGCCGGCCACCCGATGTGACGCCGCAGGCCTGGGCGGCGAGCCACACCGACCCGGTTCTGTGGTTTGCCGCGGGAGCGACGGGGATCGTGATCATCGTCGCGTTGGCGACCGCCGCGACGACCCGGCGCGACAGCGTCGGCGTACGGTTGGCCGAGGTCCGGGCGTGACGACAGAAGGCACCCTTGTGACGAGCGCTCCGAGCCGGACCGAGGCCCTCGGCGGACGGGACTCGGTCGTCGCCAGAGTCCTTGCGGCGCCTGCGACGTGGCTCGTCGTCATCGTCGGTCTCTCGACGCTCATCCGGGGGTGGATCGCCGTGCGGGTGCCGTCTCCGTGGATCCTCCCCGACGAGGTGGTCTACTCAGAGCTCGCGAAGAGCATCGCCGACGGGACGCGGCCCGC
>DASTIE010000016.1:0-26486 GCA_035717865.1 Candidatus Limnocylindrales bacterium
GGGCCCGGGTGGCGATCGCGTGGTCGCTGTACGACTTCGCCAACACCATCTTCTCGTTCGCCGTCGTCTCGAGCGCGATCGGGCTGTGGCTGGCCGATGAAAGCCGCTTCGGGGAGCGCGACGGGAACTTCATCCTGAGCGTCGCGATCGTGGTGAGCGTCGGCCTCAACGCCCTCGTCTCGCCGATCCTCGGCGCCCTCTCCGACCGGGGCGGGCGCCGCCTGCCGTACCTGCTGTTCTTCACGCTGCTGTGCATCGTCCCGACGGCGTTCATCGGCTGGAGCGAGGCGGCACTCGGCGTGGTGCTGTTCGTGATCGCGAACTTCGCCTACCAGGCCGCGCTCATCTACTACGACGCGACGCTCAAGTCCGTGAGCCGGCCGGAGACGCGCGGCCGGTTGTCCGGCATCGGCGTGGGGATCGGCTACATGGGCACGATCTTCGCCGGGCTGTTCATGCTCGCCCTCGGCATCGGGGTCGAGGACCGGTTCCTCGTCGCCGCCGTGCTGTTCGCGATCTTCGCGATCCCGATCTTCCTGGTCGTCCGCGAGTCCGGTCCGATCGGGCGCGTCGGCGTGAGCGACGTGTTCGGGTCGCTCGCGCAGTGCGTGACGACCGTCCGGCACGCGCGTGAGGTGCCCGGCCTCCTGCGGTTCCTGATCGGGCGGTTCTTCTACTCGGACGCGGTGAACACGATCATCGTGGTCATGAGCGTCGTCACCGTCTACGCGAAGGGCCTGAGCGACCAGATGGCGCTGCTGGTCCTGCTGGGGCTCACGGTCGTGGCGATCTTCGCGAGCTTCGGCTGGGGGCGGCTGGTCGACCGGCTGGGGCCGCGGCGGACGCTGATGATCGTGCTGACGTCGTGGTCGATCGGGCTCGTCCTCGGCGCGATCTCGCTGAGCGTCGACGGGCCGATCGGGCTCGCGCTGTTCCTCTTCGCCGGCGCGATCCTCGGGAGCGGCCTCGGCGGCGTCCAGGTTGCGGATCGCGTGCTGATGGTCCGGCTCTCGCCCCCGGAGCGGATCGGCGAGTTCTTCGGGCTGTACGGGCTGGTCGGGAAGGGCTCGCAGGTCATCGGCCAGCTGCTGTACGGCGTGACCGTCCTGCTGTTCCTCGACGCGCTGGGCGTCGGCGCCTACCAGCTCGCGGTGCTGACGCTGCTGGTGACGATGCTCCTCGGCGCCTGGATCCTGCGGCCGGTGGACGATCGCTGGACGGGCTCCGGGGAGGCCGGGGTCCACGCGCCACCCGAGCGGCTCGCCCCGATGACCGCTCCGCTGGAGCCGCGCGGGTAGCAGCGGCGCTCATCCGCGCCATTCGCGGCGTTGCCGTTGCGCTGCGGTGCCTAATCCCGCGCCTGGCGCTCAGCCCAGGCCGAGCCGACCATCTCCTCGAGCGTCGAGCGTGTCGGGCGCCATCCGAGCACCTCGCGCGCGCGATCGATGTTCGCGACCAGCGACGGCGGGTCGCCGCCGCGACGCGCGGCTTCCCGGACATCGATCGAGCGTCCCACGACCTTCTCGGTCGCCGCGATGACCTCGCGCACGCCGAAGCCGCGCCCGCTGCCGAGGTTGAGCGCGAGCAGCCCGTCCGCGCCGGATCGATCGCCCGTCGCCTCGAGCGCCAGCCGGTGGGCCTCCGCGAGGTCGATGACGTGCAGGTAGTCGCGAATCGTCGTGCCGTCGGGGGTCGGATAGTCGACACCGGTGAGCGTGAACGGCGCGCCGCGCACTGCCGCGGTCAGCAGGTTCGGGATGAGGTGGGTCTCCGGGTCGTGGCGCTCGCCGTTGCGTCCGCTGGCGCCGGCCACGTTGAAGTAGCGAAGCGCGATCGGCCGGAGCCCGTAGGCCTGCGCGTACCAGCCGGCCGCCGTCTCCAGCGAACGCTTCGTCTCGCCGTAGGTGTTGATCGGTCGGAGCGGGGCGTCCTCGGAGATCGGAACCTGGTCGGGCTCGCCGTACACGGCTGCGGTCGATGAGATGACGAGGCGCCGCGTGCCCGCGAGGCGCATCGCCTCCAGCAGGGCCACCCCGCCGACGAGGTTCTCGGTGTAGTACAGCGCGGGCTCGCGGACGGACTCGGGCACCAGCGAGCGGGCGGCGCAGTGCAGGACGGCCTCGATCTGCCGCGCCTCCAGGAGGCCGCGCACGGCCTCGCGGTCCCCGTACGTGCCCTCGACGAGCTCTGCCGAACCGAGGTCCGCGCCGCGACCGGCGGTCGAGAAGTTGTCGAGGACCGTCACCTCGTGGCCGTGACCGACGAACTCCTCGACGGACACCGAGCCGACGTACCCGGCTCCGCCGGTGACCAGGATTCGCATGTCGGGAGGGTAGCGGCGTCAGGCGCGCCGGCCGCCGCGGCCGCCGCGGCCCCCGAGTCCCAGCCAGCCCCGGATGCGGTCGAAGAGCGTGGGGCGTCGGGCAGGGGCTGCGGCGGGCGGTACCGGCGGCGCGGCGGGGGACGGTACCGGCGGCGCGCCGGGCTGTCGGTCCAGGGCGGCGAGCTCCCGCTCCAGCGCGGCGAGCAGGCGCTTCGCGGCGGCCTCGTCGGGATCGATCTCGAGCGCGCGCAGAAACCACATGCGAGCTTCCGCGGCGTCGTCGCGGCCGGCCGCGACCCGACCCAGCCCGACGGCCGCGATGGCGTTCCTCGGATCCGCCTCGGCGACCTGGCCGAAGAGCTTCGCGGCCGTATCCAGGTCGTCGCGCTCCAGGGCTTCGTCGGCGGCGAGCAGCCGCTCGATCATCGGTCGAGCACGTGATCGGCGAGCATGGACTCGGCGAGGAGGAGCAGCGTCGCGCGGTCGTTGCGCTTCGGGTCCGCGACGACCAGCTCGAGGAGCTCGTCCAGCATCTTCCCGAGGTGAGGCCCCTGGGGGATCCCGAGCTCGGTCATCAGGTCGTCGCCGTTGACGGCGAGGCGAGAGAGATCGAGCACGGCCGAGGCCTCGAGCTCGGCCGCGACCCTCGCCTTCAGCTCGTCCAGGCCGTGCGCCTCGGTCGGCACGCCGCTGCCGGCGTTGTCGGCCTCGCGCAGCGCGAACAGCTCGTCGATCGCGTCGGTCCCGACGCGCTGGATGAACCGCCGGACGCCCGCGTCGCCCCAGCCGGGCTCGTAGGTGAACATGTGGCTGCGGACGAGGTGCACCACTCGCTCCGTGGCGGCCTTCGGGAGGTGCAGTCGATCCAGCAGCGCGCGGGCCAGGTCGGCACCCACGAGCTCGTGGCCGCGGAACGGCCCGTCGTCGATCGTCGCGGGCTTGCCGATGTCGTGGAGGAGCGCGGCCAGGCGAACCACCGGCTCGCCGGCCGGAGCGGCGTCGACCGTGCGCAGGGTGTGGTCGAAGAGGTCCTCGCCGTCGATCTTGTTCTGGGGAACACCGCGCTGCGCCGCGATGTCCGGCAGGAGGACATCGAGCAGCCCGGTATCCGACATCAGCCGCAACCCGACCGACGGCCGCGGCGCCGCCAGGACCTTTCCGAGCTCCGCCGCCACGCGCTCGCCGGAGACGTGGGCGACCAGCTTCGCGTGCGCTCCGACGGCTTCGAGGGTGGCCGGCTCGATCTCGAAGTCCAGGACCGCCGCGAGGCGGACGGCGCGGAGCATCCGAAGGGCGTCCTCACGGAAGCGGGCGGCGGGCTCGCCGACGGCGCGAATGAGCCGCCGCGCGACGTCCGTCACGCCGTCGAAGGGGTCGACCAGCCCGGCTGGCCGGCCTACATCCTGGGCATCGGCCCCCCACGCGATGGCGTTAACCGTGAAATCCCGGCGCGCGAGGTCGAGGTGGACGTCGTCCCCGAACTCCACGCGGTGCGGCCGTCGGAAATCCGCATAGTCGTGGTCCGTCCGGAACGTCGTCACCTCGTGGACGTCGTCGCCCTCCCGGATCGCAACCGTGCCGAACTGGTTCTCGTAGACGGCGCCCGGGAAGATCGCGAGCACCCGATCCGGGCGGGCATCCGTGGCCAGATCCCAGTCGTCCGCGGCGCGATCCAGCAGCGCATCGCGCACCGAGCCACCCACGACGTAGGCCGCGTGCCCGTGCTGCCACAGCCGCTCCATCACGGCGCGCACGGACGCGGGCGGATCGATCGCGGTCACGGGCAGAGGGTAGTGGTGGTTGCGATCTGTTCTCGATCCTTGTTCGTCTTCGCGGTTTGGGGCCGGCCAGATTCAATGCCCTCGGGCCATGCGCGTCGGGGGAATGCGAAGGAGGTCTCGCCGCGCGGACCGCGCGGACCTGACCGGAAGAGGATGGAGCTCTCGCCGAGCGCGGACCTGACCGGCATACGACGGTCGCCCCGTCATATTCCCGCGACGCGCATGGGTTAGAGGGTTTCCAAATGCACGACCGCGGAATCCGGGAATACGAAGCCGGGAACACCCTTTGTCCAGCCCGCCGATGAGAGCGCCAGGTCCTGCTACCGCCCGGCGGCCGAACGGACGACGCTAGTTGCGCCCCAGGAACAGGTAGGTGCGCCAGGCCTCGTTGCGGTCGTCGGCGAGGTACGGCGTGAAGAGCGAGTAGAGGTCCGAACGCGGCTCGAACGGCGGTCGCAGCAGCCGGAACCGAGCCTCCTCCGGCGTCTTGCCGCCCTTGCGGTGGTTGCACGGCTTGCACGCCGCGACGAGGTTGTCCCAGGAATGCGCGCCGCCGCGATGGCGCGGCAGGATGTGATCCAGCGTCAGGTCCGAGGCGACGCGCCCGCAGTACTGGCAGGTGTGCCGGTCGCGCGCGAAGACCTCGCGCCGGGTCAGCTTGACCCGCGGCCGCGGTCGGTTGATGCGGTGCTGGAGCCGGATGACCGACGGCGCATGGAACTCGCGGGTGACCGTCCGGACCACCTGGTGGTCGTACTCGAGAACCTCGGCCTTCTCGCCGAACACGAGCCTGAACGCCCGCGGAAGGTTCGTGACGTTCAGCGGTTCGTAATCCTGGTTCAGGACGAGCACCACCCCGTTCATCGTGGCGCGGATGCTATGCCAAAAGCCGTCGCGCGATCAGCGACCGATCGGCTCGCCGGTCGAGGCGTCCCATCCGCCGGCCTGGCCGACCTTCGAGGCGAGCGGTCGACCGAGCGCCTGCGCGATGAACCGCGCCGCATCGAGGACGCCCTCCAGCGAGACGCCGTGTTCGAAACCCGATGCGTCGAGCAGGTACACGAGGTCCTCGGTGGCGAGATTGCCCGCGGCCCCCGGCGCGTAGGGACAGCCGCCGGTGCCGCCGGTCGAGCTGTCGAAGCAGCGGATGCCCGCGTCCAGGCCCGCCTGGACGTTCGCGAGCGCCGTGCCGCGCGTGTCGTGGAAGTGGTACGCGACGCGCTCCAGCGGCATTCCCGCCTGCACGGCCGCGCCAGTTAGCACCGCGACCTGGCTCGGCACCGCGACGCCGATCGTGTCCCCGAAGCAGACCTCGTCCACCCCGAGCTCGAGCAGCCGGAGGGCAACCGCGACCGCCGCCTGCGGCGCCACCGCGCCCGTGTACGGGCAGCCGAAGGCGGTCGAGACGTACGCGCGCCGCCACCAGCCGAGGTCCGCCGCCCGCCGCAGCACCGGCTCGAACGTCGCGAGGGATTCGTCGATCGTCATCCCGATGTTCTTGCGCGTGAAGGCATCTGTCGCCGCCGTGAACACCGCCACGGCATGCGCGCCTGCCGCCTCGGCCCGGGCCATGCCGCGCTCGTTGGGGACGAGGACGGGGTAGCGGACCTCGGGGGTGTGGGACAGCCGCGGGAGCAGCGCGTCGGCATCCGCCAGCTGCGGGATCGCCCTCGGCGACACGAAGCTCGTCGCCTCGATGTCGCGGAGGCCCGCGGCCGCGAGCCGGTCGATGAACGCGACCTTCGTGTCGAGCGGGATCGCGAGCGACTCGTTCTGGAGCCCGTCGCGCGGGCCGACCTCGTAGATCCGGACGCGATCAGCCAAGCGCGGGCGTCAGACCTGCGGCGGGTCCATCGCCCGCTCGATCCGGGCGATCTGGACCTCGATGCGCTCGATCTCGTACGCCGCCTCGATGCGCTCCTGGCTGTCGCGCGGCGCGGCGTCCCGCCTGCGGCGCGCCACGTCGTGCAGCGCGAGCAGCTGCTCCCGCGTGTCCGGCAGCGGCAGCGGCCTGTCCTCGCCCAGCACCTTGCCGGCGACGTTCCTGACCGTGTCGGTGACCTTGTCCATCGGCGAGAGCGTACCGCTCCGACGCGCGCCGGGCGACTATGGCTCGACCACCGCCAGCACGTCTCCGCGCGCCACCTGGTCACCGACGCGGACGCGCACCTCCGCGACGCTCCCGCCGATCGATGTCGGGACCGCGTGCTCCATCTTCATCGCCTCCAGGGTCGCAACGGGATCCCCGGGGTTCAGCGCTTCGCCGACCGCGGCGTGGACCGCGAGGATGGCGCCGGGCATCGGCGCGACGATCTCCGCCGCACCGCCGCCGGCGTGCGACTTCGCGGCTCGAGCTGCGCGATCGATGTCCGGCGCCGGCGCGAGCCGGAAGGCAACGCTTCGACCGGCGACGTCGACGAACGCCGTGTCTCCGGCGAGCACGACCTCGAGGGGTGGGGCCGCACGGGCGCCCACGTCGATCGTTCGCTCGTCGTCATCGCTCGCCAGGCGCACGCGACGCGGGCCGTTCAGCCGCCAGCCACCGAGCCAGCCCGTGGGGGCGAGCGCCTGTGCCGCGGCCTGCCACGCCGCGTCAGGGGTCGAGGATCGCTCCCGCCAGTCGTCCGGCGGCCAGATGCGCTCCAGGCTGTCGATGCGCGTCTCGCCCCTGCGCACGGCGGCCTCTCGAACGAGCCACCTGAGGAACCGCAGGTTCGTGGTCAGCCCGAGGACGACGGTGTCGTCGAGTGCGCGCTCCAGTCGGTCGAATGCTGCCCCGCGGTCCTCGCCGTGGGCGACGACCTTCGCCAGCATCGGATCGAATCTCGCTCCCACGACGGTGCCCTCGTCGATCCCCGCGTCGACCCGCACGCCCGACCCGGAGGGCCAGCGCAGCCGCTCGACGCGGCCGGTCGCCGGCAGGAAGTCGTGCTCGGCGTCCTCGGCGTAGAGGCGGACCTCGACCGCGTGTCCGCCGGTCCGCAGTGCGCGGTCGATCGTCCCCTGCGCCATGTCGAGCGGCCGGCCCTCCGCGACGCGGATCTGCTGCTCAACGAGATCGATGCCGGTGACGAGCTCGGTGACCGGATGCTCGACCTGCAGGCGCGTGTTCATCTCCAGGAAGAAGATCTGGCCGCGGTCGTCCAGGAGGAACTCGCAGGTCCCAGCGCTCCGGTACCCGACCGCGCCGGCGAGCTTGAGCGCGGCGGTCGTCAGCTTGTCGCGAATGACGTCGTTGACGGCGGGGGACGGCGTTTCCTCGAGGACCTTCTGGTGGCGGCGCTGCGTCGAGCAGTCGCGCTCGCCGAGATGCACGCCCGCGCCGTGCGCATCGAACAGCACCTGGACCTCCACGTGCCGCGGGCCCTCGATGAGCTTCTCGAGGATGAGGCGATCGTCCCCGAAGGCACCCTGGGCTTCGCGGCGAGCGCTCGCCAGCGAATCCGCGATCCGCTTCGGGTCTCGCACGACGCGCATGCCCTTGCCGCCGCCGCCGGCCGCCGGCTTGATCAGCACGGGATAGCCGATCCGCTTCGCCGCGAGGGCGAGCGCCGCGTCGGGGCGGTCCGGGTCCTCGATGCCGGGGACGACCGGCACGCCCAGCTCGATCGCAAGGCGCCGTGCCGCGGCCTTGTCGCCCATGGCGCGAATGGCGTCCGGAGGTGGCCCGACCCACGCCATGCCGGCAGCCTCCACGGCCGTCGCGAAGTCGGCGTTCTCCGCGAGGAAGCCGAAGCCGGGGTGCACCGCGTCCGCCGCCGCGGCTCGCGCGGCGCTGACGACGGACTCGATCTCCAGCAGGTCCACGGCGCCTTGGCCGTCCGTCGCCGGCTCGATGGCGACGATGCCGAGGCGATCGCAGGTTCGCCGGATGCGCCGGGCGATCTCGCCGCGATTGGCGACGAAGAGTCGCCGGATCAGACGCGGCGCGGCATCGTCCGTCCCGCGGTGGCGCCGGCGCTGCGACGCTGCACCGATCGGGAGATCCTGCTGCCGCTCGGCGTGGGCAGTGTCCTGGAACGCGTCTAACGCGTCAGATGCGACACGCCAGCGTCCCCCAACGCGTCGCGCGGGCAGCGTCCCCTGGGCGATCCACCGCTGGACGCTCCTGGTCGTCGCCCCGAGCCGCCGTGCGGCCTCGCTCGGAGAAAATTCCTCGCGCATCTGTCGCGATTGTCGCGTATCGCGGCCCGATCCGCCAGCCCGGGGGCGCGCACACTTCGATCGTGACCGTCGACCTTGCTGCCGGCTTCGCGCTGATCGTCGTCCCCGTCGCCTTCAACCTCGCGTTCGTCGCGCTTGGCCGCTCTTTCGACTACCCGGACATCCTTCGCCGAGAGCCTGCCGAGATCCTGGAGCGTTTCGCCGCGGGAGGTCCCGGCCTCATCCTCCGCTGGGAAGCCTTGCTCGCGAGCGCCCTGGGGATGCTCGTGGTCGTGCCACTCGTGTCGGCCGTGGTGAACGCCGGGCCTGCATTGACGTGGTTGTCGATCGTCGTCGGCACGGCCGCGGCGCTCGTCCAGGCGCTCGGGCTCGTCCGGTGGCCGTACGCCGTCCCCGAGCTCGCGCGACGCCACCGAGCGGCGCAGGGTCCGCAGGGTGTCGCTGCACGCGAGTCCATCGAGACGACCTTCGCGACCTCCACCGGCTCCTGGGCGTCGGCGTCGGCGAACATCTCGGCTACCTGCTGACTGGACTGTGGACGTTCCTGCTGAGCGCGTCGATCCTCTCCACCGCTGCCGTGCCCGTCTGGCTCGGCATGCTCGGCCTCCCGATCGGGGTCGCGGTGCTCGTCGGGACGCTGGAGTTCGTGGGCGCCAACGAGCGCGACGGCTGGCCCGCGATCGGGCGAATCGTGCCGATCGCCTACCTGGCCTGGTCCGCCTGGCTCATCGTCCTCGGCGTCGTCATCCTGCTGCCGTAACGGCGCCTCCCGCACCGTGCGGGCCGGCGGTCAGTCGCCGGGGGTCGACTCCCAGCCGGGCCGCCGGCGCTCCGTGAACGCCGCGAAGCCTTCCCTCGCCTCGTCGGTGACGCGTTGCCGCGCGATGACGCGCGCGGTGTGCCATTTCGAGGACCCGTGACCGAGGCCGCGGACCTCACGAACGATCGACTTCGCGGCGCGGACGGCAGTCGGGCCTGAGGCGAGGATGTCCGCGACGGCCGCGTCCACCGCAGAATCGAGAGCCGCTTCGCCCTCCACCACCTCGTGGACGAGGCCGATGCGCTGCGCCCGCAATGCATCGAAGCGGCGGCCACCAGGAAACAGGGCACGGGCGTGCGATTCGCCGATCTTCGCGAGGACGAACGGCGAGATGACCGCGGGCAGGATCCCGAGCCGCGTCTCGGTGAACCCGAATCGCGCCCCCGACTCGGCGATCACGAGGTCGCTCACCGCGCAGAGCCCCATCCCGCCCCCGAGCGCGGCGCCCTGGACGCGCGCGATGACCGGCACGGGGCACGTGTCGATGGCCTCGAACATGTCGGCCATCGCCATGGCGTCCTGCTCGTTGCCCTCGACGTCCAGCTGCATCGCGGCACGCATCCAGTCGATGTCCGCACCGGCGCTGAAGGTCTCACCGGCACCCGCGAGCACCACGGCGCGAAGGTCGGTCGCCGAATCTCGCTCCAGTGCCGCGAACGTCGACCGCAGCTCCGCGATCAGCGAGGCATCGAACGCGTTCCGCTTCTCAGGCCGCGACAGCGTCACCCGCGCGACCGCGCCACCGGGTCCCATCCGCTCGAGGCGCAGCGCATCGGTCACGCCTGAGATCGTACAGACCGGACGGGGTGCGGCGGGCGGATGGCTCCCACCGGACGCCTGGCGATCGGCGACACTTCGGCGATGCGAATCCTCGTCATCGGCGCCGGCGGTGTCGGCAGTGCGTTCGTGCCGATCGCGCTCCGTCGCGACTTCTTCGAGCGGCTCATCGTCGCTGACTACGATCCCTCACGAGCGCAAGCCGTAACGGCGAAGGCGGACGATCCACGGGTTGTTGCGGCCCAGGTCGACGCCTCGGATCGCGACGCCATCGCGGCGCTGATCCGCGATCATGGCGCCACCCACGTCCTGAACGCCGTCGACCCGCGCTTCGTCATGCCGATCTTCGACGCCTGCCTCGCCGCCGGCGCCAACTACCTCGACATGGCCATGTCGCTCTCGAAGCCGCATCCGGACAAGCCCCACGAGCTGACCGGCGTGAAGCTCGGCGACGAGCAGTTCGCCAGGGCGCCGGAGTGGGAGGCCACGGGCCAGCTCGCCCTCGTCGGCATCGGCGTGGAGCCTGGGCTCTCGGATGTCTTCGCCCGCTACGCGCAGGACCACCTGTTCGACTCGATCGACGAGGCCGGTGTGCGCGACGGCGCGAACCTCACCGTCGACGGCTACGACTTCGCGCCGTCGTTCTCGATCTGGACCACGATCGAGGAGTGCCTCAACCCGCCCGTGATCTGGGACGAGGAGCGTGGCTGGTACACGACGCCGCCCTTCAGCGAGCCGGAGATTTTCGACTTCCCGGAGGGGATCGGGCCAGTGGAGTGTGTGAACGTCGAGCACGAGGAGGTGCTGCTGATCCCGCGCTGGGTCCGCGCCAACCGCGTGACCTTCAAGTACGGCCTCGGCAACGAGTTCATCGAGGTGCTCAAGACGCTGCACAAGCTGGGCCTCGACCGGACGCAGAAGGTCAAGGTCGGCGGGGTGGAGATCTCACCGCGTGATGTCGTCGCGGCGGTGCTGCCGGACCCGGCGACGCTCGGCGAGAAGATGACCGGCAAGACCTGCGCCGGCCTCTGGGTCACCGGCACCGGCAAGGACGGCCAGCCGCGGCAGGTCTACCTCTACCACGTGGTCGACAACGCCTGGTCGATGGCCGAGTACGGCTCGCAGGCGGTCGTATGGCAGACCGCGGTGAACCCGGTCGTGGCGCTGGAGCTGCTGGAGCGCGGGACGTGGTCGGGGACCGGGGTCCTGGGCCCCGAGGCCTTCGATGCCGTGCCGTTCCTCGATCTCCTCACCGAGTACGGGTCGCCCTGGGGGCTGCGCGAAGGCGGCTAGCTCGCCTCGACGAACGGCGCCCAGCGTCCAATGAGCGTCGCGATGTGCTCTTCGTCGAGCTCGTCCCAGAGGATCAGCCCGACGACCGCCCGTTCGACGGAGGCCGCGAGCCTGGCCCGATCCTCCGCGCGGTCGGGCAGCGACTGGTTCAGGAGGAACGTGTCCGTGAGCGAGGTTCGGCGCGAGTACGCGACGGTCGCCGCATCGACGAACGACGCGACCGCCGCGCGAACCGCGTCCCGCCGGTGCCCAGTGCCGATCAGCGCCAGCGCCGCATCCTGGGCGCCGCGGACGTCGGCGTCCACCACCACCTCCGCGAGCTGGATGTAGGCGGACGCATCGATCCGGTCGAAGGCCCGGGCGAACCGGTCCAGCCGCTCGCGCTCGGGAGGCCGGAGGCCACGCAGGTCCTCCACTCGGTCGCCCACCTCAGGCCGATGCAGGCGCGGCGCTCGCGACACGGGCGCCGCCGGCCGCAACCCTCGCGAGCACTCGCACCTCGTCGCCCACCGAGATCCGGCCGGGCACGGCGACCTCGCCGAGGACGCCGAAGTCGATGCGCTTCTCGTCGTTGTCCTTCCGGAAGCCGCGGTAGCCGAGGATCGTCCGGAGCGTGTCGAGGTCGCGCTCGCCCGTGTCTGGATCGTGCGTCGTGATCGCGCAACGCGCGTCGGGCTTCGTGATCTGGAGCACCGCCGACCCGATCGCGACCTGGTCCCCGATCCAGGTGTCCTCCTCGTGTGGTGCCGCCGCACCCTCGAGCTCGATGAGCATCCGGAAGCGCCGTGCGTCCAGCGTCTCCACGCCGAGCCGCCGGGCGAGCTCACGAACCGACGCGTCGGAGACGACGCTCACCGCGTTCCGCACCTGGGTCTCGCCGGCGCGGATCCGCGTGCCGCCGGGGCTGTCGCAGCGGACCAGGAGCAGCGGCCGGCCGTGGGCATAGGGCTGCAGGGCGGCCGCCCACGGACCGCCGACGACGTGTCCGACCGCCTCGCGACCGTAGACGTGGACCCGGACAGGCTCGTCGAGGACGACGTCGCCCCCGACCACCGAGCCATCGGGGAAGGTCAGGCGCAGCCACGTTGCCTCGGGGTTGCTTCGCGCCTTCACCTGGACGAGCGCCCCGGCCCGCAGCTGGTCGACGATGTGTCCGTGCTCGTCGATCAGGAAGAACCGGCGGTCCTCGCGAACGCCGGCCTCGTCGACGTCGATCGACGTAGGGTGCTGGAGCCCGAGCGCGCGAACGGGCGCGATCGACAGCCGGGCGACTCGAAGCATCGACCGCATGCTACTGGCTACGCCGGACGCACCCGGGTCACCTGGAGCGGGATGCCCTGCTGGCACGTCGTCATCATGTCCGGCCGGGGGCGACCCCGGACCGTGAGCCGCGCGCCGGCCCTGATCCCGGGGTCGGCGCTGATGAGCTGGTAGAGCTCGGTGTCGGTTCTGAGCACCCGGCAGCCGCTCTCAACGCCCAGCTCGACGACGCCGGAAACCTCGATCTCGCCCGAAGGAAGCGGCGGCTCCAGCGGCTTGCCGGATCCCTGGCTGCCGGCCGCGCAGCCTGCCGCCAGCAGCGCCGAGATGGCCACGCTCGCGAGTCGATTCATGCCGTCACGTCCCTGGGCCGAGTCTACGCATTCGAAACGAAAGGACCGGTGGGCGCGAGGCTCGCACCCACCGGTCCGTTTGCTGTCGTGTCGGTCGCGTGGCGACCGACGGTGCTGCTAGGGGACGACGTCCACGATCGTGTTGCCGATCGTGGTGCCGCCGCCGTCCGTGAACTGGATCTGGCCGAGGTACCGGGTCCCAGCGGTGAGCCCGCTCCAGTTGACGTTCACCGTCGCCGGGACGGCGGTGGTGACGGACTGGGGCGATGGCGTCGCCGTCAGGTTGCTGGCCGCGGCCGGGACGACGAAGGCGTGGTGGAAGACGTCGAACGGGCCGGTGGCGCCGCCAGGCTGCGCGAACAGGACGACGTAGATGTCGTACGTGCCCGCCGCCGTGAGGGTCACCGATTCCTCCGCCGTCGCACCAGCGCTCGAGCCACGGAGCGTGGTCGTTCCGGCCGTGTAGACGAAGAGATCGAGGTCCGTGGCGCCGGAGTAGTCGGCGTGGAACGTGGCGAACCTCGCGAGCCGGCTGCCCGCCGGGACGGTGACCGTGATCTTCGCCACCGCGGGGCCGGCGGCCGGCGCGGCGGTGCTGAAGTTCGTGTTCGTGCCCGTGAGCGAGTGGGTCGTCTTCGCGTCAGCCACGAGGCCGTGGGGGATCGCGTTCAGCTGCCCCGTGTAGCCCGGCGTGACCGTCACGGCCCGCGTGCCGCTGGTCCCGCTGACATCGATCTCGCCCGGCGCGGCAAGCGCGACCGGACGAACGGCGATGTTGCTGCGGACCGAGTGAGCGTGCGGGCTGGTCTTGCCCTTCTTCTCGACCCAGGTGATCGACCCGAACGTGTACGCGTTGAGCGCGGCCGTCGTGCGGGTGATCTTGACGGAGAACGATTTCGACTGGCCGGGCGGCACGATGAGCCGGCTCGGCGTGACCTCGACCTGCGTACCGGCCGGAGCCTGGACGCTGACGTCGTAGATGCCGGCGTCGTCGGTCGAGACATTGGTGACCGTGCGAGTGACCGTCTGGCTGCCCGCGAGGTCGCCGATGGCGATCGTCGCCAGGTTGAGGTTGCTCGCGTCGATCGACCCGAAGCTGGTGCACACGGATGGTGCGAAGACGAGCTGGATCTGCCCGATCCCGCAGCCGTACTGCACCCAGTCGGCGAGGCCCGAGTCATAGACGAGGCCCGGGTTGAAGGCGTCCGGCGGCGTCACGTGGCCAGCGCCGAAGTCCAGCGGGGTCGCGGCGCCGTTGCCGGCCCCGTTGAGGATCGGCTTGCCCTCGTTGTCGACCTGGCTCGCACTTGTCTGGAGCGCCGACTTGATGGCCATCGGCGACCACGTCGGATGCGCCGCCCGGAGCAGCGTGGCGATGCCCGCGATGTGCGGGCTCGACATCGACGTGCCGGAGGCGGCGTCGTACAGGGTGCCGTTGTCGCCCACCGGCGAGACCGCCGCGACGACGTCGACGCCCGGTGCAGTGATGTCCGGCTTCAGGATGTCGCCGCCGCCGGCCAGCGCGGGCCCGCTGGACGAGAAGGCTGCCATGCCCGGCGCCCGGATCTGTTCCTGCGTGGCGGCCGAGAGGCTGGCCGTGGCCGCATCGCCGGCGGATGCGATGTACGCCAGGATCGCCGTCCGATCGACCTCGCTGAGGTGGATCGTCGGAACGAGGTGGAAGTCCGCGTTCAGGGAATTCGGGGCGGTGTTGGTCAGGATCATGCCGACGCCGCCCGCGTTCTTGACCGCGAGGCTCTTGTCGGTCCGGGCATTCACCCCGCGGTCGCACTGCACGATCTTGCCGGCGACCTTCGCCGGGTCGAGGACGGGCTGGACGCCCGCGGTGTCCGGGTCCCCGTCGCTGAGGCACAGCCGGACGTCCTCCGGGTCCGCCCCGACCATGCCGACGTCGACCGATCGAACGAGGGGCGACTCTGGAACCGCCTCCCCCGTGCCGGGTCCGGTGAACTCCGTCTCGTCGCCGAGGGTCATGGAGCGGGTGTACGTGCGGTCGTGGGTGCTCGCCGCGACCGTCGTCAGCCAGGGCGAGTTGTGCGCGACCTGGGACGCACCGGCCGTGTTCCCCGCAGAGACGGCCGTGAAGACGCCGCCGGCGGCGGCGAACAGGTAGCCCAGCTCAACCGGGTCGACGACGAAGGTCCTCGAGCCGGAGAAGGACATGTTGATGACGTCGACGCCGTCCGCGACGGCATCGTCGATCGCCGCGGCGATATCGACGCTCGAGCCGCTGGCCGTGGCGTCCGGCTGCTGCCAGCCGATCTTGTAGATGGCGAGGCGAGCGGCCGGCGCCATGCCGGACACCGTCCCGACGTCGAAGTTGTGAACCACGGCGTGCGCCTGGTTGCCGCCGGCCGTGCTCGCTGTGTGGGATCCGTGGAGGTTCCGGTCGCGCGGCGAGAGGAACTCGTCCGGCACGGAGCTGCTGAGCCCGCCCGCGTCGTACCAGCGCGCGCCGATGACCTTGTTGTTGCAGCTGACGTTATTGGCGGGATCAGGGTCGTCGCCCTCGTCGCAGGTCCCGTGCCACTTCGCCGCAATGGCCGCGGCGTCGGGGCGAGGCTCCGGCAGGGGCGCGAAGCTCGGGCTCTCCGGCCAGAAGCCGGTATCGAGCACGCCGATGATCATCCCTTCGCCGGCATGCTCGGCGCCGCCGAACTGCTGCGACCAGACGCCGTCGTTCCCGTCCAGCCCAAGGAAGGTCGGGGTCGTGAAGGTGTCTGCGTGGTAGATCCGGTCCTTCCAGACCCGGACGACGCCGTCTGCCTTCTCCATGCGATCCGCCTCGGCCTTCGTGAGGCGCATGGCGAAGCCGTTGAAGGCGACGTCGTAGGTGTAGACCGTGGAGCGACCGACGAGATCCGCGCTTCGCAGCGCGTCGAGGCGCTCGGCGCGCAGGTGGCTGCGGTAGGCCTTCGCGGCCGCGGACCGGGTGTCGACCTTCTTCCCGGGGGCAGGCTTCGTCGCCTTCAGCCCCTTGATGTCACCGCTGTAGGAGGCGATCGGCGCCCCCGCCAGCTGGACGATGTACAGGCCCGTCTTTGCGGGTGCCGCGAGCACCCCGCTCCCGAGGCTGAGCGCGAGCGAAACCAGCAGGGCTGTCCCTGCGGCAACGCGCATGGCCCGACTGCGTCGCGCATGACGACCGAACGCCATTCGAGGTACCTCCCGGTGGGATCGCCGTTCGCATGTCTGCGAAACCTTCAGGCGAGGCTACGGAGCGTCCTCGGAACCTGTCTCAAGGGGAGGTGGCGGGTTCCCGCGGGGGCATTGCAATTTCGCAACGGGTGTCACACCGTCCGGATGAGGTGCACCACGTCGCCGGGCGCGACATCGCCTTCCTCGACGACCCGCGCGTACCAGCGCGCATCCTCGGGATGCCTGCGATGCGAGATGCGCCCCGTCCGGCCCTCGAGGAACCATCGTTCCTGCTGCGCGCAAGGCACCGTGTAGTCGGTCAGCTCGAGCAGGGGACCCGCGTCGCCGATTCGCAGGCGGTCGCCGTGTCGAAGCCCCTTCCAGTCGAGCCCGGCGAGGGTCAGGTTCTCGCCATAGGCGCCCGGGAAGGCCTGGTGCCCGTCGGCTCGGATGCGCTCGATCGCCTCGAATGCATGCAGGCAGACGGCCTGCGCCGGGGTGCCGTGGATCGGCTCGGGCGTGGCGTGGCGGTCGCCCTCGACCCCGCGCCAGCGGATCCGGCCGCGGCCGATCGGACGTTTCGGGACGCCGCCGGGTGAGGTGTTGACCGACAGGATCATGCCCGTCGAAGGGCCGTCGGGAATGGCTCGGACCCTCGTCCAGTACACGTGGACGACGTGCGGGAGGTCGATCCGGTCGAGGGTGGCTGTCGCCGGATCGGTGGCCAGCAGGTGACGAACGTCGGCGAGGACCTGCTCACGGTCCTCGTCGCGCATCGCCGCGATGTAGCTGATCGAGGCGACCCGGTCGACGATCTCGTCCGGGCTCGCGTTCTGAACGCTGGCGAGGGTCGCCTCCTGGAGCGGCTCGAAGAGCGCCGTGTTGTCGAACGCTTCGCGCCACTCGCCCGTCCGGAAGCGTGGGTGGCCGTCGTCGGCGGCATCGATGATCTCGTTCAGTCGCGCCACCCAGGGCACCGAGGCGTCCCGTGCCTGCCAGATGAGCCCGAGCCCGCCGCCGGGCTTGAGGACGCGGCGAATCTCGCTCATCGCCCGCAATGCGTCGAACCAGTGGAATGCCTGGGCGACGAGCACGGCATCAACGGAGTGGTTCGCGAGGGGCAGGTCCTCCGCAGTTCCCGTGAGCGCCTCGACCCGCGGGAGCGCTTTCTCGATGTGGGCGCGCATCTCCGGGATGGGCTCGACCGCGACGACGTCCGCCCCCGTCGCGACGAGCTGCCGCGTCAGCTTGCCCGTGCCGGCGCCCAGGTCCACGACCCGCGATCCCGAGCCAAAACCCAGCTCGAGCGCGAGCAGCTCCACGGATTCGCTCGAATGCTCAGGTCTGCCACGCTCATAGGCGTCCGCCTGCGCCGCGAACCCCTTCGCCGCCTGGTGGTGGATCCTCACATCCGGAAGACGCCGAACTTCGTGTCGGGGATCGGGGCGTGGAGCGCCGCCTCCAGGCCGATCGAGAGGACGCGGCGCGTGTCCAGCGGGTCGATGATCCCGTCATCCCAGAGCCGGGCCGTGGAGAAGTACGGCGAGCCCTCGCGATCGTAGGTCTCCAGGATCGGCGCCTCGAAGGCCTCGCGTTCCTTCTCTGAAGCCCATCGGCCGCCCTCGAGCGACGACTCGCGGACCGTCGAGAGGACGCGCGCCGCCTGCTGGCCGCCCATGACCGAGATCCGCGAGTTGGGCCACGTCCAGAGGAAACGCGGCTGGTAGGCGCGGCCGGCCATCGCGTAGTTGCCGGCCCCGAAGCTCCCGCCGATCAGCACGGTGAACTTGGGAACCGCCGCCGTCGCCACCGCGGTCACGAGCTTGGCGCCGTCCTTCGCGATGCCACCCGCTTCGTATTCGCGACCGACCATGAAGCCGGTGATGTTCTGGAGGAAGACCAGCGGAATCCGGCGCTGGCAGGCCAGCTCGATGAAGTGGGCGCCTTTGAGCGCCGACTGGCTGAACAGGATCCCGTCGTTGGCGAGGATGGCCACGGGCCAGCCATCGATATGCGCGAAGCCGGTGACGAGGGTCTCGCCGTAGAGCGGCTTGAAGTCGTGGAAGCGGCTGCCGTCGACGAGGCGAGCGATGAGCTCGCGAACCGCCACGGAACGTCGCGTGTCGGCGCTGATGGCGGCGTACAGGTGGGCGCCACCCTTCGAGCCGTCCGCGCTGACCCCCGGCTCCTCCGGGTCGCGGCGATCCCACGGCGGTGTTGGCGGGCGACGCTCCAGGTGGCGGACGATCGATCGACCGAGGGCGATGGCGTGCTCGTCGTCGAGCGCCTCGTGGTCCGCGACGCCCGACACGCGAGCGTGCACCTCCGCTCCCCCGAGGTCCTCGGCAGAGACCTCTTCGCCCGTGGCGGCCTTCACCAGCGGTGGCCCGCCGAGGAAGATCGTGCCGGTGCCCTTGACGATGACCGTCTCGTCGGACATCGCCGGCACATAGGCGCCGCCGGCGGTCGAGGAGCCCATCACGAGCGCGACCTGCGGGATCCCGGCCGCGGACATGCGGGCCTGGTTGTAGAAGATCCGCCCGAAGTGCTCGCGATCCGGGAACACGTCCGCCTGGAGGGGCAGGAACGCCCCACCCGAGTCGACGAGGTACACGCACGCGAGCCGGTTCTCGAGCGCGATCTCCTGCGCCCGCAGGTGCTTCTTGACGGTCAGCGGGTAGTACGTGCCGCCCTTCACCGTCGCGTCGTTGGCGACGATGACGCACATCGTCCCCTCGACCCTGCCGATGCCGGTCACGATGCCGGCGCTCGGGGCGTCGTTGTCGTACAGGCCGTTCGCGGCGAGAGCGCTCAGCTCGAGAAAGGCGGAGCCCGGATCGAGGAGGTGGTCGATCCGCTCTCGAACCGGCAGCTTGCCGCGCTCTCGATGCCGGGCGATCGACTTGTCGTCGCCGCCCGCGCCACGCTCGCTCACCATCGCGGTTCGCGAACGCAGCTCCGCGACGAGCTCGGTCATACGATCGACGTTCGCGCGGGCATCGTCGCTCGCGGGATCGATGCGCGATCGGAGGACCGTCACGGGAGTGAGGATAGCCACGCGACCGTGCGGGTCCGGCGCGAAGGCTCGCGGAACCGGTGGGCCGGCGACGTCGTCTCGCGGGCGATGCGCGGCACGCCTGGTCGACCGTTCGAACGCTCGATCGTGTCGTTCCGCATGCGCCCCCGAGCACGGCTCATCCGCCTGGCGATGCTGCTGTCCGCTGTCGCGCTGGCCGCCGGCGCGCTCGGCGCCTGCGGCTCCGCCGCGACGGGCGAGCTCATCCCCGGAACCGGGCCCCTCGTCTCCGTCCAGATGCGCGGCGGGATGTGCGCGGACGGCGGGATGTGCGACAGCTCCGTCATCCTCGATCGCGACGGCCGCGTTCGCAGTTCCGCCAAGCCGCCCAACGATCTCGGCGTGGTGAGCGCGGCGAACATGTCGACCCTCACCGCGGCCATTGCCGCGACCGACTTTGCGACCCTGCGTTCGAAGCCCTTCACCGGCGAATGCCCGATCGCCTTCGACGGCCAGGAGCTCATCTTCGAGTTCGCCGCCATCGGGGGCACCCAGCGCCTCGCATCGTGCGAGGTGGACATCGACTGGGGACATCCGCTCTTCATCGCCGTCGCGGCGGCGCTCGGCGAGTGGATCCCGCTCCCGCTGACCTAGCCGCCCGAGCGCCCCCCTCGCCGACGGAGGGCCACCGCCGACATGCCGAGTCCGGCGATGAACGTCACGACGCCGGCGACCAGCCACGGGCCGACGTTGTCGGCCGGCTCACACCACCGGCCCGGGCCGCGCTCGAACGTCAGGCAGGCAACGGTTGACTGCGTGATTGCGACGGTCCAGAGCAGGCCCCACCCGGTGAAAAAGCCGGCTCCGGCGAGGGGTCGCGGGCCCTTCCACAGGATGAGCGCAACCGAGGCGACCAGGACCGGGAGACCCAGCAGGCCCAACGCAAATGAGATCGTCGTCAGGCCGGTGAGCACGCCGAGCACGACGCCTGCGAGCCAGGCGCCGGCTGGGCTCGTGCGAGGGCGGTCGGTGCGCGTCATGGGCGACTCCTGCTACACGTAGATAGCAAGTTTCCAGCGGAAATCTGCTAGCGTCAAGTGGCAAGTTCTCCGCCCCGCGCTATCCTGCACGTGTGACGAGCGCACCCGCCGCGCAGCGGCTCGTCGAGCCGAGCCCGCCAGAACCCGCGTTTTCCGAGTCCGCCGAGGCGATCCGCCTCCGGCTCGCTGATGCCTGGGGCGAGATGGGCGCAGCCTGGGGTGTCGCGCCGGCCATCGCGCGCGTGCAGGCCTACCTTCTCACTCGCCAGCAGCCGCTGACCGAGCGCGAGGTCCGCGAGGCGTTGAACCTGTCCCATCGTGCCGCCAGCCTGGCGCTCGCGGAGGCGGAGTCGTGGGGCCTGATCGAGCGCGTCGCGGAGCCGCGGCGGGTCGGCCGGCGGGGACCGGCGGGCGCCGCGTACCAGGCCGTGGGGGATCACTGGCGCTGGTTCGGGCGGGTCGTCGCGGAGCGGAAGTCGCGAGAGGGCGATCCGATCGTCGGCGTGCTCGAACGGACCGCCGCGGAGGCCGCCGCCGAGATTCAACAGAACCCAGGCGACCGTGAGCTGGCATCGCTCCACGATTGGCTCACCACGTTCCTGGTGTTCGTGCGACTGTTCGATCGGGCGGTCGGGCTCGTACCCCGCTTGCAGCCCAGAGAACTGGAACGCGGCCTGCGCCTCCTCGGCGAGGTCGACGACGACACGTTTCTTCGCCTCGTCGGCCTGCTCGAAGGCCTCGAGGACAAGGACGTCCTCGATCTCGTCGGGGCGCTTTCCCGGCTGTCGCCCAAGACGGCGCGTCGGGCCACGAAGCTCATGTCGGGGGTCGTCCGCACCGTCGTCCGTTGATTCCATTCACCCAGCGCGGGCCTGCGCGACCTTCGTCCGACGCGGGTCCGGCGGCCCCTGGCCCGGGCCTCTCTTTGGCCGATCCTCGCCTCGCGAGCCGAACCCCCTCGGAATCGCCCGATCGGCTGACAGAACCTCGCATGGCGAGCAACTACTCTCAGAATCGCCCGATCGGCTGACAGATCCTCGCCAAGCGGGGGTTGGGCAGAAGGGCGGTCGTTGAGCCGGGCTTCGGGAGCGTCCTGCGACCGGTCGGGTGGCGAGGCACGTTCAGGACAGCAGCGATGCGCGCGGTCGCCGTTAGCCCGAGGTGTTCTGGGGCCTCTCTGCGTGGCAATGAGCTGCCGAACCCCCGCTGGGCGAGGGTCTGGCAGCGCCGGCCTCTCGGAGCGCCAACCCCTCACGGCCAGGATCCGACACGGCCGCGCGCCCGCGTGGCGCCGCCTGTCCGCCGCACCGCACGCAAATCGCACCGACTGTGACTGGTGCGCTACCCGGGTGGTCCAAATCGGCGTGCGATAATCCGGCGGGCGCGTGCGACCCGAGGACCCGAGCGGGCATGACCCCGTGGCAGGCGATCGGCAGGCGTCACGCACCGGATACCAGAGGACCACCAGGAACATGAGCCCAGAGACGTCCACCTGGACGACCAAGAAGGGCCTCGCCCAGATGCTGAAGGGCGGCGTCATCATGGACGTCGTCACGCCCGAGCACGCGAAGATCGCGGAGGAAGCCGGCGCGGTCGCCGTGATGGCCCTCGAGCGCGTGCCCGCGGACATCCGCGCGGCCGGCGGGGTCGCCCGCATGTCCGATCCCGAGATGATCGTCGGGATCATGGACGCGGTCTCCATCCCGGTCATGGCGAAGGCGCGGATCGGCCATTTCGTCGAGGCCCAGATCCTCGAGGCGCTCGGCGTCGACTACATCGACGAGTCCGAGGTCCTCACGCCGGCCGACGAGACGAATCACATCGACAAGCACGCCTTCAAGGTCCCGTTCGTGTGCGGCTGCCGGAACCTCGGCGAGGCGCTCCGGCGCATCAACGAGGGCGCCGCGATGATCCGGACCAAGGGCGAGGCCGGGACGGGCAACGTCGTCTCGGCCGTGACCCAGCTCCGGTCCGTCCTGTCGGAGATCCGCCGGCTCCAGGGCATGCGCGAGGACGAGCTGTTCGTGGCAGCCAAGGAGCTCCAGGCTCCATACGACGTGGTCCGGGACGTTGCCGCCAACGGCAAGCTGCCGGTCGTCAACTTCGTCGCCGGCGGGATCTCGACGCCTGCCGATGCCGCGCTGGTCATGCAGCTCGGCGCGGAGGGCGTGTTCGTCGGCTCCGGGATCTTCAAGAGCGAGGATCCGGCGCGGATGGCGAACGCCATCGTCCAGGCGACCACCCACTTCGACGACGCCAAGATCCTGGCCGACGTCTCGAAGGGCCTCGGTGCCCCGATGCGCGGCATCGCGATGGAAGCCATTCCTGCGGAAGAGCGGTTGGCGGTTCGAGGCTGGTGAGCCTCGGCCTCCGAGCGAGGCCCGTCAGGTGAAGATCGGGGTCCTCGCGCTCCAGGGTGACTTCGCGGAGCACGCCGCGATGCTCGACTCGATCGGGGTCGAGCCGGTCGAGGTGCGCCTGCCTGCCCATCTCGAGGGCATCAGCGGCCTGTGCCTGCCCGGTGGCGAATCGACGACCATGCGGCGTCTGATCGATCGCTGGGCCCTGCGCCAGCCGCTGCTCGACTTCGCCGCCACCGGCGCCCCGATCTACGGCACCTGCGCCGGGATGATCATCCTCGCGAAGGAGATCGCCGACGGCGATGAGCCCGTGCTGCCGCTCCTCAATGTGACCGTCCGGCGCAACGCCTTCGGTCGCCAGCTCGACTCGTTCGAGGGCGAGCTGCCCGTCCCGCTTGTCGGCGACACGCCGGTGCGCGGCGTGTTCATCCGCGCGCCGGTCATCGAGCGTGTCGGGCCCGGCGTGGACGTGATGGCGACGCTCGACGACGGACGGGTCGTCGCCGTTCGCGAGCGCAACATCGTCGCGACGGCGTTCCACCCGGAGCTCGCCGGAGAGCCGCGCTTCCACCGCCTCATCGCCACGATGGCCGCCGAGCACGACGACCCGGGTGAGGGCTCGGGCCGGCGCCGCCACCCGACGCGCCGCGCCGGGCTGCCCAGGTGATCACGAGGGGCCGCGCCGGCAAGCCGTCCGGGAAGGTTCGTGCGGCCCGGCTGACGGACCTCGCGGCGCTCGGTGAGCTGTCGCGGATCGCGCAGACCGAGGGCTCGGGCTCCCGAACGCTGGGACTGCCGGTGAACGGTCCGCCGATCGGCGTGTTCAGCCTCTTCCGGCTGCCGCTGGTGGCTTTCCGTCCGCACGACCTGCTGTTCGTGTACGAGCAGGACCGCCACGTCGCGGGCCTCGTTCGCGTCGAGCGCGAGAACTGGCGGGACGACTGGACGATCGTGGAGCTCGACGCGATCGGAACCGCGACGGATACCGAGCGCGGACCGGGCGGCCCCGGCGAGATCCGGTACCGGCTCGTGCAGCAGGTGCTTCGCGAAGGCCAGAAGCGTGGCGCGGCGCGGTTCCACGTCGCATGCGCGGACGAGGACGACAACGTCGAGCTGTTCATGCAGCACGGGTTCGCGCGCTACGGCGAGGAGCGCGTCCTCTATCGACCGCCCGACCAGCCGCTGCCGCGCCTCATGTCGGACGCGACCGCGGCGAAGGCCCGGATCCGTCCGGTCCGGCCGATCGATGCCCCGGCGCTGATGCAGCTCTACGCCTCGGTGACGCCCGCGCCCGTCCAGCGGCTCGAGGCGTTCCGCATCCCGGACTGGGAGCGCCAGGGCTCCAACTGGCGCGTGCCGCGCAGCTCGCTCGCTCCGATCCTGCGCTTCGCGGACCTCGACGGCTTCGTCCAGGAGGGCCCGGATGGGATGCGCCTGGAAGCGTTCGTCCAGATCGGGGTCGCGCGCGAGGATCAGCCCCACTACCTGCGGCTCATGGGCCGGCCGGACGTCGACCTCGCGCCGCTCATCGAGTACGGGCTGGGCGCGATCGCCGGACAGACGGAACGTGGGTCGACCCAACCGAATCACGGCGTTCTGGCGCCCGTGCGAACCTACGAGGCACCGGCGGACCGCCGCCTCGAGGAGGCGGGCTTCGCCGAGATCGCGACGGTGACGCTGCTGCTCAAGGAGACCCTCGTCCGCGTGGCCGAGCCGGGCCTCGTTCCTGCCGCCGTTCGACACCTGGAGGTCACCCGTGGCTCCTGAGCCGGCTCCCGACCGCAGCGCCGACGACCAGCGCGCCGCGGGCGAGCACGCTGCCGCCGCCGAGCCCCGCGACGCGCCGGACGACATCGACAAGCTGCTGTTCGCTCTCCCGAGCGAGATCGTGGACGCCATCCGCGCCCTGCCGAACCGGCAGGACCTGATCGAGGTCGTGATGGACCTCGGGCGGCGGCCGGAGGCGCGCTACCCGGACTCGGAGGTCGAGCTGCTCGACCGCGAGATCGTCGAGGCGGACATCCAGGCCGTCGTCGACAACATCGGCAGCTTCGGCGACGACAACCGCGCCGGTATCGAGCGGACGCTGCACCGGATCTCGGCCATCCGGAACCGCAGCGGCAAGATCGTCGGGCTGACGTGCCGGATCGGGCGGGCGGTGTTCGGGACGATCGAGATCATCGCCGACTTCGTCGAGACCGGGAAGTCGCTGCTGATCATGGGCCGACCGGGCATCGGCAAGACGACGATGCTGCGCGAGGCGGCCCGCGTCCTGGCCGACGACCTCGACAAGCGGGTGGTGGTCGTCGACACCTCGAACGAGATCGCCGGCGACGGCGACATCCCGCACCCGGCGATCGGCAAGGCCCGCCGGATGCAGGTCCGCACGCCGTCGCTGCAGCACGAGGTGATGATCGAGGCCGTCGAGAACCACATGCCCCAGGTCATCGTCATCGACGAGATCGGGACGGAGCTGGAGGCCCAGGCCGCGCGGACCATCGCCGAGCGAGGCGTGCAGCTCATCGGGACGGCGCACGGGAACACGCTCGACAATTTGATGCTGAACCCGACGCTGTCCGACCTGATCGGCGGCATCCAGAGCGTCACCCTGGGCGACGAGGAGGCGCGCCGCCGCCGCTCCCAGAAGAGCGTGTTGGAGCGCAAGGCCCCGCCGACGTTCGACGTGGTGATCGAGATCCAGGACCGCGAGCGCGTGCTGGTGCACGGGGACGTGGCGGACACGATCGACTCGATCCTGCGCGGCGACCCCGTGGCGCCGGAGCTGCGCTGGCGCGACGAAGAGGGCGTGCACCGCTCGCAGCCGCGGCCGCGACCCTCACCCCGCGAGCAGCTCGCGCCGGATCGGTTCTCCGGGCTCATCGGGTCGGGCGGCTCCGGCTGGCGGACCGAGCCCGGGTGGCGCGGTGACGGCGGGTTTCGGGGCGGCTCCGGCCCGTACATCCCGGGCGAGCGCGGGGGACGGTCCGGGTTTCGCCCCGGCGCGTCGGGATCGTGGCGGCCCGGGCGCACGCCCGCGAGCTCACTGACGCCCGGCTCGACGCGAGGCGGCGGCACGACCGCGCAGGCCGAGGCGCCGTTCGTGGTCGGCGAGATCGCGGATCGCGGGCCGGTGGAGCGGGGCACGGCCCCCGTACCGGAGCCCCGCGCGCGCGACGCGCGCGAGCTGTCACGGCAGCGCGAGTGGCGCGAGTCGGCCTCGAAGGCCATCGACGCGCTCAAGGCGGACGAGGGCACCGGCCCGGTGAACGCGGTGGACCTCGGCGCCGACGACGAAGCCCTCATGGACCGGGCCCGGGACGCGGCGATCGAGGAGAACGGCGCCGCGCTGCACGTCCAGGATCCGGAGGGTCTGCCGACGCTCCGCGTCCTGCCCCAGGGAATCAGCCGGAAGCGCCTCGAGCAGGCGATCCGCGAGCTCCAGCTGCCGGTGATCATCGCCCGCGACGTCGACGAGGCGGACGTCGTGATGACGATCCGCAGCGAGTACAAGCAGAAGACGCCGATGGTCCGCGAGGCCGAGGATCGGAACATGCCGATCTACGTCCTCAAGACCAACACGATCCCGCAGATGCAGTCGTCGCTCACGTCGATCTTCGCGCTGGAGATCGACCCGCGCGACGCGGCGCTGCGCGAGACGGAGGAGGCGATCGGGCTCGTGCTCGGGCAGGCCGAGGCGGTCGAGCTGTCGCCGCAGAGCGCCTACATCCGGCGCCTGCAGCACCAGATGGCCGAGCGGGCCAACCTCGTGTCTCGCTCGCGTGGCCGCGAGCCGTACCGCCGCGTGCGCCTCTACCCGGATCCCGCGAAAAGCCCCTGGCGCTGATCCGGCCGGCCTGAGCGGACCAGGCGGCCCCCGCGGCCCCTGCGGCCGCTGCGCCTGCGCAGCACGTGTGCCGATTGCACAAGATCGCTCGCCAAGAACCCGTCGCGACGGGCTGGCGGACGCCGCTGCGCGTCCCGATACTCGCCACAACGCAGCGATTTGCACCGAGATGCACAACTCGACTGCGGCGCGCGGAGGGTTCGCCGGTGCCGGAGCTCAACGGCGGGGACACGGCGTGGATGCTGGTCGCGACGGCCCTGGTGATGGTGATGCTGCCCGGGCTGGCGCTGTTCTAC
>DASTIE010000017.1:0-10368 GCA_035717865.1 Candidatus Limnocylindrales bacterium
CCAGCCGCCCCTTCTCGTCCACCGTGTGCCGGTACTCGCCGGTGAACACCCGCCTGCCGCCTCGCCGGTCCCTGGGTGATTCGACGGGCCCGCGGGGACCGCGGGCCCGTCATGGATGTCGCGGTTCCGGAGTGCCCGTCCGGGGCCGCTGGCGGTGGAGGAGGGCTGAGGACCCTGGGTCTCGCGATGGATCCCCACTATTCCCCACTTCTCACCACTTGTCCCGCATTCTAGGCCGCGCGAATCACCCGTCAACCCCCAATTTGCGAAGTGACCCCATCAGGCGGGCTCGTGGCGGCGCCGACGCCCGAAGCGGTCACGCACGCACGATTTGCAAGCGACACTGCGGACCGTCCGCCAGCCTCACGATCACCGCTGCCGCCGCGGCGTGACAGGGATCGTTGTCCGCTGCCCGACTGGATGCCGGACGACAAAGAGGCGCCAGAGGCTGGGGACCTCGTGCGCCCTGCGACCTACGGAGTTGCGAGCCTCGGGAGCTTGATCACCTGGCCCTCGACGATCGGGCGTGGGAGGCCCGGGTTCGCGTCGAGGACGGCGTCACGCGTGAGCAGGTAGAGCGCCGCGATCTCCGCGATCGACTCGCCGGCCTCGACGACGTACAGGACGCAGGGCTCGCCGTTCGGGCACGGGTCCAGGCGCGCGAGCGGATCGCGTCCGAGGTACAGCACCTGGCCGGTGACGATGAGGCCCGGATCGGTGAGGCCGCCCGGGTTGAGCGCCTCGAGGACGTCGATGTCGAGCAGGTAGCGGCTGATGATCCCGGACAGGGTGTCGCCGCGGACGACCGTGTAGACGCGGCAGGCAGGGTGCCCGGCGCACGTCGGCAGGGCCAGCAGCGGATCCCCGGGCTCCAGCGTCGGGGGGGCGACGGTCGGCGCGCCCGACGGCTCGGTGGTCGGTGCGGCGGTCGGCGGCGGGACGATCGTCGGCGCGGTGCTGGGCGCGGCCGTCGGCGCGGGGGTCACCGGCGCTGCCGTCGGCGGAGCTGCGGTCGGCGGCGCGGTCGTGGGCACGACCGGGGCATCCGACGCAGCCGCGACGGGCCCGGCGGTGGGCGCGAGGGGCATCTCCAGGCCGCCGCGCGCACCGACGAAAGCGACCGCGAAGACCGCGCACGCCGCCACGAACACCCCGGAGGCCACGATCGCCGGCGTCACGGTGCGACGATCGCGGGCCGCCCTCGAATCCTCCACTCCTCTCCTCGTTCCGGATCGGCTGGCCGCGGACTCTAGTACCTTTTCACCCTGGCCGCGCGCTTCCGGGGAGTGCTAGGCTGCGCCGACTTCGTCGCCGGCGCGGTGCCGATGAGGGAGTCGATGGAGGCCTCCAGCCCGCCCATGGCGCTGCCGCTCCCGGTCGATGCTCACGTGCTCCCCGATCCGTCGCACCTCGCGCCGCACCGGATCAAGCGCTGCACCTTCCGACGCCTGATCCGCGTCGAGCCGAGGGGCGAGCGACGCTACGACGTCGAGTGCCTGTACCCGGATCGCAAGCTCGCGATCCCCCTTGGCGACCTCGATGCCGCGACCCCGATCTGCAATGCCTGCACGGCGGCGCACATCTTCCGGCCTGACGAGGACTAGCGACTCCTCGATCGCCGGCGGCGCAGGCCTCCCGACTCTCCGATCTCCGGACCCTCAGACGGCCGGGTGCGGGTGACCCTCGTCAACGTTCGCGTCGGCCGACTGCGGCACGACCGCGACCTTCTCGTCGCACGACGAGCACTGGTAGATGCGGCCGCCCTTGAGCCACGAGCGCTCGGGGTCATGCGACGCGATGGTGTGCTCGCCGCCGCCCTCCACCATCTCGACCCAGTTGTTGCCGCCGTGCCAGTGCATCAGCTTCATGCCCTGGAGTTCCAACATGCGCGCGCCCTCGCCTCGACGGTGGGTTGGTAGGTGGGCGAAGGTTACGTCAGCGAGCGCGGCCTGTAAGCCGAGTTCTGTTCCACGACCGCCGAAGCGGTCGCGGAGATGGCCATCCATCTGTGGCCGCCGGTTGCCCGACGGCTCATGCGGCCGACCCGAGGGCTGGGCAGCGCCCCCCTTCCGGCAAGCCGGTTGGTCGCCCTCCTATTTGGCCTTGCTCCGGGTAGAGCTTGCCGCGTTTCACTCCGTACCGGGCGAGCCCGGACGGCATCGTCACTGTGGCGCTGGTCCTCGCCTTGCGGCGGACGGGTGTTACCCGCTACCTCGCGCTGTGGAGCTCGGACTTTCCTCAGCTCGAGCGGTTGCCCGATCGAGCCGCGGCCATCCGGCCGCCTCGCTGACCCGGTGATTCTACCCGCGCCGCGTCATTCGCCCGACCGGCGCACCACAGAGGCCGGCCCCCCGGCCATGACCCGGTCGATGGCCTCGTTGCACATCGCGTCGGCAAGGGAGTTCTGGGCACGGGGGACGTGGGCCGCGGTCCAGCCGCCGGGCAGGGTCCGGAGCTGCTGGAGCGCCTCGGCCCACAGCGGCCGCAGCTTCGCGTCCTTGACCCGCCAGCGGCCGGCGAGCTGCTCGACGATGAGCTTCGAATCGAGAAGCAGCTCCAGGCGCCGCGCGCCCAGCTCCAGCCCCAGCGCGATCGCGCGTACCACCGCCGTGTACTCGGCGACGTTGTTCGTCTGGACGCCGAGGTAGTCCGAGATGGAGGCGTCGGGCGTTGCGCGCGGGTCGCGCGCGTCCGGGCGATCCAGGGACAGCAGGACCGCGCCCGCGGACGCGGGGCCGGGGTTGCCGCGCGCCGCGCCATCGGTGCGGACCACGAAGCCGTTCTTGGGTCCCGCGCCGGGCGTCGATCGCCCTGGCGCCGGTTGTCGATCGATGTCGGCGTCGGGTTCGGGCTCGTCGTCGAACCCGAGCGTCAGCGGCGGCTCACGCACGGGGTGGGCTCAGCCCTCGGACGGAGTCTCGTCGGCGGCATCCGAGCGACGGCGCGGGCGAGCCGGGCGGGAGGTGGACTTCGTCTTCGCGGCCTTCGCGACGGCCTTGGGCGGCGTGGTCGCGACCTTGTCGCGGGCGGGCGTGGCGCCGGCCATCGGCTCGTCGGCGCGAGACGCGGGGGTCGGGAGCGTGGATTCCGCGGACGTGGCCGCTGGACTCGACGGGGCGGCCGCAGCCTCGGGCGCAGCCGAGCCGAGGGGGATGTTCGGCAGCATCGGGAGGGGGTCGTACTTCGGGGCCTCGTCGCGGCCGCGCAGCTTGCGCCAGGCCCACATCACCGGGTCGTAGAACTCGTCCGCGACGCGCTCCTTGAGGGGGATGATCGCGTTGTCGGTGATCTTGATGTGCTCCGGGCAGACCTCGGTGCAGCACTTCGTGATGTTGCAGTACCCGACCCCGCCGACGTCCTTGAGGTAGTGGCGCCGGTCGGCCTGGTCCATCGGGTGCATCTCCAGCCCGGCCGTCCGGACGAGGAACCGGGGCCCCATGAACGGCTTCTCGGTCTCGTGGTTGCGCAGGACGTGGCAGACGTCCTGGCACAGGAAGCACTCGATGCACTTCCGGAACTCCTGGACCCGCTCGATGTCCTGCTGCTGCCAGCGCCATTCGCTCTGCGGGACGCCCTCGGGCGGGGTGAACCCCTGGATCGACTTGTTGACCTCGTAGTTCCAGGACACGTCCGTGACGAGGTCGCGGATGAGCGGGAACGTCCGCATCGGCTCGACGGTGATCGTCTCGGCGAGGTCGAAGTCGGACAGCCGGGTCTTGCAGGTCAGCCGCGGCTTGCCGTTGACCTCGGCGCTGCACGACCCGCACTTTGCGGCCTTGCAGTTCCAGCGGACGGCGAGGTCGGGGGCCGCGTGGCCCTGGACCCAGTGCAGCGCGTCGAGGACGACCATGCCCTCCTCGACCGGGACGACGTACTCGTCGTAGCGGGTCGGGCCGTCGGCCTCGCCGCGGAACACCTTGAGGTGAGCGAACGACGCGCCGGCCGGCGCCTCCACGTCCGTGGCCTCGATCGTGAGGCCGGGCTCCGGTCCGTCCGCGGGCCGGATGGCGGTGGCGTCGTCCTCGCGAACCAGCATGTCGCTCATGGTCGCATCAATGGGCCGATCCGAGCAGCGGGCGCAGCTCGTCGGCCGTCTCGGGGAGCGTCGTTGTCGTGACCTGCATGGCGCCGTCGGGGCCACGGCGCGCGACGCCGTTGCGGGTCCCCCACTCCGACTCGTTCGTGTCCGGGTGGTCGAGGCGGCTGTGGGCGCCGCGACTCTCCGTGCGCTGCAGTGCGAGACGGGCGATCGCCTCCGAGACGATCAGCAGGTTCCGCAGCTCGAACACGAGGTTCCAGCCCGGGTTGAAGGCTCGACCGCCGGGCACCGCGAGGCCCGGCCAGCGGCCGTTCAGCCGCCGCAGCTCGGCGATCGCCTCCTCCAGGTCCGACGCGACGCGGAAGATCCCGACGCGCGCGTCCATCACGGACTGGAGGTCCCGCTGCAGCTGGTACGGGTCGTCGCCGCTGCCCCGCTCCAGGGGCGCCGCGAGCTCGCGAAGTCCTTCGCGAACCTGGACCGGATCGACGTACGGCTGGTCGTTGCGATTGGCGGCGTGGGCGGCGGCGCCCGCGCCCGTCCGGGCGCCGAACACCAGCAGGTCGGACAGCGAGTTGCCCCCGAGGCGGTTCGCGCCGTGCATCCCCGCGGCGACCTCGCCGGCGGCGAAGAGCCCCCGCACGGTGGTCGCTCCGGTCTCGGCGTCGACACGGATGCCGCCCATCGCGTAGTGCGTCGTCGGCCCGACCTCCATCGGCCCCTTCGTGATGTCCACGTCGGCCAGCTCCTTGAACTGGTCGTACATCGAGGGCAGCTTGCGACGCACGTGGTCCGCGGGGAGGTAGCTGATGTCCAGGAAGACGCCGCCGTGCGGCGACCCGCGTCCTTCGCGGACCTCCGTGTAGATGGCCCGGGCGACGTTGTCGCGGGTCGAGAGCTCCGGCGGCCGGCGGGCGTCGACGACGCGGGCCTGCGACTGCGCGGTCACCCACGTCGCGGCTTCCTCGTCCGTGGCGGCGTACTCGCCTCGGCGCTCCTCCGGCAGGTAGTCCCACATGAAGCGCTTGCCGTCCTTGTTCCGAAGGATCCCGCCCTCGCCGCGGACCGCCTCGGTCACGAGCAGGCCGCGCACGCCGGGCGGCCAGACCATGCCCGTCGGGTGGAACTGGACGAACTCCATGTCGATGAGGTCCGCGCCCGCCTGGTACGCCAGCGCCTGGCCGTCGCCGGAGTACTCCCAGGAGTTCGAGGTGACGCTGTAGGCCTTGCCGATCCCCCCGGTCGCGAGGACCACGGCCTTCGCCGGGAAGACGATCGGGGCGCCCGTCGTTCGCCAGTACCCGAAGGCCCCGACGACGGCGCCGCCCGCGGTGATGAGGCGGGTGATGGTGCACTCCATGAAGACCTCGACGCCTGCCGCGACCGTGCGGTCCTGGAGCGTCCGGATCATCTCGAGACCGGTGCGGTCGCCGACGTGCGCGAGCCGGGGGTGCGTGTGGCCGCCGAACGGTCGCTGGAGGATGCGGCCGTCCCGGGTCCGGTCGAAGACGGCGCCCCAGGCCTCGAGCTCGCGAACGCGGTCCGGCGCTTCCTTGGCGTGCAGCTCGGCCATGCGCGGGTTGTTGAGCAGCTTGCCGCCGACCATCGTGTCGCGGAAGTGGGTCTGCCACTTGTCCTCGGGGTCGACGTGGCCCATCGCGGCCGCGACCCCGCCCTCGGCCATGACCGTGTGGGCCTTCCCGAGGAGCGACTTGCAGACGAGGCCGACCGTCGCGCCGGCGGCCTTCGCCTCGATCGCGGCCCGGAGGCCGGCGCCGCCGGCGCCGACGACGAGGACGTCGACCGGATGCGTCTGGATCTGGTCGAACGACTCCGAAGCCAGTGCCACGCGCCGCCTCTGTCCTAGAAGCGGATCTGCGGGTCGGTGAAGAGCCCCGCCTGCAGCGCCCGGACGTAGATGTCCGCCAGGGTCACCGTGATGAGGCTCGTCCAGGCCCACCACATGTGGTTGCGGTTGAGGTCCGTGAGGCGCTGCCAGAGCGTGTACCGGACGCGCCGTGCCGAGGTGCAGGAGAAGCAGTCGATCCGGCCGCCGACGAGGTGCCGCAGCGAGTGGCACGACAGCGAGTAGCCGGTGAGCAGCACGGTGTTGACGAGCAGCAGGACCCCGCCCAGCCCGAGGCGCGGCTGCCACGCGCCGGTTCCCTCGGCCGGGTTCAGGAAGCCGGCGAACACGTCGAGCCACAGGAAGAACAGCGGGATGAACGCCAGGTACAGCAGGTACCGGTGCAGGTTCTGGAGGATGAACGGGAAGGCGTTCTCGAGCTTGAACCGCCGATGGGCCGTCGGCTCGCCGACGGCGCAGCCCGGCGGATCGGCGAAGTAGAAGCGGTAGTAGGCCTTGCGGTAGTAGTAGCAGGTCGCCCGGAAGCCGATCGGGATCCACAGGATCAGCAGACCGGGGCTGAGCCACGTCGGCATGTTCGGGAAGACGAGCAGGGGCGAGAAGAGCGGCGAAAGGTAGCCGTCGGCCTCAACGAACTGCGGCCCGAAGAGCGGCCCCCAGAGGACGCCGCTGAAGGTCAGGTAGCCGGCGCAGAACGTGAAGACGATCGCCTGGATGATCGGGTAGACGGCCCAGTTGTCGCGGCGCCTGGTCTCGCCGAAGCCCTGCTCGGCGGTGCCGCGCGGCTTGCGCAGCGCGCGGAGGACGGCGCCCTGGACGGTCATGCGGGCCTCCCGGTCACGCGGCGGCGCCCGCGGTCACGCCCAGCCTGTCGATCACGGCATCCGCGAACTCCCGGGTCCCGGCGCTGCCGCCGAGGTCCGATGTGACCGTGCGTCCCTCCGCAATGACGGCCCGAACCGCGCCTTCCACCCGCTCGGCGACATCGGCGTAGCCGAGGTGGCGCAGCATCAGCGCGCCGGACAGGATCAGGGCAGTCGGGTTGGCCTTGTTCTGGCCGGCGTACTTGGGCGCGGACCCGTGCACCGGCTCGAACACGGCGCCGTCCTCGCCGATGTTGGCGCCGGGCGCGACGCCCAGCCCGCCGACCAGGCCGGCGGCGAGGTCCGAGACGATGTCCCCGTAGAGATTCGGCAGCACGAGGACGTCGTACATGTCCGGCTTCTGGACGAGCTGCATGCACATGTTGTCGACGATCCGGTCCTCGAACTCGATCCTGCCGGCGTAGGCCGCCGCCACCGCCGTGCAGGCCTCGAGGAAGAGGCCGTCGGAGAGCTTCATGATGTTGGCCTTGTGCACGGCCGTGACCTTCTTCCGGCCGTTCGCCACGGCGTACTCGAACGCGAACCGCGCGATCCGCTCCGAGGCGGCGCGGGTGATGATCTTGATCGACTCCGCGGCGTCCCGGCCGACCATGTGCTCGATGCCGGCGTAGAGGTCCTCCGTGTTCTCGCGGACGATCACGAGGTCGACGTCCTCGTAGCGGCTCTTCACGCCCGCCATCGATCGAGCCGGCCGGAGGTTGGCGTACAGGTTGAGCGCCTGGCGAAGCCCGACGTTGACGCTCCGGAAGCCCGAGCCGACGGGCGTCGTGATCGGACCCTTGAGCGCGACCTTGTTGCGCCGGATGGACTCCAGCACCGAGTCCGGCAGCGGCGTGCCCTGCGTCGCGATCGTGGCCTCACCAGCCTCGACGACCTCCCACTCGAATGCGACACCCGTCGCGTCGAGGACGCGGCGTGTCGCCTCCGCCAGCTCCGGGCCGATGCCGTCGCCGGGGATGAGGGTGACTCGGTGGGCCATGGCTCGCATTCTAGGCGGGGCGGCGGGCTGCGAGCGGGGCGGCCGTTCGCGGCGGGCGTCGATAGACTCCGCCGATGCGCATCGGTGTCACGGTTCCGCTCGGCTACGGCGATCTCGAGGACGGCAGGGCGCCGACCTTCGCCCAGACGCTCGACTTTTCGTCACGGGCCGAGACGGCCGGGCTGGACTCCATCTGGGTCTTCGACCACCTCATCTTCCGCTTCCCGAACGAGCCGGACGAGGGCCTCCAGGAGGCCTGGACCACGCTGTCCGCGCTGGCGTCGGTGGTCCCCCGCGTCGAGCTGGGGACCCTGGTGATGTGCTCCTCGTTCCGCAACGCCGGCCTCATGGCCAAGATGGGCCAGACCCTCGACGACCTGTCGGGCGGTCGGCTCATCCTGGGCCTCGGCTGCGGCTGGCACGAGCCGGAGTACGACGCGTTCGGGTTCCCGTTCGATCACCTCGTCGGGCGGTTCGAGGAGGACCTCGAGGTGATCCGGCGCCTCCTCGACGGCGAGAAGGTCGACCTCGAGGGCCGCTGGAGCCGCTTCGCCGGCGCGCAGCTTCTGCCGCCGCCGGCGCGCCGGACCCCGATCCTCGTCGCCGCGAAGGGCGAGCGGATGCTCCGGCTGACCGCGAGGTGGGCCGACGCCTGGAACACCGCGTGGTTCGGCGGGGTCGACGACACGGTCCGGCAGCGGATGGCCGACCTCGATTCCGCGTGCGAGGACGTGGGCCGGCCGCGTGGCGAGATTCGGCGGACCGTCGGGATTCGCGTCTTCGAGCCGGGCGAGCGCGGCGAGGACGCTCGCTCCACGGATGCCGACGCCGAAGGCCTCGCCGACATCTTCGACGAGCTCGAGGCGGCCGGGTTCGCCGATGCCATCGTCTGGTCGATCGGCAAGACGCCGGCCGCGCTCGAGCGAATCGGCGAGGCGCGCCGGATCCACGTGAACCGGAAGCGCTGATCGCGGCGTCGTCGGGGCGACCGCGTACCATCGGCGTCCCGTGAAGATCCAGGAAGCCGACGCCAAGAAGCTGCTGCTCGCGCAGGGGCTGCCGGTGCCGCCGTGGGAGGTCGCCCGCTCCCCCACCGAGGCGCGCGCGGCGGCCTCGCGCCTGCTGCACGGCGTGGGCCACGCCCAGCAGGTCGTGATCAAGGCCCAGGTGCTCGTCGGGGGGCGCGGCAAGGCCGGCGGGGTCAAACTCGCGTCGTCCGACGACGAGGCGGAGCACGTCGCCGACGCGATCCTCGGGATGCAGATCAAGGGAATCGCGGTCCGCAAGGTGCTCGTGGCGCCGGCGGCGGACATCGTGAAGGAGTACTACCTCGCGGCCGTGCTGGACCGCGCCGCCCGCTCGATCCTGCTCATGGGGTCGGCAGAGGGTGGCGTCGAGATCGAGCAGGTCGCCGCGGAGCACCCCGAGGCGATCGTGCGGGTCCACGCCGACCCGATGCTCGGGCTGCGCGACTGGCAGGCCCGCGAGCTCGCCTTCCGCCTGGGGCTCGGGAAGCACCTGAAGGCCGCCGTCGGGATCGCCAAGGGGCTGGTGAAGACGATGCTCGCGTACGACGCGGACCTCGTGGAGATCAACCCACTGGCCATCGTACGCGGCGGACCCGGCGGGGCCGAGGAGCAGCTGGTCTGCCTGGACGCCAAGATCACGCTCGACGATTCGGCGCTGTTCCGGCACCCGGACCACGAGGCGCTGCGCGACCCCGACGAGGAGGCGCCCGCCGACGCGGAGGCGCGCCGCCACGACATCAGCTTCATCCACCTCGACGGGACGATCGGCTGCATGGTCAACGGCGCCGGCCTGGCGATGACGACGATGGACCTCGTCAAGCGCGAGGGCGGCGAGCCGGCGAACTTCCTCGACATCGGCGGCGGAGCCAAGGCAGAGCGGGTCGCGGCCGCGATGCGGCTGATCCTCGCCGAGCCCAGGGTCGAGGCGATCCTCGTCAACATCTTCGGCGGGATCACGCGCGGCGACGAGGTCGCGCAGGGCCTCATCGACGCCCGCAAGGTCCAGACCCGCGACGTGCCGATGGTCGTTCGCATCGTGGGCACGAACGCGGAGGAGGCCGCGCAGCTGCTCGAGGCGGCGCACTTCGAGACGGCGGCGTCGCTGGACGAGGCCGCGGCGAAGGCGGTCGCGGCGGCGGAGGTGGCGCGGGCGGCAGCCGGGGGCGCGCCGTGAGCATCCTCGTCGCGCGCGAGACCCGGCTCGTCGTCCAGGGCATCACCGGGCGCGAGGGCGAGTTCCACGCGCGCGCCATGCAGGCCTACGGCACGCCGGTGGTTGCCGGGGTGACGCCCGGCAAGGGTGGCCTGAAAGCCCTCGACGACAGCGTGCCGGTGTTCGACACCGTTGCGGAATCGGTCCGCGAGACGGGCGCCAACACGTCCTGCATCTTCGTGCCCGCGGGCGGTGCGCCCGATGCGATCCTCGAGGCCGCTGCGGCCGGGATCGAGACGATCTTCTGCATCACCGAGGGCATCCCGGCGCTGGACATGATCCCCGTCGTGGCCGCGGTGGAGCGTGCCGGTGCGCGGCTGATCGGGCCGAACTGCCCCGGCGCGACGTCGCCGGGCCG
>DASTIE010000018.1:0-43461 GCA_035717865.1 Candidatus Limnocylindrales bacterium
GTCCCGCTAGCGGTAGCGGTACGGCAGGTACGTGCCGGTGTCGATGTAGCTCCACGGCCGAACGCGGTACGAGCCGCTGCTCCAGGGGAAGCCGCGCCAGACCTCGAAGTGGAGGTGTGCGCCCGTGGCGCAGCCGGTCGAGCCGACGCGGCCGAGGGTCGTCTGGGATTTGGCCACCCACTGGCCCTTGGAGACGGACTCGGAACGGAGGTGGTAGTACGCCGAGTACAGGCCGTTCCCGTGGGAGACCCAGACCTGGTAGCCGCCGCAGTTCTTCTTCCAGCCGGCGAAGACGACCTTGCCTGAGCGCATCGGGACGACCCTGGTGCCCGAGTACGAGGCGATGTCATCGGCCTTGTGGTAGCTGTGGTAGCCCTGGCTCACCCAGGCGTAGCGGTTGGCAACAGGCCAGGCGGCGAGTGTCGCGACCGGCAGGACAAGTGCGACGACGATTGCCGCCGCGATAGCGCGGATGGATTTGCGCATGAAGTGGATGGGCACGCCGCAGCGCTACCCGAGCTCCTTTCTGCCTGGAGCCCCTCGGAGGCGAGGGGCAACGGATTGATGCCGTCATCCGATGGCGCGCGCCGCGTCAGGCAGCACGTCATCGTGACGGGGGTTGCTGGGTGAACCTCCACCGCCGCGCAGCGACCGCCGCAGCCGGGATTTCCCGGAGTGTTCGTGGGCATTCTGCCAGCGGAGTCCGGATCTGTCATGCAATCGTTACGAAGAGCGGCGTTTCCCGGGGCACGGGACTACGCTGGCCGCGGAGGTGCAGCGCATGGATTCAGGCGGAACCACGATCACCTGGTACGGCCACGCGTGCGTCGAGATCCGGACGCCCGGCGGCAAGGTCGTCCTCCTCGACCCGTGGTTCCTCAACCCGCGCAGCCCCAGGTCGCCGGACGACGTCGATGCGTGCGACGTCATGCTCGTCAGCCACGGCCACTCCGACCATTTCGGGAATGCGATGCCGATCGCCGTCCGGACCAGGCCGGTCTGGCCGGCCATCCACGAGCTCCAGCTGTGGCTCAACAGCGTCTACCCGCGCCCCGAGGACGTGATCGGCTGCAACAAGGGCGGCACGCTCGACGCTCGCGGTCTGAAGGTCACCCTGACGGCTGCTGATCACTCGGCCGGTGACTGGGACAACGCCCAGGGCACCCCCCGCTACCTCGGCGAGCCCGTCGGATTCGTCATCGAGCTCGAGGACGCCAGCCGGATCTACTTCGCCGGCGACACCAACGTCTTCGGCGACATGCGCCTCATCCGCGAGCTGTACGAGCCGGATCTCGCGATCCTCCCGATCGGCGGTCACTACACGATGGGGCCGCGGGAGGCCGCGCTCGCCGTCGAGCTGCTCGGGGTCGGCGAGGTCATGCCGATCCATTACGGCACCTACCCGATCCTCGCGGGCACCCCGGACGAGCTCCGATCGGAGCTCGTGAAGCGTGGTCTCGGGAGCGTCCAGGTACGCGCACCGGAGCCCGGCGGCAGCTTCACGCGCTAGCTCGCGCCCGGCGCCCCGGGCCTGAGGTTGACCCGAGCGTCCCATTCGCCGAGTGACGAACGGGTAGGTGCCGTCCCCTCGCGCGCGCGGCTTGCTACGGGAGCACGCCGCGCGATGGCGTGCCGCGCCACGCCCCCGAGGTCGCATTGCAGCCCGAGCCCCACCACCAGGACCTCTCCCGCGACCCGATCCTCGACGGCCGCGACAGCCTGCGCCTGGTCAAGCTGCGGCTGGCGCTCACGTTGATCGCCGTCGCGGTGCTCCCGATCGCCGCGGTCTCGCCACTGGTGCGAGCCGTCGCCGAGGAGGGTCGCGCGGCGCACCACGACCGGCTGGTCGATCAGGCACGGACCGTCGCGGCGATGGTGGAGGGCGAGATCGCCACGCTGCGTCGCGAGGCCGCGGAGCTCCTCGACCAGCCCGTGCTCGTCAAGGCCGCCGCCCAGGGCGCCACCGCGTCGGCTCGCAGGGCCGCCACGGACGGGCTCGAGCACTTCGTCGAAGCGCCGGGGAGCGCGCTGACCGCGGCCACGCTCGTGACCGGGAAGGGCGTGCGGGCAGCCTTCGGGCCGGCCGTCGACATGCGCTCCCTGCCCCCGGGCGTGCTGGTCTCGGGCCTGGCGGCGCTTCCGGGCGACCCGACGCGGATCCTCGTCGTCGAGACGTCCGAGGCCGGAGGCGGGCCCGCGCGGACGCTCGTCGCGGCCGTGTCCATGCCCGCGCTCCTGGCCGCGGCAACGCCGCAGGCCGACCTGCCCGGCCGCGTCCTGCGCATCGCCGACGCCACCGGCCGGGTGCTGGCCGAGTCGACCGGGCCGTTCGATCCGGGCGCCCTGCCGGGCGAGGTCCTCGACCTGGCCACGATGGCCGCGCGCGAATCCGACGGCAGGATGCAGCTCGACCTCCCCGGCATCGACGGCTGGCAGGTCGTCGTCGGAGCGCCCATCCCGCTCGTCGCGATGCCGGTCCAGGCGCTCAGTGCGCTGGGCGCGATGCTCGTCCTGCTCGTCGGCTTCACGATCTGGATGGCGCGGCAGATCCTGCGACCCGCGCGGGCCCTGGAGAACTCGCGGTCGCGGCTGCGCGAGCTGTACGAGAGCGCGCGCGAGGCAGCCCTCCGCGACAGCCTCACGGGGCTGGGCAACCACCGCGCGTTCCAGGAGGCCGTCGCCCGGATGGTCGAGGGCGCCCGGCGCTACGGCACGGCGTTCTCGCTCGTGCTCATCGACATCGACGAGTTCAAGCGGATCAACGACACCAAGGGTCACGCGACCGGCGACCAGCTGCTGTCCGAGGTCGGCGCCCTCATCAGCTCCACGATCCGCCACACCGACGCGGCCTATCGGATCGGCGGCGACGAGTTCGCGCTGCTGCTGCCGCACACGGATGCGAGCGGCGCCATCGTCGTCGCTCGGCGGCTGCTGGCGCGCGGCCTCGAGGATCGCGTCGCGGGCCTGTATCGCTGGCCGATCTCCTTTTCCGCGGGCGTCACGGCCTGCCCGGAATACGGCACGACCCGCCTCGAGCTGACCTCCCAGGCCGACGCGGCGCTGTACCGCGGCAAGCGGACCGGTCGCACGGTCGTGACGATCTACGACCCCGAGAAGGACCACGGCCACGTCGACGACGGCATGCGGGCGGAGCTCTCCAGCGCCATCTCGGCGGTGATCGAGGCGAGCACGCTGACACCCGTCTACCAGCCGGTGATCGACCTCAACTCGGGTCGAGTCATCGGCTACGAAGGGCTCGTCCGGGTGCCGAAGGCATCGACCTTCGCCCACACCGGCGCGCTGTTCGATGCCGCCGAGGTGGCGGGCCGCGTCGCCGACCTCGACCGCGCAGCGCTGGACGTCGTCCTGCGGAGCGCGCGAAGCATGGACGAGACGATGTCGCTCAGCGTCAACGTCTCGCCGCGGACGCTGGAGTCGCCGGAGTTCACCGCCACCGCCTTCCTCTCGATCCTGCGCCGGCACGGCATGGCGCCGGGCCGGGTGATCCTGGAGCTCACGGAGCGCGAGGCGATCCGGGACCCGGACCGGCTGCGGAACATGCTGCTCACGATCCAGAACGCGGGCGTTCGAGTCGCGGCCGACGATGTCGGCGCCGGCAACGCCGGGTTGCGCCTCCTCAGCCAGTTCCGCTTCGACGTCGTCAAGATCGATCTCTCACTCGTGCAGCGCGCAGGCGACGACCGAACACACTCCGTCCTCCGATCGATCGTCGAGGTCGCGACGCGCATGGGCGCGACGACCACGGCCGAGGGCGTCGAGACCTCCGGCCAGCTGCGGACGGCGCGCAGGCTCGGCATCACCGCCGGCCAGGGCTACCTGCTCGGGCGGCCCGGTCCCGACCGCGACCTGACGTGGGTGGACATCGCGGCGCTGGAGCAGCGCGACGATGTGCCGATCCCCGTGACGGCCGATCTCGCCGACCTCCCCGACCTGACCGCGCCGTCGGACCGCGTCGACCGCCGCGCGGAGCGCCGGGGGGATCGCCGGTCGGAGCCGCCGCGGTGGCCGGGCGCCGCGCCGGTCGACGACGTCGACAACCCGCTCCTGCCGCCGCTCGATGCGACCGGGCATCTCGTGACCAGCAAGCGCGGCGCCCTGTCGTTCCTGCGGGCCACGCGCCAGACCCACGAGTAGCGCCGCGGCGGCGCCGGCGCCAAGGGTCAGTCGAAGGACAGCTCCCAGAGGTCGTCGAAGGCCTCGTCGCCGATGCCGCCGAAGAGCAGCATCCGGTCCCGCGCCTCGTCGTAGACCAGCGCCGCCCCTGAGCGATCGTCGGGCGCCTCGCCGTCCACGTCGAGGCGGCTGATCGGCGCGCCGCCCGGATCCGGGAGGAGCCAGGTGTCGCCGAGGGGTTGGCGGTCGATGTCGCGGCCACCGAACGCCACGCTGAGCGCACCGCGTCTCGCAACGGCGGGAAGCTGCCGGGCCGCCAGCGCCGGCTCCTCCAGCTTCATCCAGCTGCCGGCGCCACCGGCTCGGGCGCCCTCGAGGAGCCACAGGTCGCCGAGCGCAGCCACCCCGGTCGTCTGCCCGCCGTAGAGCACGAAGTCCCCGCCGCCGGTCCACCAGCAGGTGTGCAGGCAGCGCTCCACGGGCTGCAGGTCTGGCGGCGTCTCGTCGCTCCACGATCCGGTCTCGAAGTCGTAGGCGCGGGTGTCGAAGAAGCGCGTCCCCTCCTCGGTGAAGCCGTGGGAGATCCAGAGCCGCCCGTCCGGCCCGATGCCAGAGCAGCTCCCGTACCGCGGGACCGGCCGCTCGCCGTCACCGGACAGCTGCCGCCAGGACGACGCCTCGGGATCGAAGAGCCACACGTCGTCGAAGAAGCTCGAGCCAGCCTGGCCGAGCGTGATGGCGAGGCCGAGGCCGGGCACCCACGCCGCCTCGTGCCCGAAGCGCGCGGCCGGCCCGCGCCCCTCGGGCGTGAGCTCCTTCCAGGTGTCGGTCGCCGGATGGAAGCTCCAGAGGTCGTCGAAGGAGGTGCCGCCGTCGCGGCCTCCGAACAGGTACGCCAGTCCGGACCCGGGATCGACCGTCCACGTGTGATCCTCACGCGCCGCCGGTGTCGGGCCGTGGCTCGCAAGCACGGTCCACGATCCTCGGGCCGGCAGCGCGGTCGACGGCGCGGTCGAGGGCTCCGGCGGGCCGGACGCATCGCTCAGGCCGGGCACAGCGGGCGACGGCGCCGCGGTTGACGGCGCCGCGGTTCCCGCACTCGACCCGGCGAGGCTCGGGGCGGTTGAACCAGCTGGCGCAGCACACGCGCCCAGCAGGATCGCCGCGCAGCCAGCGATCGCGGCGCGCGAAGCGGCCGTGCGCATCAGAGGCCGGAAAGCGCGCCGAGCCGCTCCGTGAGGAGGACGTTCTCGCGGTAGTCGATCGGGACGTCGATCACCGCCGGCCCATCCAGGTCGAGCGCCCGCAGCAGCATCGGGTAGAGCTCGTCCGCGGTCTGCGGCCTGAAGCCCGGAATCCCGAAGGACTCCGCGTACTGCACGAAGTCCGGGTTCCCGAACTCGACCGCGTAGGGCCGCCCGAACTCGTTGCGTTGCTTCCAGTCGATGAGCCCGTAGCCGTCGTCGCGCCAGATCACCACGACCACCGCCGCGCCGATCCGCTTGGCCGTCTCCAGCTCCTGGGAGTTCATGAGGAACCCGCCGTCGCCGCACAGCGCCACGACCTTGCGGTCCGGATGAACCAGCTTCGCCGCGATCGCACCGGGGACGGCGATGCCCATCGACGCGAAGCCGTTCGAGATGATCACCGTGTTCGGCTCGTAGGCCTGGTACAGCCGGGCGACCCAGATCTTGTGCGCGCCGACGTCGCTGACGACGATGTCCTCGGGGGCGAGGGCCCGTCGCAGCTCGTAGATCGCCCGCTGCGGCTTGATGGGGTAGGCGTCGTCGTTGACGCACGCTTCGAGGTCGCCGAGCAGCGAGTTGCGCAGGTCGGCGTGGACCACCGTCTCACGCGATTCATGGCGCTCGGACGCCGTGCGGCCGCCGACGCCGCCGGGAAGCGCCGCGACCGTGAGCGCCTCGAGGGCGCCGCCGATGTCGCCGATGAGCTCCACCTCGGGCTGGTACCCGGCGTCGACCTCCGCGGGCTGGGTGTCGATGTGGATGATGCGCTTCGTCCCGTCGGGGTTCCAGCGTGACGGTGCGTACTCGACGAGGTCGTAGCCGACCGAGATGACGAGGTCCGCCCGGTCGAAGCCCGTCAGCACGTGGTCGCGAGCCTGGAGCCCGACCGCCATCAGCGAGAGGTGCGAGCGGTCGTCGATCGCGCCCTTGCCCATGAACGTCGCGGCGACCGGCAGATGGAAGGCCTTCGCGAAGTCACGCAGCTCCTTCGACGCCTTCCGACGGAGGACGCCGTTGCCGGCCAGGACGATGGGGCGCTGGGCCTCGTTGATGAGGCGCGCGGCGTGCACGATCGCCTCCTCCGGCGGCTCCGGGAAGTACGCCCGCCCCGGCGCCAGGGGCCGCAACGGGTCGCCGGCGGCGAGACGGGTGGCCGCGACGTTCTCCGGCAGCTCGATGTGGGTGGGACCCGGCTTCTCCAGGGTCGCGACGCGAAACGCCTTCCGCACGATCTCCGGGATCGCGGAGATCCGCTCGACGCGGGCGTTCCACTTGGTCACCGGCGCGAACATCTCGACGATGTCGACGACCTGGTGGGCCTCCTTGTGGAGCTTGTCCGAGCTCGCCTGGCCCGTGATCGCGACGACCGGCGCCCGATCGAGGTACGCGTCCGCGATGCCCGTCAGGAGGTTCGTCGCGCCGGGCCCCAGCGTGCTCATGGCCACGGCCGCGCGACCCGTGAGGCGCCCGTACACGTCCGCCATGAACGCCGCGCCCTGCTCGTGGCGGGTGGTGATGTGGCGGATCGTCCCGTTCCGGGACAAAGCCTCCAGCACGTCCATCGTCTCCTCGCCCGGAACGGAGAAGACGAACTCGCAGCCCTCGGCCTCGAGGCACTCGACGAGCAGGTCCGCGGCGGTGCGCGCGGGAGTTTCGATTGCCGTGGCGCCTGCTACTGCGGCTGCGCCAGGACCATGATCCGGAGCTCGGTCATGTCCTCGATCGCCCAGCGCAGGCCCTCGCGACCGAGGCCCGAGTCCTTGACCCCGCCGTAGGGCATGTGGTCGATCCGGTAGGTCGGGATGTCGTTGACGATGACCCCGCCGACCTCCAGCTCGTTGAACGCCTGCCAGGCGTTCGCGAGGTCGTTGGTGAAGACCCCGGTCTGCAGCCCGAAGGAGCTGTCGTTGACGGCCTTCACGGCCTCGCCGAAGTCGGAGAACGGGAAGACCACGACCAGCGGCGCGAACGCCTCGTTGGAGCAGACCTGGGCTTCGACGGGCACGTTCTCGAGGACGGTCGGCGGGAAGTACGCACCATCGGCCTTGCCGCCGGCGACGATCCGGCCGCCGAGCTGGACCGCCTCGTCGACCCAGCGCTGGGTCCGCTGCGCCGCCGCCTCGTCGACCATCGGGCCGAGGTCCGTGTCCGGCTGGAGCGGGTCGCCGAGCTTCAGCGCCTTCACGCCGGCGTTGAACTTCGCAAGGAACTCGTCCCGGATGGCTTCGTGGAGGTACATCCGCTGGACGCTGATGCAGACCTGGCCGGCATACGCGAACGCGCCGACGAGCGTCCGGCGGACCGCCCAGTCGAGGTCGGCCGTCCGATCGATGATCACGCCGGCGTTGCCCCCGAGCTCGAGGACGACCTTCTTCTTGCCCGCCCGCTCCTTCATCCGCCAACCCACCGACGGCGAGCCGGTGAAGGTCAGGAGCTTGAAGCGCTCGTCCGCGACCATGCGGTCGCCCAGCTCGCGGGTCATCGGCAGGATGCTCACGGCGCCCGCCGGCAGGCCCACGCCGTCGACGATCTCCGCGACGGTGAGCATCGTGAGCGGGTCCTTCGACGGCGGCTTGAGGACGATCGCGCAGCCGGCGGCGATCGCGGGCGCCAGCTTGTGCGCCGCGAGGTTCAGCGGGAAGTTGAACGGGCTGATCGCAGCGACCGGGCCGATCGGGAAGCGGCGCGTGATGCCGACCCGGCCCTTCGACGACGCCATCAGGTCGAGCGGGATCATCTCGCCGGTCATCCGCTCCGCTTCCTCGGCGCCCAGGCGGAACGTCAGCGCGGCCCGGTCGACCTCGACCAGCGCATCGCGAATGGGCTTGCCGGCCTCCAGGCTGATCAGCCGCCCGAGCTCCTCCCGCCGCGCCTTGACCCCGTTGCTGATCTCGCGCAGTGCCCGACCGCGCTCATACGCCGGCAGCACGCGCGTCTGCTCGAACGCCGCGACGGCCGCCGTCACGGCCTCCTCGTACTGCGCCTCGGTGGCGTTGTACGTCGTGCCGGCGGGGTTCGCGGGATCCGAGGGGTTGGCGATCTCCAGGGTGTCGGGCGAGTCGACCCACTTCCCGGCGAGATAGATCTTGTGCGGTTGCGTGGCGGTGAGCGTCATCGGGGGCTCCAGTGGGCGTGTCGGACCATCGTACCCCGGGCACCCGGAACCATCTCGCGCCGCCTCTGGGTCGATCCGGCGCCGGGATTGACACGGAGCTGACCTCGCCCGCCGCTCGAACGGCAGTACCGGCTGCAACGCCCGCGACGCCATCCTTCCGACGGCCGCGGGTGATCGCGCGCCCAGCGAGGAGGTCGCTTGTCGATCGACCCGAAATCCGGAATTCGCACCCGCCTGTTCGACGCTGACCGCCCGGACGACCTGCTCTCCACCGAGTCCGTCTTCTCGACCCGCCCGACCGATCGACAGCTGCTCTGGATCGACGCCACCGGCGAGGTGGATGCCGAGACGACGCGCCGGCTTGCGGAGCAGCTGGAGCTCCGCCCGCGAACGGCGCAGGACCTCCAGCGAACGGATCATGAGCCGAGCGTCGCGCTGCATCGCGACTATCTCCATGTGCGCATCGCCGCGGAGCCGAACGACGACGATCCTGCGGACGTGGCCTGGCTGGACCTGATCGCCGCGCCCAACGTCGTCATCTCGCAGCACGACCGCCCGATCGCCTTCCTGGATGACGTCGACCGGCGTATCAAGGCCGACTCGGCCTCCGGGATCCTCAGCTCCGTGGCCTTCCTCACCGTGCTGGTCGACGCCGCGATCACGAGCTACCACGGCGCCGTGGACGCGATCGAGGAGGATGTGGACAGGCTCGATGCGCAGTCGCTCCGCGCGGACGGCCGCAGCGATCTGCTCGGGGACCTCGTGCGCTGCCGGCGCCGGATCGCCCGCCTGCGCCAGCTGATGGCTGACCATCGCGTCGTCTTCACAGCCCTGGCAGCGCCGGATGTCGGCCGGCTCGTCGACGACCCGGACGCGACGTCCATGCTTCAGGGGCTCAGCAGCCGCTACGAGGGCGCGCTGGCAGCCGTGGAAGCCAGTCGCGAGGCCGTTCTCGGGTCGTTCGACGTCTTCATGTCGCGGACCGCGCAGCGCACGAACGAGGTCATGAAGGTGCTGACCCTCGCAACGGTGCTGCTGCTGCCGGGCTCGATGATCGCAGGGCTCCTTGGGATGAACGTCGTGGTGCCGCTGTCGAAGGACGACCCGATGAGCTTCTGGTTCGTGGTGATCGCGATCGTCGTGCTGGCGCTCGTGATCGTGCTGGCGGCGCGTGCCCGGCGCTGGCTGTAGCGCCGTCGGCGGCTTTCGGCGCTAGCGGCGGCCGCCCCCGAAGATCGTGTCGAAGACCCCGCGGATCAGCGACTGCCCGGCACGCGAGGTGATCACGCGGCCGCCCGTGCGGATGGCGCTGTCGATCGACCGCTGGCGGGCGCGTTCCGCGACCTTCCGCTCCCGCTCCGCCGTGCGGCGGGCTCGCTCGGCCTCGCGAACCTGGCGGTTGCGCTCCCGTTCGGCCTCGCGTGCCTCGCGCCGGATCTGGGCCTCGTATTCCCGCCGGGTCATGCCGCCGTAGGGATCGGCCGCGCCGGCACCCGTACCCCTGCCCGCGCCGGCTCCCGGGACCGCGACGCCCGATTGCTGTACGGCGGCCTGGGCGGCGATGTGCGCGGCGGCGAGCCGGGCCGTGATGATCTCGTGGGCGCTCTCGCGATCCACCGGCGCCCCGTACCGCGCCTGGAGCGGCGACAGGGCGACGACTTGGGCGATCTCGTCCGGGGTGAGCGGCGCCATCCGCGAGGCCGGCGGGATGAGCCGCGTCGCGGCGAGGGGCGTCGGAATGCCCTTCGGCGACAGCACGGTCACCAGCGCCTCGCCGATCCCGAGCGAGGTGATCGTGCGCTCGACGTCGTAGTGGTCCGTCATGGGGAACGTCCGGGCCGTCTTGCGCAGCGCGTCGGCGTCATCGGGCGTGAACGCCCGTAAAGCGTGCTGGACGCGGTTGCCGAGCTGCGACAGGACCGATGACGGCACATCCGTCGGCGCCTGGGTGACGAAGTACACGCCGACGCCCTTCGACCGGATGAGCCGCGCGGTGCGCTCGATCTGCTCCATGAGCGCGTCCGAGGCATCGTCGAACAGCAGGTGGGCCTCGTCGAAGAAGAACGCGAGCTTGGGCTTCGGCAGGTCGCCGACCTCGGGCAGCGTCTCGTACAGCTGGGCCAGCATCCACAGGACGAAGGTGGAGAACAGCCGCGGCTTGTCCATGACGTCCGCGACCTCGAGGAGGGTCACGGTGCCGCGCCCGTCGAGCGAGGTCCGCAGCAGGTCCGTGACCTCGAACTCCGGCTCGCCGAAGAAGACGTCGGCGCCCTCCTGCTCGAGCGTCACGATGGAGCGGAGGATGACCCCGAGCGATGCCGGGCTGATCCCGCCGAGCTCCTCGAGGACGGCCTTGCCGTCGTCCGAGCCCAGGAACTTGAGCGTCGTCCGGAGGTCCGCCAGGTCCAGCAGCGGCAGGTGCTGGTCGTCGCAGTACCGGAAGACCAGCGACAGGATGGAGGTCTGGGTCTCATTGAGGTCGAGGACCTTCCCGAGGAGCAGCGGGCCGAACGACGAGACGCTCGCCCGGACGTGAGCGCCGGTCGTGCCGGACAGCGACAGGACCTCGAGCGGCTGTCCCGCGGCCTTGAACGCCCAGCCGATCGATTGGCTGCGCTCGACGATCTTGGGGTTCGCCGCGTCGCCCGGCGCGCCGATTCCGGAAAGGTCGCCCTTCACGTCGACCGCGAAGACGGGCACGCCCGCCGCCGCGAGCTGCTCCGCGATCAGTTGGAGCGTCTTGGTCTTGCCCGTGCCCGTGGCGCCCGCGATGAGGCCGTGGCGATTGATGCGCGACAGCGCGACGCGGACGTGGACGTCGGCCAGGACCTCACCGTCGAGCATCGGCGCGCCCAGGGTGATCGATGGCTCGTCGAGCTCGTAGCCCTCGAGCATCTCGGCGCTGAATGCCTTGTCCACGTGCGATCGCTCCGTGTGGCAGGGGCCTGCTGGGCCGGGATCGGCGGGCGGCGAGGGTACCATCGCGCCTCCGCCCGCCCGGCCGGGCGTCCGCCGGCCTGGATCGGTCAGGCGGCGACGCGCGGGTAGCTGCCGAAGGTTCGGACGAGGGTCGCCACCGCTCGGAGCTCGGTGAGCGCGGCTGCGCAGTCGGCATCGTCCGCGTTGGCGTCGAGATCCGTCCAGAAGACGTATTCCCACGCGGCGTTGCGGCTTGGGCGCGACTCGAGCTTCGAGAGGTTGATCGAGCGGTCGGCGAACACCTGGAGGGCGCGGAGGAGCGTGCCGGGCTCGTTGTGCACGCCGAAGGCGAGCGTGGTGCGGTAACGAGTGCGGTCCGTGACGGGGTTCGCGCGGTCGGCGGCGACGGTGCCGACGGCCTCGCCCGTCGCCCTCCCGGTGACTTCGCCGACCGCCGCTTCGCCTGCCGCATCGGCAGTCGCCTCCCCGCGCGTCCGGATGACCACGAACCGCGTCCGGTTGTCGGGGACGTCCTGGATGGAGGCCGCGAGCACGTCGAGGCCGTAGCGATGCGCGGCGCGGGGCGACAGCACCGCCGCGGCGCCGTCCTCGCCGCTCTCGGCGACCATCTTTCCCGCGCCAGCCGTGTTGTAGGTCGTCAGGAGCGACCAGGGCCGGCCGCGGAGGAAGCCCTCCGCCTGGCCCAGCGCCTGGATGTGCGAGTACACGCGCCGGACGTCGTCGATCGACCGGCCGGACGGAGCGGCGAGACACAGCTCCACCGGCACGACGACCTCAGCCCCGATCTCGTGGTCGAACTCGAGGAGCAGGTCGTACGTCTCGCGCACCGAGCCGTTCACGAGGTTCTCGACGGGCACGACCCCCGCACCGACATCGCCCGCGGCGACCGCGTCGAAGACCTCCCGAAAGCCGCCGACGGGCCGCCGCTCGACCGCCTCACCGAACGCTGCGACCACCGCATCCTCCGCGAACGCGCCCGGCTCGCCGGAGTAGGCGACCGGAGACCGGGCAGTGGTCACTGAACGCCCGCGCCAGCGTCAGATCGGGCTATCCCACCCACGGGAGCGAATCGTCGACGTCCTTGTCGAGCTCGCCGCGCCGGCCGTGATGCTCCGCGGGCCCGCGCCGGCCCTTGCCGGCGGACTCGGCGGCGCCGGCCCAGTGCTCCTCCGCGAGCATCGCGTTGAGCGCCTCGACATATGCCTCGATCGACGCCGCGATGATGTTCGTGGAGCGTGCGCGGCCGTTGTACAGCCCGTTCGCGCGCTCGCCCTCCGCGCCTGCCGGGGGCTGCACGGCCACGATCACGAGCCCCTCTGCCTCGGAGTTCTCGGCGAGGGCATGGACGTCGTAGCCGACGAGGCGCGGATGGCCGTCGAGCATGTCGGCGAGGGCCGCATCGACCGCCTTGAACAGCGCATCGACCGCGCCGTTGCCCTCGGCGGAGGCACGCCAGTGGTGGTCCCCTGCCTCGATGACGACCGCTCCCCGGCTCTGCACGTTGGAGCCCGAGGTCACGGTCCAGCGGGTCAGGTGGAGGGTCGGTCGGTTGACGGTGGTCTCTTGCGCGCTCATCGGGTCACCTCGGCGGAGCTCATGGTGGTGAAGTGTCGTTCGTCGCGGCGCCGGAGCTCGGCACCGCGCTTCCAGATCGCGTATTCGAGGGAGTCGGCGAGGGCCGTCGCCGAGGCCGCGATGATGTTCGTGTCGGAGCCCATCGTGGACCATTCGAGCTGTCCGTCGGTCGATTCGATGGTCACCCGCGTGCGCGCACCCGTGGCGGCGCCCGAGTCGATGATGCGGACCTTGTAGTCGTACAGGTGCACGTCGTCGAGCTCCGGGTAGAAGGCGCGGAGAGCCTTCCGGAGCGCGGCATCGAGCGCGTTCACCGGCCCGTTGCCGTCCGCCGCGGTGTGCAGCGTCTCGCCGTCGACCTCGACCTTCACCGTCGCCTCGGCGCGGAGGGCCGCGTCCGCCCGCTGCTCGATGAGGCACGTGTAGTCCACGATCCTGAAGGGGGCTTGGTACCCGGCCTGGTGGCGCCGGATCAGGAGCTCGAAGGACGCCTCCGCGCCCTCGAACGACAGGCCCTCGTTCTCGAGGCGCTTGATGAGGTTCGAGAGGACCGCGGGCTCGACGATGCCGTCCAGCTGGTGCCCCAGCTGCTCGGCGCGGAGGCGGGTGTTCGCGCGCCCGCCGAGCTCGGAGACGACGAGCCGGCCCTCGTTGCCGACCGCGCCGGGTTCGATGTGCTGGTAGCTGCGCTCGACCTTCGCGACCGCGGCGCCGTGCACGCCACCCTTGTGCGCGAACGCCGATCGCCCGACGTACGGCTGCCAATCGTTCGGGGCGACGTTGGCGATCTCGGCGACGACGCGTGACAGCTCGGTGAGGCCCTCGATCCGTCCGCCGCCGGCGGGCGTGAGCGGGAGGTCAGTCTTCAGCGCGAGCCCGGCGAGCACGCTCACCATGTTGGCGTTGCCGCAGCGCTCGCCGTAGCCGTTGATCGTCGCCTGGACGTGGCGGACGCCGGCCTGCACGGCGGCCAGGGAGTTGGCAACGGCCAGCTCCGCGTCGTTGTGGGTGTGGATGCCGAAGGTCACGTCGGCGCCGCCGTCGTAGGTGGCGACCACCTGGCGCGTCCGGTCCACGATCTCCACGAGCTCGGTCGTGAGGGTGCCCCCGTTCGTATCGCACAGCACGATCGTCCGCGCGCCGCCCTCCAGGACCGCCCGGAGCGTGGACAGCGCGTAGCCCGGGTTCGCCTTGTAGCCGTCGAAGAAGTGTTCCGCGTCATAGACCAGCTCGCGCCCCTCCTGGACCATCAGCGCGACGCTCTCCGCGATCATCTCGAGGTTCTCGTCCAGGCCGGCTCCCAGGACCTCCGTGACGTGGAGCTCCCAGCTCTTGCCGAAGATGGTCACGACGGGTGTCTCGGCGCGCAGCAGCTCGGTGAGATTCGGGTCGGACTTCGCGGTGTTCGAGCGATGGCGCGTCGAGCCGAAGGCCGCGAGCTTCGCGTTCGACCAGCGCAGGTCCTTCGCGGCCTTGAAGAACTCGATGTCCTTCGGGTTCGAGCCGGGCCAGCCGCCCTCGACGTAGGGCATCCCGTAGTCGTCCAGCAGCCGCGCGATCCGCAGCTTGTCGGCGAGCGACAGCGTGATGCTCTCGCCCTGCGTGCCGTCGCGAAGGGTGGTGTCGTAGAGCACGACCGGCTGGTTGCTCACGGCGGGCCGGCCGCTGGGCATCGTCTCGCTGGTGACCCGAGTCCCGGTCGCGCCAGGCATCTCGCTCATCGGCCGCAGGCCGCGGCCGTGACCCAGGCCGAGACCGGGCCACCGGCCCGGAATTCATTGCGGCATCGTCGAAGGCTGGGCTCCGAGCCCGACCGCCACGCCGATTCGGTGCCGAGTCCGGATGATCCGGGCTGGTTCCCGGGCTGCCAGCCCAGGATCCAACGCGGTTGCACGGAAAACCGGGTCGGGGGCCCGGCCGCGACCCGCCAGCCCATCACCCGGCTCCCACGGCGGCGCCGGGACCGCTCGCCGCGCCCGCTGCGGTGGCGGCGCCCGCTGCGGTGGCGGCGCCCGCCACGGTGGCGGCGCCAAGTCGCTCGACCACCGCCGCCGTCATCTCGCGCGTGCCCACCACCCTCAGCCCGTCGCGATCGCCGTCCGCTGGCAGCAGGTCGGCGGTGCGGTAGCCGTCAGCCAGCACGGCATCGACGGCCCGTTCGAGGGCGTCCGCGGCGCCGTTCAGGCCCAGCGACCAGCGCAGCAGCATCGCGGCCGAGAGGATCGCGCCGAGCGGGTTCGCCACGTCCTTGCCGGCGATGTCCGGCGCGGACCCGTGGATCGGCTCGTACAGGCCGAACCTGCCGTGGGCCGTCCGTCGATCGCCGAGCGACGCGGACGGCAGCATCCCGAGCGACCCCGCCAGGACCGCCGCCTCGTCGGAGAGGATGTCCCCGAACAGGTTCTCGGTCACCAGGACGTCGAAGCCCGCCGGCCGCCGCACGATCAGCATCGCGCAGGAATCGACGAGCTGATGGGTGAGCTCGACGTCCGGGAACTCCGGCTTCGTCTCGTCGACGACCTTCCGCCACAGCCTGGAGCTCGCGAGGACATTGGCCTTGTCGACCGACGTGAGGCGGCCCTGACGGCCGCGTGCCAGCTCGAACGCCAGCCGCACGACGCGCCGGATCTCCCCCTCCGTATACCAGAGGGTGTCGACCGCGACCCGGCCCTCCGGCGTCTCGCGCTGCTCCGACGGGCGCCCGAAGTACAGCCCTGACGTGAGCTCGCGGACGATGAGCATGTCCACGCCCTCGAGGAGCTCCGGGCGGACGGGCGACGACGGGACGAGCGCAGCGCTGACCTTGACAGGTCGCAGGTTCGCGAACAGCTCCAGGCCGCCACGGAGCGCGAACAGCGCCTGCTCCGGGCGAACCCTGGCGTCGGGATCGTCCCAGCGCGGTCCGCCGACGGCGCCGAGCAGGATCGCGTCCGTGGCGCCCGCCGCCTCGAGATCCTCCGGGCGGAGCGCCGTCCCGTACGCGTCCATCGCCGCACCGCCGGCGACGACGCCGACCCATTCGACGTCGAAGCCCCCGCGGGCGCCGACCGCATCGAGCACTTCGCGCGCCGAAGCGATCACCTCGGGCCCGACGCCGTCGCCCCCGATCGAGGCGATTCGATAGGTCGTCATCGAGCCTACGGGAGCTCCGTGGTTCGCTGGCCGACGAACGCGGGCGAGGCCGGGCCGCCGGACGTCGCACCGTGCAGCTTGTTGACGGCCACGAGGTAGGCCTCGATGGAGGCCTCGATGATGTTCGTGCTCAACCCGTGCCCGGACACGACCAGCGCGCCGGGCCCGGTGTCCGAGGAGCGCCGGCAGCGCACGAGCACGCGGCCCTGGGCATCCTCGCCGCCCGAGACGGCCTTGATCTCGTAGGCCTCGAGGACGGGGTGCCAGCGGAAGGCGTCCCCGACGGCGGCGTCGACCGCCTCGAACAGCGCGTCGACCGGCCCGTTGCCGATCGCCGCCTTGGCGTGCTCCTCGTCGCCGACCTCGAGCGAGACCATCCCCGTCGCCTTGCCGGCGTGGGACGACGTCACGTTCCACCCGAGAAGACGCACCGCCTGCGGCACCTCGGCGACGCGCTGCTCGAGGAGCGCGACGAGGTCGTCGTCGGTGACCTCCTTCTTCTCGTCGGCGAGCGCGATCGCCTGGCGATAGATCGCGTCGAGCGCCTCGCCTTCGAGCTCGTAGCCAAGCTCGGCCACCTTCGTCGCGAGGCCCTTGCGGCCGGACAGCTTGCCGATCGTGATCGATGAGCCCGACAGCCCGACCGACTGGGGGGTCATGATCTCGTACGTCAGCGGGTTCTTGATCACGCCGTCCTGGTGGATCCCGGATTCGTGCGCGAACGCGTTGCCGCCGACGATGGCCTTGTTCGGCTGGACGGCGAAGCCCGTGAGGTAGCTCACCAGGCGTGACGCGGCCGTGATGTGCTCGGTCTGGACGCCGCTCGACAGCGCGGCCGCTGCGGGAGCGCCGTCGCCGGTCGGGAACTGCGTCGGGCGCGTGCGAAGGGCCATCACGACCTCCTCGAGGGACGCGTTGCCCGCGCGCTCGCCGAGGCCGTTGATCGTGACCTCCACCTGGCGCGCCCCCGCCTGCACGGCGGCGAGGGTGTTCGCGGTGGCAAGCCCGAGGTCGTTGTGGCAGTGGACGGAGATCGTTGCATGGCTGCCGAGGAGGCCCACGGCCCGGCCGACGAGCGCCCCGAACTCGGCCGGGATCGCATAGCCGACCGTGTCCGGGATGTTGATCGTGGAGGCGCCTGCCTCGACCACCGCCTCGTAGACCTGCATGAGGAACTCGGGGTCGGTGCGGGAGGCGTCCTCGGCCGAGAACTCGATCTCGACGTCGCGACCCAGCTGCTCGCGCCCAAAGCGAACCCAGCGGGTCGCTTCGCGGAGCGCGGTCTCGCGGTCGATGCGGAGCTTGTGCTTGAGGTGGATGTCGCTGGTCGCGATGAACACGTGCAGGTGCGGCTTCTCCGCGACCTTGATCGCCTCGATCGCGCGCTGCGGGTCGCCGTCGCGGCAGCGAGCCAGCGCCGCGACCGCGATGTCGCCCTTCGTCTCCTGGGCGATCCGCCGGACCGCCTCGAAGTCGCCCTCGGAGGCGGCGGGGAAGCCGGCTTCGATGACGTCGACCTTGAGGCGCACCAGCTGCCGCGCGACCTCGAGCTTCTCGGCAGCGGTGAGTCCCGCGCCCGGGGCCTGCTCGCCGTCCCGGAGCGTCGTGTCGAAGACACGAACCCGGTTCGGAGGGGCGAGCGGGCCCGCGGGACGCGGAACGGGTCGCGTGGCGGGGGCCATCAGCCCGCCACCTTCGACGCGTGGTTCGGTACGGCGGACGACCCGGCGGGCGACCCGCCGGACGAGCCGGCGGAGCTGGCAGCCGCCTGCGCCACGCCGGCGTTGACGACGACCGGGTTGAGGAACTGCATCTGGGCCCGGAGCTCTGCGCCGACCTGCTCGATCTGGTGCTCGCGATCCCGCTTCCGGAGCTCCTGGAACTCGCCGCCGCCGGCATCCTGCACGGCCACCCAGCGGTTCGCGAACGCGCCCGACTGGATGTCCGAGAGGACGTCCTTCATCGTGGCCTTCACGCCCTCGGCGACGCGCGGGCCGGAGACGTAGTCACCGAACTCGGCGGTGTCGCTGACGCTGAAGCGCATGAAGTTGAGGCCGCCGCGGTACATGAGGTCGACGATGAGCTTCAGCTCGTGCATCGTCTCGAAGTACGCGAGCTCGGGCTGGTAGCCCGCCTCGACGAGCGTCTCGAACGCCGCCTTGATCAGCGCGGAGACGCCGCCGCAGAGCAGCGCCTGCTCGCCGAAGAGGTCGGTCTCGGTCTCCTCCTTGAAGGTCGTCTCGAGGACCCCGGCGCGCGTCGCGCCGATCGCCCGCGCGTAGGCCAGCGTCCGAGCCCTCGCGGTCCCGCTCGGATCCTGCTCGACAGCGAAGAGCGCCGGCACCCCGCCACCCGCGACGTACACGGAGCGCAGGAGGTGTCCCGGCCCCTTCGGCGCGACCATCCCGACGTCGACACCCGCGCCCGGCTTGATCCGCTCGAACCGGATGTTGAAGCCGTGCGCGAACATCAGCAGCGCGCCGGGCTTGAGGTTCGGCTCGATCTCGGCGTCGTAGACGGCCTTCTGGGCAGTGTCGGGGACCAGGACCATCACCACGTCCGCCTGGCGGACCGCGTCCGCGACGGTCTCGACCGGGAACCCGGCCTCCTCGGCGAGCGCCCGGCTCTTCGAACCCTCCGCCAGCCCGACGACCACGTCCACGCCGGAATCGCGCAGGTTCTGCGCATGCGCATGGCCCTGCGATCCGTAGCCGATCACCGCGACCGTCTGGCCCTCCAGGGCCGTCACGTCGACGTCGTTGTCGTAGTACATCCGCGCCGTCATCGCTGGTCTGCCCTCATCGCTTCACTGCCTCCTCGATGGATGACGAGCCGCGCGACATGACGACGGCGCCCGTTCGGACCAGCTCCTTGATCCCGAAGTCGCGCACGCACGCGACGAAGTTGTCGACCTCCGCCTCCGAGCCGGACACCTCCGCGATGACCGAGTCCGGCGACACGTCCAGCACGCGCCCCCGCGTCAGCTCGATGAGCTTCAGCACGTCGGCGCGATTCGCCTCTCCCACCCTGACCTTCACGAGCGCGAGCTCGTGCTCGACCGTGGGCTCCGCCGTGACGTCCTGGACCTTCAGGACGTCGATCAGCCGGTAGAGCTGCTTGGTCGCCTGCTCGACGGCGACGTCGTCGCCGTGAAGGCTGATCGTCATCCGCGAGAGGCCGTCCCGGTCCGTCCGGGAGACGGCCAGCGAGTCGATGTTGAAGTTCCGCGCCCGCATCAGGGACGCCACGCGGTTCAGGACACCGGGCTTGTCGACGACGATCGCGACGAGCCGGTGGAGCGTGGCCTCGCCGCCGCCCGGAAGGGCGCGCGCTGGCGGCGCCGTGTGCGCGGGCGCTGCGGGCGCGGCGGTCTCGGCGTGGGGCGCCGCGGTCGTCGACTCGGGCGTCACTCCGCCGTCCCCCACTCCTCGATGAGGTCGGACAGGCCCTTGCCCGCCGGCATCATCGGGAAGACGTTCTGCTCCGCGGCGATCTCGAACCACACCAGCGCCGGGCCCGTCGCCGCCTGCGCGAAGCGGATCGCGTCATCGACCTCGGCCGGCGTGGAGGCCCTCGTCGCCGGGATCCCGTAGGCCTCCGCGAGCTTCAGGTAGTCCGGTCCGAGCAGCGACGCGGAGTGGTAGTTCCCGGCGTAGATGATCTCCTGCCACTGCCGGATCATCCCGAGCTTCTTGTTGTCGAAGATCGCGATCTTGACCGGGATGTCGTCCTGGACGAGCGTCATCAGCTCCTGGAGCGTCATCTGAAAGCCGCCGTCGCCGGCGAGCGCCCAGACCTCCCGCTCGGTGCCGAGCGCGGCGCCCATCGCCGCGGGCATCGCGTAGCCCATCGTCCCGAGCCCGCCCGAGGACAGGTGGGTGTTCGGGTGGCGGAACCCGGCGTAGCGCGCCAGCCACATCTGGTTCTGCCCGACATCGCCGACGTACACGCCCTCGTGATCGGTCAGCTCGCCGATCCGCTGGACGACGTAATCCGCGGACAGCAGCCCATCGCGCCACGCGCCGGAGCCGTGCCAGGAGGTCGCCTCGGAGTCACGGCGCCACTCGGCCAGCTGGTCGAAGTAGGGCTTCCGCCGTGCCGCCGGCACGGGATCGACCATGGGCGTGAGCGTCGTCAGCACGCGCTTCGCGTCGCCCACGACGGGCACCTCGACCGCGACGTTCTTGCCGATCTCCGCGGGGTCGATGTCGACATGGACGATCCGCGCGTAGGGCGCATACGTCCGCACGTTGCCGGTGACCCGGTCGTCGAACCGCATCCCGAGCGCGACGAGCAGGTCGGCCGACTGGATCGCCCGGTTCACGTGCTTCCAGCCGTGCATGCCCATGAAGCCGTAGGCCAGTGGGTGGGTCTCGTCGATCGCGCCGATCCCGAGGAGGGTCCAGGCGATCGGGGCGTTGATCTTCTCGGCGAAGGCCCTGAGCTCCGCCTCGGCGCGGGCGTGCAGGATGCCGTGACCGGCGAGGATCACGGGTCGCTCCGCGGCGGCGATCTCTGCCGCGGCGAGCTTCAGCTGCCTGTAGTTGCCCTCGAGCGTCGGGCGGAAGCCGGGCAGGCCGGCGACGACCTCGTCCTCAGAGGGATGGACCGCGGCGGTCTCCTGCTGCAGCGCGTCCTTCGTGATGTCGACGTGGACGGGACCGGGCCGGCCGGAGCGGGCGATGTGGAACGCCTCGGCGATGACCCGTGGCAGCTCGTTCGCGTCGCGGACCAGGTAGTTGTGCTTCGTCATCGGCAGGGTGATGCCGTTGATGTCGATCTCCTGGAAGGCGTCCTTGCCGATGAGCGCCGAGGGGACGTTGCCCGTGATCGCGACCAGCGGGATCGAGTCGAGCATCGCCGTGCCGATCCCGGTCACGAGGTTCGTGGCGCCGGGGCCGGAGGTCCCGATGCAGACCCCGACCTTGCCCGTCACGCGGGCGTAGCCGTCGGCGGCGTGGGCGCCGCCCTGCTCGTGGCGAACGAGCACGTGCCGCAGCTCCGGATAGTCGCCCAGGATGTCGTACAGCGGCAGGATCACGCCGCCGGGGTAGCTGAAGATGACGTCCGTGCCCTGGCGGAGGAGTGCCTCGCAGACCACGTCGGCGCCGATTCTCGGCCGAACGCCGCGCTCCGCCGTCCGAACGGCCGGGCTGGACGAGCCCTCGTGGAGCATCTCGCGCTGGGCGCGCTCCACGGCGGCCGCGTGCTCCGTGCCCGCCGCGGGCATGTGGCTGCGCCGCGTCCGATCGCCCTTCGTCAGCGTCACGACCGTTGTCCCTCGTCTTCGCCCACGTTCGCGCCCTCCCGGAAAAAGCAGAACCCCCGCCTCATCGGCGGGGGTCCGGTGACTCTCGGTGTCGAGATCGCTAGCTGCGATCGCTCCGTCGTGTCCCGTCGCCTCGCCGGCCGGTAATGAGGAGAACGAGCTCCTCAATCCCGAGCAGGATCGAGCGAAGAAGGGAGAGGACGGGTACCTCGGCGGCCTCGACAGGCAGGTGCACGCGGCGGCCGTCGGACGTCACGACGACGGCGACGGAGCGGCGGTCCGGCAGGTTTCGAGGTGCCATGGGTCCGCGGAGTCTACGCGGCCAATGGTTGAACGCGCAACCGGACCATTGACACAGGACGGTTTCGGCCGGTCCGATGCGGTCCGGTCGCCTTGGGTGCGGTCCGGGAAGCCGTTCGGCGGCTGCGGCGGCAGGGGTCGGTGGCCGTGCTAGCGTCGCCGCCAGGAGGCGAGCGGTGACGTACTCGATCGTTGCGTTGGATCCGGTGACCGGCGACCTCGGGGTCGCCACCCAGTCGAAGTTCCCGGCGGTCGGCGCGGTCGTGCCCTGGGCCCGCGCCGACGCCGGGGCGATCGCCACGCAGTCCTTCGCCAACGTCACCTACGGCCCGAACGGCCTGGCGATGCTGGCGGCTGGGTCATCCGCGGCGGACAGCCTGGCGCGCCTGGTCGCCGAAGACGTGCTCCGGGAGCAGCGCCAGGCGGGGATCGTCGACCGGCATGGCGGCGCCGCCACCCACACCGGGCGCGAGTGCTTCGCGTGGGCCGGCGGTCGAACCGGGAAGGGCTATGCAGCCCAGGGCAACATCCTCGCCGGCGGGGCAGTGGTCGACGGCATCGCAGAGACGTTCGAGGCCGGCGGGCAGCCATTCGCCGAGCTGCTCGTCGCGTGCCTGCGGGCCGCCGAGGCGGCCGGCGGAGACCGTCGAGGGCGACAGTCCGCCGCGCTCCTGATCGTGCGCGAGGGCGGCGGCTACGGCGGCGGCAACGACCGCTTGATGGACATCCGCATCGACGAGCACGAGGACCCCGTGCCGGAGCTCGCTCGCGTGCTTGACTTGCACCGGCTGTACCTGGACCGTCCGCCGGTCGAGTCGCTCCTGCCGGTCGATGAAACCCTTGGTCGCGAGCTGCGGCGGCACCTCGAGACGCTCGGCGCCGGCCCCGGCAGCAGGTTCGCCAGCGTCTACCAGCCAATGTGGCAGGTCCTGGGGGAACAGGCTCCTCCCCCAGCCCAGGGCCCGGACGGGACATCTGGCAGCGGCACGGCAGAAAGCGGCATTGCCGGCGGCGGACCACCCGGCGGTGCCGAAGATGCCGAGCGCCCCTTCGTCGGCGAGCCGCGCCCCCTGCCCGTCGGCTGGGACGACGCCTGGCAGGATGCCCTCACCGCTTGGATGGGCGTCGAGAACCTCGAAGCCCGTGCCGCCGCCCCCGGCTGGATCGATCCGCGGGTACTCGGGTTCCTCCGCGAGAAGGCAACGGCGTCGAGAAGTCCGGCAGGTGATCGACAAGTAAGCGCGGAGTGATCGGCACGCTCTTTCATGGAAGACATGCCCCACGCGGCGTTCGACAAGGCGATTGCTCGGCTCGCTCGGCAGACGCTCTCGAGCTTCGGGTCGGACATCCGCCGCTTGCGGGAGGACGCGGGTGTCACGCGAGCCATGCTCGCTCGCGCCGCTGGTGTCGACGCGAGCTACATCGTCGAGATCGAGATGGGTGAAGCACGGCCATCGCTCGAAACCTGCCTTCGGCTGACGGCCGCGCTGGGCTGTGACTTACCGCTGCGCGCCTTTCCGACGACGGGACCGTCCATACGGGACCGGCACCAAGCGGCGATCACGGAGGCGATCCTGTCGGAGCTCGACGGACGATGGACGCGCTTCCTCGAGATCGCCGTTCGCCGCCCGTCCAGGGGCTGGATCGATCTCGGGTTACACGACCCGGCTGCAGGGGTCCTGCTGGCGACCGAGATCCAGTCGGAGCTTCGTCGGCTCGAGCAGCTTCTGCGGTGGTCAGCTCTCAAGGCCGAGGCGCTCCCATCGTGGGAAGGCTGGCCGCGTCTGGAACCGACGCCTTCGATCTCGCGCCTGCTGGTCGTTCGCGACACGCGTGCAACCCGCGCCGTCGCCACAGACTTTCGACGCATGTTGCGGGACGCCTTCCCTGCCGACCCGGTGGACGGGCTTGCGGCATTGACCGGATCCCGGGCGTGGCCTGGACCCGTCTTGCTCTGGGCAATCAGAAAGCGCGAAGGGGTTGGCTATCGCTTGGTCGCGCGCTGACGTCCTTGCCGGCCGGTCTGGCAGCCCGGAGGTCCGCGCAGATACGTCTGGTCCTGGACCCCCAGCCCAGATTGGGACTTGCATTTCCCGCTACGGTGGCTAACTGGAGCGTCGGCCCGGTCCGCCAGCCCAACTTCTGACGCACCCGCACGAGATGCCGGGTTGGCAGCCCGGCCCACGCCTGAGCGTCGGCCCGCGCCGCCGACCCAGCCCATGCCTGAGCGTCGGTCCGGGTTGCAGCCCCGCCCATGCCTGAGCGTCGCTCCGGGTTGCAGCCCAACTTCTGACGCACCCGCACGAGATGCCGGGTTGGCAGCCCGGCCCATGCCTGAGCGTCGGCCCGCGACGCTAATCCCGGGCCGCAGCGGCCGGTCTGGCAGCCCGGGATTCCGCGCAGTTGTGACCAGAGCTGGACTCCCAGCCCGGTCCGGACGCGTTTTCGCCTCTGTCCATGGTTGATCCAGCACGGGGCGGGGCCGCCAGCCCTGATGCCGCCCGAAAAGCACGAGATGCCGGGCTGGCAGCCCGGCTACGCAGCGCTGAACCCGCCACCGGACGATCGGCCGGTCGCGCATTTCGCGGCGTCCGGCAGAATGTGCGGCCATGGCGCAGGGATCGAACGGCACCGGCGCGGTGCCGCGCACGCTCGTCGAGAAGATCTGGGACGACCACGTCGTCGCGGAGCAGCCCGGCGCGCCGAGCGTCCTCTCGATCGACCTGCACCTCGTCCACGAAGTCACGAGCCCGCAGGCATTCACGGGCCTCCGCCGCCGCGGCCTGAAGGTCCGCCACCCTGAGCGGACCGTCGCCACGGCCGATCACTCCATCCCCACGACGCCTCGGAACCTCCCGATCCTCGACCAGATGGCGGCCGCACAGGTCCAGCAGCTCGAGGAGAACTGCCGCGAGTTCGGGATTCCCCTGCACGGCATCGGCAGCCCGAGCCAGGGGATCGTCCACGTGATCGGGCCCCAGTTGGGCCTCACGCAGCCGGGCATGACGATCGTCTGCGGCGACAGCCACACCAGCACCCACGGCGCGTTCGGTGCGCTCGCATTCGGGATCGGCACGAGCGAGGTCGAGATGGTCCTCGCGACCCAGTGCCTCCTCCAGCGCCGGCCGAAGACCTACGAGGTCCGCGTCGACGGCCGCCTCGCCCCGGGCGTCTCGGCGAAGGACGTGATCCTCAACCTGCTGTCCCGCATCGGCGTCGGTGGCGGCACCGGCCACGTGTTCGAGTACCGCGGGTCGGCCATCGAGGCGCTCTCGATGGAGCAGCGCATGACGATCTGCAACATGTCGATCGAGGGTGGCGCCCGGGCCGGCCTCATCGCCCCGGATGACACGACGTTCGAGTACGTCCACGGCCGCCCCCACGCACCCCAGGGCGCCGAGTGGGACCGGGCAGTCCAGCGCTGGCGCGCCCTCCCCACCGACCACGGCGCGACCTTCGACCGGTCGATCTCGATCGACGCCGCCGCCCTCGAGCCGATGGTCACCTATGGCACCAATCCGGGCATGGGCCTTCCCATCTCGGCCGCCGTCCCCAATCCGCGCGATGCCCAGGACGAGCAGCGCAGGCGGGGCCTTGAGCAGGCGCTTTCGTACATGGACCTCGAGCCGGGGCAGCCGCTGCTCGGCCAGAAGGTCGACGTCGTCTTCATCGGCAGCTGCACCAACGGGCGGATCAGCGACCTGCGACTCGCCGCGGCGGCCCTCCAGGGCCGCAAGGTGGCGGACAGCGTCCGGATGATGGTCGTGCCCGGCTCGGACGAGGTGAAGCGCGAGGCCGAGGCCGAGGGCCTCCACGAGATCTTCCGCGCCGCCGGCGCCGACTGGCGCGAGGCCGGCTGCTCGATGTGCATCGCGATGAACGGCGACCAGCTGTCGCCCGGCCAGTACGCGGTCAGCACCTCGAACCGCAACTTCGAGGGGCGGCAGGGCAAAGGCGGCCGCACCTTCCTGGCCTCCCCGCTCACGGCGGCCGCCTCCGCGATCGCGGGCGTCATCGCCGACCCGCGCCGCCTGCCCGGGATCGAGACGCTCGCCGCCGTCGGGGGCCGCTAGATGCCGGAGGCATACGACAGCTTCTCGAGCAGCGTCATCCCGCTGCCCGCGGAGAACGTCGACACCGACCAGATCGTCCCCGCGCGATTCCTCAAGGTCACGGACAAGGAGGGCCTCGCCGACGCCCTGTTCCGCGACTGGCGCTACGAAGCGGATGGCGGCCTCAAGGAGCCGACCTTCGTCCTCGACAAGCCCGCGATGTACGGCCGGAAGATCCTGCTCGCCGGCGACAACTTCGGCTGCGGCTCGTCGCGGGAGCACGCGCCGTGGGCGCTCGTGGCCTGGGGGATCCGCGCCGTCATCACGACGAGCTGCGCCGACATCTTCCAGGGCAACGCGCTCAAGAACGGCCTGCTGCCGATCATCGTCGACCCGGAGAAGCACCGGCAGCTGTTCGACCTGGTCACGACCGACCCGGACGTCGAGCTCACGGTCGATCTCGAGTCCCAGGTCGTGCACCTGCCGGGCGACGAGGACCTGCCGTTCGACGTCGACCCGTTCTCCAAGCTGATGCTCCTGCACGGCACCGACGAGATGGGCTACCTGCTCGGCAAGTCGGACGCGATCGATGCCTGGGAGGCGTCGCACGAGCCGCGTGTCGACACCCGCCCGGACCGCGGAGGGACCCTCGCTGCGGGCTGACCCGCGCGGAACCCTTCGCCCGTGATCGGCGTCTCGGCGGCCATGCTGCACACCCCACGCTCCACGCGACGTGCGCGTCCGGCGAACCCCCTCCGACCGGCCCTCGCAGGCGCCCTTGCCGCCCTGACGCTGGCCCTTGCCGCGTGCGCCGGCGGCGCGGCCGCCCCCACCACGCCTCCGGCGCCGGGCGCCACGGAGACACCCCAGCCGACGCCGACAGCGGTACCGGGTCCGGACGGCAACGGCAGCGGCAGCGGCGGCAACGTGGGGACCGGGATCCTCCCGCCCGGCATCACGTTCCCGGTCGGCCAGATCCCCGATGAAAGCCTCCTCGGCGAGGCGAAGTACCTGACCCCGACGAAGGACCTGATCGACCAGCGCAACGTGACCGTCCAGCTGCTGCGCGCCGCGATCGTCGACGACGGCCGGGCCTTCGCGGACCTGCGCTGGTACAGCGGTGTCGCGCCGTGCAACGCGCTGGACTCCGTGAAGATGGCCAAGGACGACGCCGCGAAGACGATCCACCTGACGGTCGTCGAGGGCTCCGGCCCGGGCGACCAGATGTGCATCGAGATCGCCGAGCTGCACGCCGTGGCCGTCGACCTCGGGGTGCTCGCCGCGGGCACGTGGACCATCTCCGCCGAGGGCGACGCGCCCGCGATCAAGCTCGACGTTCCCTGAGCGCCGGCAGCTGTCAGGGCGCGTCGCCCGCCGTTCCGTGAGCGTCGCCCGTTCCGTGAGCGTCTCCCGCCGCTGAGACGCCCCGCCGCGGGACGTGTGGCACGATCTCCGCGGTGAATCCCCTGGACCTGCTCGCGATCGTCCTGATCGTGATCGCGATGATCCTCGGCATCCGGTCCGGGGCGCTCCCGCAGCTGCTCGGCCTGGCCGGGGCCGCGATCGCGGCCCTCACGGGTCTCGCGGTCCTGCCCTCCGTCACGCCCCTCCTCGACGAGCTCCCGCCAGCCGTTCGCGCCGTGGTCGTGCTGAGCGTGCTGCTCGGCCTCGTCGGGCTCGGCGAGGCGCTGGGGGCGGCTGGCGGCCGCGCGGCGTCGAAGGCGCTCGGGACCGGGTTCCTCAGCTGGCTGGACCGGGCCTTCGGCGCCCTCGTCGGCGCGGCCCAGGCGATCCTCATCCTGTGGCTCGCGGGCGGCGTGATCGCCTCCGGGCCCTTTCCGACCCTCAGCCAGATCGCGCAGACGTCGACCGCGCTGCGGGTCGTCGACGCGTTCCTGCCCCCGCCGACCGAGATCGTGCTCGAGCTCGGCAACCTGCTCGACGACAGTGGCCTCCCGGACGTCTTCATCGGCCTCGAGCAGCTGCCGGCGCCGGACATCGAGCTCCCGTCCGACGAGCTCGCCAGCTCCATCGGGGAACGCGCGGCGCCCTCGGTCCTGCGCGTCGTCGCCGACGGCTGCGACCAGCGCGCGAGCGGCACGTCCTTCGTGATCTACCCGGAATACCTCGTCACGAACGCGCACGTGGTCGTCGGGGCGGACAGCATCATCGTCCAGACCGCCGACGACTCGTTCAAGGCGATCCCGGTGCTCCTGGACCTCGACCTGGACGTGGCGCTGCTGTGGGCCAACGGGCTGGACGCCCCGCAGCTGTCCTTCACCAACGAGGAGCCGACCCGTGGCGATCTCGGGGCAACGATCGGCTTCCCGGGTGGCGGCAACGAGACCGTCGAGCGGGCGACCGTCGCCGCGGCCTACTTCGCGACGGGCCTCGACGTCACCGAGAAATCGCGGGTCACGCGCCGGATCATCGAGCTCCGGTCCGAGGTGATGCCCGGCGACAGCGGCGGACCGCTGGTGCTCGAGGACGGGACCGTCGGGGGCGTGGTCTTCGCCGAGTCCCGCGTGGATCCGCTGGTCGGGTACGCGCTGTCGCCCCTGGAGGTCCTGGAGCGCGTCTCCGGCGCGATCGGCAGGCAGACCTCCGTGCCCCCCGGCCCGTGCGTGACGTAGGTGGCTACCATCCGCGGCCGATGCCCGACCAGCCGACCGTGACCGGAGCCAGCGCCGCCCTGGCCGCCGCCGCGGCGCGGTTCTGGGACGGCTACCTTGAGGCCAGCCCCACGTGGGCGACCGTCATCGGCGATCGCCGCTTCGACGACCGGCTGAACGACGTGACGCCCGCGGCGACCGAGCGAGAGCTCGCGTTCTTCGAAGGCGTGGCGGAGGAAGGCCGGGCGATCGACGAGGGCGGGCTGACCGCGGACGAACGGGTGACGCGGCGGATGCTCATCGACGAGGCCGACGCGACGGCCCGGACGCTGCGCACCCGGACGCACGAATGGTCGGTCGATCCGATCTTCGGCCCCACGATGTGGCTCCTGGACCTCGTCGACTACCAGACGATCAGGTCTCCGGAGGAGGGGGCGAACCTCGTGGCCCGCTGGAACGGGATGGGCAAGCTCTTCGACGACACCCGGGCGAACCTCCGCGAGGCGGCCGCGGACGGCGCCGTGGCCGCGGCGAAGCCGGTGGAGCGGGTGCTGGACATCCTCGACCGCCTGCTCGAGCAGCCGCCGGAGCGGTGGAAGCTCGCGGCACCGGCGGAGGAGGCGCACGACGACTGGCCCGAGAGCGACCTGCGCGCGTTCCGCGCCAACCTCCTCGAGGCGGTCAGCGAGGTCGCGGTGCCCGCGTTCCGGCGCTACCGCGACACCATCGCGCGCGACATCGCGCCGCTGGCCCGCCCGGACGACCGGCCGGGGCTCATGCACGTGCCGGGCGGGGCGGAGGCGTACCGCGACCTCATCAGGGTCCACACGACGCTGGATCTCGAGCCCGAGGCGATCCACGCCACCGGCCTCGCCGAGATCGAGCGGATCGACGCAGAGTTCGTTGAGCTGGGCGGCCGCGTCCTCGGCACGAAGGACCTCGCGAGCACCCTGGCCGCGCTGCGCGACGACCCGCGCCTCCGCTTCGACAACGCCGACGAGGTCTTCGAGACGGCGAAGCGCTCGCTGGCGCGCGCCCAGGCGGCGATGACCGACTGGTTCGGGCGCATCCCCGGCGCCGCCTGTGTGGTGGTCCCCGTGCCGACCCACAGCCAGGAGCACCAGACGATCGCCTACTACTCGTGGCCCGCGATGGACGGCTCCAGGCCCGGCCGCTACTACATCAACCTCCACGCGCCGGAGACGCGACCGCGCTACGAAGCGGAGGCGCTGGCGTTCCACGAGGCCGTGCCGGGCCACCACCTCCAGATCGCGATCGCGCAGGAGCTGCCGGGGCTGCCGGCCTTCCAGCGAGCACTCGGCTCGACGGCCTTCTCCGAGGGCTGGGGGCTGTACACGGAGCGGCTGTCCGACGAGATGGGCCTCTACTCCGGCGACATGGACCGCTTCGGGATCCTGTCCTACGACGCCTGGCGTGCGGGCCGGCTGGTGGTGGACACCGGGATGCACGCGCTGGGCTGGACGCGCCGGCAGGCGATCGACTTCCTGAAGGCCCACACCGCGCTCGGCGAGAACAACATCGAGAACGAGATCGACCGCTACATCGTGATGCCGGGCCAGGCGCTCGCCTACAAGATCGGCCAGCTGGAGATCCTGCGGCTGCGCGACGAGGCGCAGCGGCGCCTCGGTGCGAGGTTCGACATCAAGGCCTTCCACGACACCGTGCTGGGCTCGGGCGCGGTCAGCCTGCCGGTGCTTCGCGGCCTCGTCGAGGACTGGGCGAGCTCGGCCTAGGAACCCTCGCCGCGCTCGCGGCGCTCGATCGCGGAGCGCACCCGGCGATGGACCGCCGGCATCGTCTCGAGAAGCCTGTCGAACTCGTGCTGCCGGAGCGCGAGCACCGTCACGTCCGAGACGGCCGTCGCGGTGGCGGTCCTCGGTCGCCGCTCCACCAGCGCGATCTCGCCGAGGAACCCGCCGGGCGTCATCGATCGGATCGTCCGCCCGCCGCGCTCGATCCGCACGGTCCCTTCGACGATGACGTAGAACTCGTCGCCCGGCTCGCCCTCGAGCATCAGAACCTCGCCTGCCTTGCGCGCCTGCTCCCGGGCGAGGACAGCGACGGCCTGGAGGCTGCGGTCGTCGAGGTCCGCGAAGAGCGGCACGCCGCGCAGGAGCTCGAGCTTGTCGGTCATCCGAAATCGAGGATAGCGAGGCACTCGCGGCGCGGCGGCTGGCATCCTTTTGCCCATGGACCGGCTGCGGGGCCCGATCCGCGCCACGATCTCGGCCGTCCGCGACGCGCTGTCGAACGACGGCATCCGCCGACTCGAGCTGATCTGGTCGGTCGGGATCGCGGCCGACGCGGCGATGCTCGTGATCCTGCTGGTCGTGGTCTACGCGCAGGACGGCGTGGTCGCGGCGGGCGTCCTTGGCGCCGTCCGGATGGGTCCCGCGGTGCTGGCCGGCATGCTCGCGGGCACGGTCGTGCGGCGCTTCGGGGGCCGCCAGGTCCTCGTCTCGCTCGGGGTCATCCGGGCGCTGACTGCGGCCCTCGTCGCGATCGTGATCGCGCTCGGGCTTCCGACCATCCTGCTGTACGTCCTCGCGACCGTCGGGGCGGTCGCCGGCGCCCCGATTCGGCCGGCGGCCGCGACCCTCATGCCCGGCATCGCGCGGAGCCCCGGCGAGCTCGTGGCGGCCAACATGGCCTGGGGCACGGGCGAGGGGCTCGGGACCTTCGCCGGCCCGTTCATCGCCGGCCTCCTGATCGCCGCAGGCCAGCCGGCGATCGCCGCCGGGGCCGTGACCGTGGCCTTCATCTTCACCGCGGCGATCGCCGTCGGGCTCAAATTCGAGCACTCGATGGATGCGGTCGGCGGGACGCGGCAGGCGCCGGGAACCGGCGTCATCGAGGGCGCCCGGGCGCTGCGGCGGCATCGGGTCCTGCGCTGGGCCATCCTCGGGACGTATGCCCAGGTCGTCACGCGCGGGCTGCTCAACCCGCTGCTCGTCGTGGCCTCGATCGAGCTGCTGTCGATGGGCGAGGGCGGGGTCGGCCTGCTGAGCGCCGCCCTCGGCCTCGGCGGCCTGTTCGGAGCCGTCTTCGCGGTGTCCGCCGCCCGCCCGGACCGGCTGATCCTCACGCAATCCGCGGCGCTCGCCTACTGGGGCGCCCCGATCGCGATCATCGGCCTGATCGTCAATCCGGTGGTGGCCCTCGCGGCGATGGTCGTCACCGGCGTCGCGAACGCGGTCTACGACGTGGCGGTCATCACGATCTTCCAGCGCGGGGCAACGAACCAGGAACGAGCGGCGGTGTTCTCGCTGTTCGAGGGCGTCGCGGGCCTGGGCCTCGTCACCGGAAGCTTGCTGGCGCCGGTGCTGCTGGCCGCGTTCGGGATCAACGGGGCGCTCGCGGTGACCGGCTCGATCCTGCCGATCGTCGCGCTGATCATCTACGCCTTCATCGGCCGCGAGGACAGGGTCAGCGTGGTCGACGAGGAGATCGTGCGCCTCGTTCGGCGGGTCGAGGTGTTCTCCGAGCTGCCGCTCACCGCCGTGGAGCGGCTGGCGGCCGGCATGAGGCCCCTCGCGGCGAGCGCAGGCCAGGTCCTGATGCGCGAGGGCGAGCCCGGCGACACCTTCGTGATCGTCGCGTCCGGGAACGTCGAAATCTCCGTTGCCGGCGAGCCGATGCAGCGGCTCGGCGCGGGCTCGGGGTTCGGCGAAATCGCGCTGCTCCGTCGGTCGCCGCGGACCGCAACCGTCACGGCGCTCACGGACGTGACGGGCTTCGAGGTCGGGCGCGACACCTTCGCGTGCGCCGTGTCCGGACCCGCCTCGACGGCGATCAGCGAGCAGATCGCGGCCGCGAACATCCGCCGCGGCGCCGTCGCGCTCCCGCCGCCGCTTCAGCCCCCGGCACCCACCGTCGCCGGTGGCTGAGGAGCACGCAATACACTCGACCCGATGACCACGAACGGCCACCGTCCCCTGCCCTACGACCGGCCCACCGACGGGGCGAAGCGCCACTCCCACGCCCTCACCGATGGCCCGGATCGTGCCCCGGCGCGGGCGATGCTCAAGGCCATCGGCTTCACCGACGACGACCTCGCCCGGCCGCTCGTCGGCGTCGCGACGACCTGGATCGAGACGATGCCCTGCAACTACAACCAGCGGCGGCTGGCGGAGTTCGTGAAGGAGGGCATCCGGGCCGGCGGCGGCACGCCGATGGAGTTCAACACGATCGCCGTCTCGGACGGCGTCTCCATGGGCACCGAGGGCATGAAGGCGTCGCTCGTGTCGCGCGAGGTGGTCGCCGACTCGATCGAGCTCGTCGTCCGCGGGCATCTCCTCGACGGGGTGGTCTGCCTGGTGGGCTGCGACAAGACGATCCCCGGCGCCGCGATGGCCCTCGCCCGGCTCGATGTCCCCGGCCTCGTCCTGTACAACGGGACGATCTATCCGGGCACGTACAAGGGCCGAGACCTGACGGTCGTGTCCGTCTTCGAGGCGGTCGGCGCGTATCGGGCCGGGAAGATCTCGATCGAAGAGCTGTACGACATCGAGAGCGCGGCGTGCCCCGGCGCCGGCGCGTGCGGCGGCCAGTTCACGGCCAACACGATGTCGATGGTGATGGAGTTCCTGGGCCTCTCGCCCGCGGGCCTCAACGGCATCCCCGCCGAGGACCCGGCGAAGGACGCGGCGGCGCGCCAGGCCGGCGAGCTGGCGATGACCCTCGTGCGGCATGACATCCGGCCGGCCTCGATCGTCACCCGCGCGGCGATCGACAACGCGATCGCGGCCGTCGCGGCCACCGGCGGCTCCACGAACGCCGTGCTCCACCTGCTTGCCCTGGCGCACGAGATGGGCATCCCGCTGGCGATCGACGACTTCGACACGATCGCCGCCCGGACGCCGATCGTCGCGGACATGACGCCCGGGGGCCGCTACACCGCGTCGGACCTGTACGACGCCGGCGGCATCTCGCTGGTCATGCGCGAGCTCCTGAAGCGCGACCTCATCGACGGCGACCAGAAGAACGTCGACGGCCGGACGATTGCGAAGATCGCGGACGCAGCGCAGGAGACCGAGGGCCAGAAGGTCGTGCTGCCGATCGAGGCGCCGCTCAAGGAGACCGGCGGCCTGGCGATCCTCCACGGCACGCTCGCGCCGGAGGGCTGCGTCGTGAAGCTCGCGGGGCACGAGCGCACCCTGCACGTCGGGCCTGCGCGAGTGTTCGACTCGGAGACGGCCTGCTTCGAGGCGGTGAAGGAGCGGCGCATCGAGCCCGGCGACGTCGTGGTGATCCGCTACGAGGGACCGGTCGGGGGGCCCGGGATGCAGGAGATGCTGTCCGTCACGGCCGCGCTCGTGGGCGAGGGCCTCGGTGAATCCGTGGCGCTCCTCACCGACGGCCGCTTCTCCGGCGGCACGCACGGCCTGATGATCGGGCACGTGGCACCCGAGGCGGCCCTGGGCGGCCCGATCGCGCTGGTCGAGGAGGGTGACGAGATCTCGATCGACGTGGTCGCGCGCCGGATGGACCTGAACGTCGAGGAGTCGGTCCTGGCCGAACGGCGCGTCGGGTGGCAGGCGCCCGCCCCTCGCTACCCGGGCGGGGTGATGGCCAAGTACGCGGCGCTCGTCTCGTCCGCCAGCGAGGGTGCGGTGACGACCGGTCGAGGGATCGCCCCGACGGCGCGGGCAGCCGCGGCGCCGGTCTCCGTCGTGCCGGAGCCGTCACCGATCACGGGCGGTTGAGCGAGCAGCCCGCGGCGACCGAGACGGACCAGCAACCGCCGACCGGCGGCGCCGGCCCGTCCCTCCCGCCGGACCCCGAGGCCTACGACTCGCCGCGCGCCAGCCAGGCACGCGCCCGGGGGCTTGCGGCGCCGTACATCGCCGGCGGCGACGACCCGAACCCGGAGGCCACGCGCCGCGAGGAGCGCAGGTACGTCATCGCGCTGGTGGCCATGATCGTGGTCGTGGTGCTCGCGGGATTCGTGCTCGGGATCGTCCAGAACCTGCTCGGCCTGTGATGGCCGGCGTCCCCGCTCGCCCATCCGACCGAATCTCGCCGGGGCGGTGGGCGACCTCCCACGAGCGGGTCGTGGAGGCGCTCCGCAGCCTGATCCGCATCCCGTCGATCAACCCGCCGGACCCGCCGGGCGGCGAGCTCGCCGCGGCCCGCTGGATCGCGGGCGCGCTCGAGGTGGTGGGCATCCCGGCGACGGTCCACGAGCCGGTCCCGGGTCGAGGCTCCGTCACGGCCCGCGTCCGCGGCGACGGCACGGGCGGCGAGCCGCTGCTGCTGATGTCCCACCTCGACGTCGTCCCGGCGCCACCGGAGGAATGGACGCACGATCCCTTCGCCGCCGACATCGAGGATGGCTGGCTCTACGGCCGCGGCGCAGTCGACATGAAGAGCACCGTCGCGATGCAGCTGGAGGTCATGCTCCTCCTCGCCGAGCAGGCGCGCGCGGCCGGTCGCGACCCCGCCAGCGACCCGGTTCCCGGCCTCCGGCGGGACGTCCTGTTCGCCTCCACCGCCGACGAGGAGGCCGGCGGGCTCGCCGGCGCCGCGTACCTCGCGCTGCTCGAGCCGGACACGGTCCGCGCGGCGGCCGCGATCAACGAGGCCGGCGGCGTCGCAGTCGACGTCGGGGCGCGGCGGCTCTATCCGATCCAGGTCGCCGAGAAGGGCCTCACCGTGTACCGCCTGACGTTCCGGGGGATCTGGGGCCACGGCTCCATGCCGCGCAGCGAGAACGCGATCCTGCTGGCGACGGAAGCCGTCGCGAGGCTGGCGCCCGCCTGGCCGGCTCGCCTCACGGACGTCACCCGGACGCTCCTCGAGCGCACGATCGCCGCCCTGGAGGGCACGAACGCCCTGCCGGCGGACGGCATGCGACTGCTTCGCGCCGCGGCGTCCGGCGACCCGCGCGCGTCCGCGGTGGGCCTGGCCGCCATGTGCCTGCCCGTGTACTCGCGCGTCCTCGACGCGATGCTGCGGGACACCCTCTCCCCGAACATCCTCCATGGCGGGGTGAAGGCCAACGTCATTCCCGGCACCGCGAGCCTGGAGGTCGACGTCCGCCGCCTGCCCGGCTCCACGGAGGAGGACATCGAGGCTCGCATCCGCGAGCGGCTCGGGCCGGCGCTCTCGGACGTCACGGACATCGAGATCGTCATCACGTCCGACGCGGTCGTCAACGCCTACGACGACTTGGACGGCCTGTTTCCGATCCTCGAGGCGGTGATCCGCGATCACGACCCCGACGGGATCCCGGTGCCGGCGATGGCGCCGTTCGGGACGGATGCGAAGCACCTCGTGGACCTCGGCGTCCCGACGTTCGGGTTCTCGCCGCTCCGGCAGCCGGTCGGCGAGACGTACATCGAGCGCTGGCACGGCATCGACGAACGCGTCTCGATCGACGGCCTGCACTGGGGGCTGCCCGTGCTCTACGACGCCGTCATGCGGTTCTGCGCCCCCGACTGAAACCTTTTCAATCGCGACTGCCTCGATGTCGGTGAATCCCAACGCCCGTCGACTCGGAGGCACGACCCTTGCGATCCGCGCGTCTGCTCGCGTCCCTGCTGCCGCTCGCGACGTTCTTCGTGCTTCCATCCCCTGCGGCGGCCGCCAGCCACGAGGTCCGGATCACCTCGGCCGTGGAGCCCGCGAGCCTGGCCATTGCGCCCGGCGACACGGTGACGTTCCGCAATGCCGACGACGTGCGCCATCGGATGCGCTCGCGGAGCGACCTCGGAGAGTTCGACACGGGCGACCTCGAACCGGGCGGGACATTCCGCGTGACGTTCCGGGCTCAGGGCACGTTCTCGTACATCGACGAGCGCGACGACGACGACCACAGCTACTGGGGCACGATCGTTGTCACAGCAGGCGGACCGGCGCCGGGTGACGGCGCCGGCTCGGGTGGGACGACGGGCGGAAGGACGACGGGTGGCGCCGGCGTCACCGATGCCGCGGGCAGGGCGACCATCGGCATGGCCGGCCGGCAGTTCGGTCCGCGCTCCGTGACGATCGCGGCGGGCGGCACGGTCACGTGGCGGAACGACGACGATCGCGAGCACACCGCGACGTCCAGCGACGGCGCCTTCGACAGCGGCGTCCTCGCGCCGGGCGACAGCCACCGCGCGCGCTTCCCGGCCCCGGGCAGCTTCTCCTTCCTGTGCCTGATCCATCCGGACATGACGGGCACGGTCACGGTGACCGCCGGCGCCGCTGTGCCGGCGCCCGCAGCCACGCCTCGACCGGCGGCTCCATCGTCGATGCCCGCTGCGTCGCCGCTCGCGAGCTCGCCGGCCGCGTCCTCGGCGGGCGCCACGGCGACGCCCGCCGCGACGGGCACTGGAGAGCCGGTCGCCGCGGCGGGCGGCTCGGGTCCGGCGGCAGCTGCCGAGGCGGGCGTGGCCAGCGTCACCGATTCCATGGTCGGGACGTTGATCGCGCTTGCGCTCATCGGCGGCTCGCTCATGGTCGGCACGGGGCTTGTGCTCGGGGTCGTGCACCGAGGTGATGGATCGGCAGGAGCCGCCGGGCTGCCCTAGGATTCCGGCCGGAGGTGCCCCGGATGTCATCCGCCCGCAGTCGCCGTCTCGCGTTCATCGCCGGAACCGTGCTCCTGGTCGCCGCGGCCGTGTCGCCGGTGCTCGCCGCCAACGCTGACGTCGGCATCGTGGACACGTCCTTCGACCCGGCGACGATCACCGTCAACCAGGGCGACACGGTGACGTGGACGGTCACGAAGGCGATCGGCGAGCCCCACTCGGTGACCTCGGGGACGCCGGAGGACGCCGGCAAGATCTTCGACTCCGGCATCAACCTGAAGGACGACGGCCAGAGCTTCCAGTTCACGTTCGACGAGCCGGGCGAGTTCCTCTACTTCTGCGTCGTCCACGCGACCAACATGACGGGCAAGGTTGTCGTCCTCGCCCCCGGCGCCAGCGCGCCGCCGTCCGTGGAGCCGCCACCGTCGGAGCAGGAGACGGGCATCCCCGCGGAGCGTCGCCTCATCGCGGGCGCGGTCCTCGCCATCTCGCTCGTGCTGATGTTCGGGATGGCGTGGCTGTGGCGGAGGATGAACCCGGCCTGACCGCGGTGGGGGCGCGCACTCGCGCCCCTCGGTCAGCGCGTGGAGCCCTTGATGAGCCGCCCGCGGCGCGAGATCGCGTGCGTCGCCAGCGCCGCGACGCCCATTGCGACCAACGCCCGCTCCGGCGTGGGCATCGGGCGGACCGTCGTCAGGAACTGATCCGCGCGGGCGCGATCCACCGCGCGCAGGAGCGCCTGGCCGCGCTGCGTCAGCGCCACCGAGCGTTGCCGGCGGTCCTCCGGCTCCTCGCGGCGCTCAACGAGCCGGCGCTTTGCCAGGCCGTCCACGAGCCGGCTCGTCGCGGAGGGCGATCGACCGAGTGCCTCCGCGAGCTCGCCGACGGTCGTCGTGGAGCCGTCCGCGAGCACGTACAGCGCCGCGAGCTGCGTGAACCCGAGCCGCAGCTCGCCGAGCTGCGACGCGAACCCGACCACGAGGTCGCGCCACAGCGCCCGGCCCATCGCGACGCGCTCGGAGATCTGGCGGACGTTGGGGATGCGCGGTCCGGAGGCGAGCACCGACGCTCCGAGGTCCGCCTCGAACCGGCGCGCGATGGCACGGACGGTGGCTGCACGACGGGTTCGTGGTGGCATCGTCGCGAATGCTAGGCGGAACGGAAGGTCTGTGCACGCGCGCACACACTTCACGCTTGCGAGCGCTCGGACGGGCCACCATGGAACACGTCGCGACCCCAGCTGTCCGCTCCGTCGCGCCCGACAGCCCAGGGCACCCCGCCCCACAGCCAACCAGCAAGCACCTTCGGAGTCCATGACCAGCTTCGCTTTCGTCTTTCCCGGCCAGGGCTCGCAGTCCGTGGGCATGGGCCGCGCGCTCGCAGAGGCGTCGATCGCAGCCGCGGCGATCTTCGCGACCGCCGACGAGGCCCTCGGCGAGCCCATCTCGGATCTCGCCTTCGAGGGTCCCGAGGACCGCCTCAACCGCACGGAGAACGCGCAGCCGGCGCTGCTCGCGACCTCGATCGCGTACCTCTCGGCCGCCCACGAGCGTGCGCACGCGACCGGCAAGACCATCCCGAATCCACGCTTCTACGCCGGCCACTCCATGGGCCAGTACACGGCGATGGTCGCCGCCAGTGCGCTGTCGATGCCGGACGGCGTGCGGCTCGTTCGGGAGCGCGGCCGACTGATGCAGGCCAGCGGCGCGGGCCGCGAGGGGGCCATGGCCGCCGTCCTCGGTCTCGACGACGCCGAACTTCCGGAGCTGATCCGTCGCGCCTCGGTGCACGGAGTCTTCGCCGTCGCCAATCGCAACTCCCCCGGCCAGGTGGTCGTCTCCGGCGAGCGGGCCGCAATCCAGGCTGCGGCGGACATCGCCAAGGAGCTCGGGGCCAGGCGGGCGCTCGTGCTCCCGGTCAGCGTCGCGGCCCACTCGCCGCTGATGACGGAGGCTGCCGAGGGCATGCGCCGGGTCCTCGCCGACGTGGAGTTCCGGGAGCCGACCGCCGCCCTCCTGGCCAACGCCGACGCGCGCGCGATCCTCGACGGCGAGGCTGCTCGCGTCGAGCTGATCGAGCACCTCACCGCGGGCGTCGACTGGGTCGCGGCCGTCGAGCGGATGACCGCCGACGGGGTTGACACGTTCCTCGAGGTCGGCCCCGGGAAGGTCCTCACGAACCTCATCAGGCGCATCGCCCCCGACGCGACCGCCATCGCCCTGGACGACGTCCTCGCGGGCGAGGGCATCGACCTGCCGTTCCTCGTCCCGTCCGATCCGGGGCAGCTTTCCTAGCTCTCCTCATACCCCAAGACCCAGCACCAAGGAGCCTCCGTTGCGCAGCCCCGATCACACCCGTCGCGTCGTCGTCACCGGCCTCGGCGTCGTCAGCCCCGTCGGCAACGACCGGGATACCGCCTGGAACAGCCTGCTCGAGGGCCGCTCGGGCCTCGACGTGCTGACCCGGTTCGATGTCACGCCGTACGAGCACAAGGCAGGCGGCGAGGTCCGCGACTTCGAGCCGACCGCCTGGATGGATCCCAAGGCCGTCCGCCGCAGCGAGCGCGAGATGCACTACGGCGTCGCCGCGGCCAAGCAGGCGGTCCAGGACTCGGGCTACCAGATCGACGACAGCAATCGAACCGACGTCGGCGTCGTCTTCGGCTCCGGCGCGGGCGGGCAGCAGCTGATGATCGACAACTTCTCGACCCTGGTCGAGAAGGGCCCGAACCGCGTCCAGCCCACGTTCATTGCGAACGCGCTCGTCGATTCGACGTCAGGGATGATCTCGATCGAGACCGGCGCGATCGGGCACAACATCGCCATCGTCTCGGCCTGCTCGACGGGCACCCACAACGTCGCCGAAGGCGCGGAGGCGATCCGCCGCGGCGACTGCGTCGCGGTGATCTCCGGATCAACCGAGGCGCCGCTGCTCGAGGTCGCCCACGCCGGCTTCACGAACATGCGCGGCATGGGCTCGCCACGGCCCGGCGAGCCACTGCAGACCGTCTCGCGCCCCTTCGACGCGACCCGCAACGGCTTCGTCCTCGGCGAGGGGGCGGGCTCGCTGTTCCTGGAGGATCTGGAGCTCGCGAAGAAGCGCGGCGCGAAGATCTACGCCGAGGTCGTGGGCTACGGCTCCGCGGCCGACGGCTGGGACATGATCCAGCCGATCGAGGGCGGCACCGGCTCGGCCCGGGCGATGAAGATGGCGCTCGAGCGCCGCGGCGTCCCCGCGGACGAGGTCGACCTGATCAATCCCCACGGCACCTCGACGCCGGTCGGCGATGCCCGCGAGGCCGAGGCGATCTGGGCCGTCTTCGGCGATCGCTCCGCCGCGCAGCGCCGGTCGCTCGCGATCTCCGGCACGAAGTCGATGACCGGGCACCTCATGGGCGCCGCCGGCGCCTTCGAGGCGTTCGCCACCGTGATGTCGGTCGCCGAGCAGACGATCCCCGGCACGCTCAACTACCGCGACCCCGACCCCGCCTGCGACCTGTGGGTCGTCGACGAGACCGTCCGCGCGCCCGTCCGCTACGCCCTCTCGAACAACATCGGGCTTGGCGGGCACAACGGCGCGGTGATTTTCAAGAGGTACGAGGGCGACTGACGTCCGCACCCGCGGCGCCCTGCCCGTCTAGGATCACCGTCGATGGCCAACTCCGATCTCTCGCGGCGCGCGGTCGTGACCGGCATGGGCGCGGTCACGCCGATCGGCAACGACGCGGAGACGTTCCTTTCGAACCTCTACGCCGGCACCCCCGGTGGCGGGCCGATCACGACCTTCGACACCACCCACCATGACGTGAAGATCGCGGCCGAGGTGAAGGGCTTCGATCCGCTCCAGACGATGGATCGCAAGATGGTCCGGCGGATGAGCCGGTTCATCCACTTCGGTGTCGCGGCCGGGACGGAGGCTGTGGACCGGTCCGGCATCGACTTCGGGTCGATGTCGCAGGAGCAGCGCGATCGCGTCGCGGTCGTCGTGAACACCGGCGGCGGCGGGATGGAGCAGGTCATCGACGGCGCGGACACGATCCGCGACAAGGGACCCGGGCAGGTGAGCCCGTTCGCCATCCCGGCGCTCTCGGGCTCCATGGCCGCGGCCCAGGTCTCGATGAAGTACGGCCTCACGGGCCCCGTGATCACCCAGGTTGCCGCGTGCGCGTCCGGGGTCATCGCCTACCAGGACGCGCTGCGGCTCATCGCCTCCGGTGAGTGCGACGTCGTCCTCGCGGGCGGCTCGGAGGCGCCACTGCTCCCGATGGCCTTCGCCGCGCTCGCGAACATGACGGCGCTCTCGAAGCGCAACGACGACCCGGAGGGCGCCTCGCGCCCGTTCGACCGGACGCGCGACGGCTTCGTGTTTGCCGAGGGCGCCGGGATCATGGTGGTGGAGTCCGCCGAGCACGCGCTGGCCCGCGGGGCCACGATCCTCGCCGAGATCGTCGGGGCGTCGCTGACCGCGGACGCGTACCACATCTCCGCCCCCGAGCCGACCGGCCGCGGCGCGGCCATGGCGATGACGAACGCGCTGCGCCAGGCGGGCATCGCCCCGGACGAGGTCGACCACATCGTCGCCCATGGCACCTCTACCTGGCTCAACGACGCGACCGAGACCAAGGCGATCAAGCGAGCCTTCGGCGACCAGGCCTACAAGGTCGCCATCTCCGCGCCCAAGTCGATGGTCGGGCACATGCTCGGCGCGGCCGGCGCCGCGGCGGCGATCGCGGCCGTCGGGTCGATCCGCGACGGCGTCATCCCGCCGACGATCAACTACCGCGAGCCGGACCCCGAGTGCGACCTCGACTACACGCCGAACGTGAAGCGCGAGAAGCGCGTCGAGATCGCGATGATCAACGGCTTCGGGTTCGGCGGCCAGAACGCCGTCGCGATCTTCCGGCGCTTCGAGGCCTAGCTCCCGCCGAGGCTTCGCCCCTCGAAGCCTTCCATCGCGGCGCGCCACTCATCCGGCACCGGGATCGGCTTCTCGTCCGTGTAGTCGTAGGACACGAGCGTGGAGTCGGCGGTCGCCACGAGCCGCACCCGCCCGTAGCGGCTCTCGGGCGCGGTGATGCGGTGGACCATCCCGAAGCTCGTCCGCCCGATGCGCTCGACCCGCGTCTCGACCGTCAGGGTCTCGCCGTAGAACGACGGGCTGCGATAGGCCATCCGGATCTCCGCGAGGATCATGCCCTCCTCCGCGCCGTGGACGCCGATCGGCAGGGCGTTGCCGGTCACCTGCTCGTAGTACGCGACCCTCGCGATCTCGACGTACGTCAGGTAGCGGGCGTTGTTGACGTGGCCCATCGCGTCCGTGTCCGACAGGCGCACCTCGACGAGATGGCGATGGGCGAAGTCGCCGGCGATGTCGCGGGCGTCCTCGGGGACCTCGACGCGGGAGCGAGATTCGGGCATGGGCCGAATGTAGGGCCTCAGGACGTGGCGAGCCGCGCTGCAGGCGTCGCCCCGGGACGGGACGGCGCCGCGTCGAAGCCGCGGAGCCGTAGCGCGTTCGAGACGACCGTCACGGAGCTCAGGGCCATCGCCGCGGCAGCGAGGACGGGGTCGAGCAGGATCCCGGTGAAGGGGAAGAGGGCGCCCATGGCCACCGGGATCAGGACGACGTTGTAGGCGAACGCCCAGAAAAGGTTCTGGCGAATGTTGCGCATCGTCGCTCGGGAGAGTCGAATCGCGCTCACGAGGCCGCGCAGGTCGCCCGAGAGCAGCGTGACGCCGCCGGACTCGATGGCGATGTCCGTCCCGGTGCCCATCGCGACGCCGACATCGGCGGCGGCCAGCGCGGGGGCGTCGTTGATGCCGTCGCCGGCCATCGCGACACCGTGGCCCTCGCCCTGGATCGCCTTGATCGCCGCCGCCTTGCCGTCCGGGCGGACGTCGGCCATGACCCGCTCGATCCCGGCCGCGCGCGCGATCGCCTCGGCGGTGCGGCGGTCGTCGCCGGTGAGCATCACGACGTCGAGCCCGAGGCCGCGAAGGTCACGGACCGCCGCGACGGACCCGGGCTTGAGGGTGTCGGCGATTCCGAGGACGGCCACGAGCCGCCCGTCAAGCCCCACGAACACGACGGTCCTGCCGTCCGCGGCCAGCCGCTCCGCTGCGAGCGCGAGGGGGCTCGCGGCGCCCGCGGGGTCGACGAAGCCGGCACGGCCGACCCTGACCTCCGTGCTGCCGACGACCGCGCTGACGCCGCTCCCGGCCTCGGCCTCGAAGCGCGTGGCCGGCGCGATCGCCAGGCCTCGGTCCTCGATCGCCGCCCGCACGATCGCCTCGCCGAGCGGATGCTCAGAGCCGCGCTCGGCGGCGGCCGCCAGGGCCAGCACCTCGGACTCGGACGGCGCGCCCGCCGCCAGCACGACGTCGGTGATGCGCGGTCGGCCCTCCGTGAGGGTGCCGGTCTTGTCAAGCACCACGGTCCGAACGCCCCCCAGCCGCTCGAGCGCGGCGGCATCGCGGAAGAGGATCCCCGCCTCGGCGCCCTTGCCGGTGCCGACCAGGATCGACGTGGGGGTCGCGAGCCCCAGCGCG
>DASTIE010000019.1:0-31975 GCA_035717865.1 Candidatus Limnocylindrales bacterium
GACGCCAGCCGGGGCGCCAGCGAGCGGAGCCGCTCGACGGCGGGCCCGAGCCCGTCCCGCGCGAGGTCCGCCTCGATCCGGCCCCGGAGCTCCGGATCGAACGGCAGGGCGTCCGTGTCGAGGCCTCGGGCGACGGCCCGCAGGTACAGCCCCGTGCCACCGACGAGGATCGCGAGCCCGCCGCGTGCCGCGATGCCGGCGAGCGCCGCGCGCGCGTGCCGCACGAAGTCCGCGACCGAGAATGGCTCGTCCGGCTCCACGAGGTCGAGCCCGTGGTGCGGGATCCCGTCGCGCGCGGCGGCGGGCACCTTGGCCGTGCCGATGTCGAGGCCCCGGAACACCTGGCGCGAGTCGGCCGAGATGATCTCGGCGGCAACGCCGTCCCGACGCAGGGCTCGCGCGACAGACAGCGAGAGCCCGGTCTTGCCGGTGGCCGTCGCGCCGGCGATGACGAGGAGCGGCGGCAGCACCGTCGACGTCGACATGCGTCGCACTGTGCCACGTCCCGACACTGCAACGCTCCGGGCGGGCGCCGGTCGTACGCTGGCCGGCCACGCCATAGCGGGAGGACGCGCGATGACCGCCAACACGGACATGCTCCAGGAGCTGCTCAGCAGCCAGGCGGACCAGATCGGCGCGAGGATCGGTGCCGACCCGGCCCAGACCCAGCAGGCGATCTCCGCGGCCCTGCCGGCGCTCCTCGCGGGCCTCCAGCAGCAGGCAACGCCCGGCTCGGGGTTGCAGCAGGCGATCGAGCAGGACCACGACGGCTCGATCCTCGACAACCTTTCCGGCTACCTCAACGGCACCGCGAACCTCGACTCGCGGACGACCGACGGCCAGGGCATCCTCGAGCACGTCCTCGGCGACCGGCAGCAGCCGGTGGCGCAGGCGCTGAGCTCGCAGACGGGGCTCAGCTCCTCGACGATCATGCAGCTGCTCCCGCTCCTCGCGCCGATCGTCATGGGCATGCTCGGGCGGCAGGCGCGGTCCGAGTCCCCGAGCTCCGGCAGCGGCGGGTTCGGGGACCTCGGGAGCATCCTCGGCGGCCTGCTCGGCGGCGGCGCGACGGGTGCCGGGACGAACACCAGCGGGGGTGGCCTCGATGACCTGCTGGGCGGCATCCTCGGCGGCGGCAACCGGAACCGCTAGCGAGCTCGCGAATCCGCGACGCTCCGGCGGCGCGGCGTCGGCGAGCGGGGCCTCAAACGAGCGCGGCGCCCCGTTCGCTGTCGGCGACGACCTTGCCGTCGCCCAGCTCGATCACGCGGTCCGCGAGGTCGATCAGCGCCGGGTCGTGGGTCGCGACGATCGCCGTCACGCCCTCGCTCCGGATCAGATGCTGGAGCAGGACCATGATCGCCCGGCCGGTCTGCGAATCGAGCTGCCCTGTTGGCTCGTCCGCGAGCAGGAGGGCCGGGCGGTTGGCCAGCGCGCGCGCGATGGCAACTCGCTGCTGCTCGCCACCGGACAGCTCGTGCGGCCGGTGGTTGATCCGATCGCCGAGGCCCACGAGCTCGAGCAGCTCCCGGACGCGGCTGTCCCGCTCCCGGGGCTCTGCGCGCACCAGCCGCAGCGGCACCTCGACGTTCTCCGCGGCCGACAGGATCGGCATCAGCCCGAACGCCTGGAACACGAAGCCGACGTTCCGCCGCCGGAAGGCGATCAGCTCCGACTCGGGCACCTCGGACACCGCGAGCCCGTCGACCGAGACGGAGCCGCGCGTCGGGCGGTCCAGCGCGCCGACGAGGGACAGGAACGTCGTCTTCCCGGAGCCGGAGCGGCCGCGCAACGCGACGAGCCGACCGCGCTCGATCCGGAGGTTCACGTCGCGCAGGGCGTGGACGGGGCCGCCGGCCATCTCGTAGTCGCGCGACAGCCCGCGCGTCTCGACGATCGGGGTGGCGCCCGGCTCCTCGCCCGCGCGGCGGACCGGGGGCGCGTAGCGGAGCTCAGCCATTGCCGGCGTCCCCGGATCGATCGCGGTCCGGCCAGATGGAGATGTGGTCCGGCTCCAGGGCCAGGCGCACGCGCCGCTCCAGCCCGAGCGCCTCGACGTGCGCCCGGGGGAGCTGCAGCCGCCCCGCGCGATCGAGGACCGCGTACTCCTCGCTGATCACGTGGTGATCGCCCTCCTCCGTGACGGCGCGACGGCGCAGCGTCTCGGTGCTCGTCCGCCCGTCGCGGATGGCGATGGTCCGGCTGACCTGCTCGCTCACCAGCGGGTCGTGGGTGACGACGACGATCGTCACGCCGAGCTCCTGGTTCATCGTTCGCATAAGGTCGAAGACCTCGCGCGCCGTCGCCGTGTCGAGCTCGCCCGTCGGCTCGTCCGCGAAGAGCACCGAGGGGTCGTTCGCGAGGGCGACGGCGATCGCGACGCGCTGCTGCTCGCCCCCGGACAGCGCCTCCGGCCGATGGTCGCCGCGGTCCGCGAGCCCGACGCGCTTGAGCAGGTCCGTCGCGCGTGCGACGCGCGCGCCGCGCCCGACGCCGTTGAGCAGCATCGGCAGCTCGACGTTCTGGCGCGCGGTCAGGTACGCGAGGAGGTTGCGCGCGGTCTGCTGCCACACGAAGCCGATCACGCGGCGGCGGTAGTTCGTGCGCTCGCGGCGGCCCATGTCGCCCAGGTCGTGCCCCGCCACGACGGCGCGGCCCGCCGAGGGGATGTCCAGCCCGGCGAGGATGTTCATGAGCGTGCTCTTGCCGCTGCCGGACGCGCCGACGAGCGCGATGAACTCGCCCGGCTCGACGAGCAGGTCCAGCCCCTGCAGCGCGACGACCTCGAGGTCCGCGACCTTGTAGATCTTCACGAGGTTGTCGCAGACGATCAGCGCCCCGTCGCCGTGGAGGCCGCGCGACGGCGCCGCGACACGCGGCAGCTCGCCGCCCCGCCCGCGCGCGGGCAGCTCGACCAGCTCGGCCGCGTCGTCGATCTCGGTCATCGGGGCTCCACCCGTCAATGCTCGCCGATGCGGAGCGCGTCGGTTGGCCGGGCGCGCCGCGCCAGCCACGTCCCGAGCGCGACCGACAGGGCCACCACCGCGATCAGCGCGCCGGCCATTGCCGCCATCGCCAGCCAGTCGACGTAGAGCGGGACGCCGCTCGTCCCGACGAACGTCGAGAGCTGCAGCCCTGGCTCGACCAGGATCGCGATCACCACGCCGAGCGCCACGCCGGGGATGAGCGCCAGAACGACCGGCGGCCCGTGCTCCATCACCGTGAGGCCGAGGGCCTGGCGCGCGGTCACGCCGAGCGTCCGGAGGTACGCGAGGTCGCGGGTCCGGCCGGCGGCCGAGAGGACCATCGCGCCCACGATCGCGAGGGCCATGTAGATCGCGGCAACGACGAGCGCGGCGGTGTAGCCCGTGGAGATGACGGCCTCGAGGGGCGCGTCGTGCAGGGCGTCGTAGGCGTCCGGGCGCGAGACGACGCGTGCCCCTGCGCCGACCTCGGTGATCGCGGACGCCAGCCCGGCGCGGATGTCGCTCGCGGCCCGGATCCACAGCACGGACGGCGCGGGCCCTCGCTCGAACGCCGCCTGCACCCAGTTCAGCGGCACGACCGCGAACGGCGTCCGCCCGGCGATACCCGGGAAGGTTTCGCGGCGCTCGGCCACGCTGAACGTCAGCCGCTTGCCCGCGACCGTCATCTCGAACATGTCGCCGAGGTCGAGGTGGGTGCTGCCGGTCGGCAGGCGGTTGGACAGCAGCGCCGGGATCGGGCGCTCCTCCGTGCCGGGGTCGGCTTCCGGCTGCGCGAGGACCGCCGTCGGGAACCGCGGGTCCGCCGGCGATCCCGCCAGGACCGTCGCGTACTCGGCTGGCTCGAGGGCCGCCATGTACACCGCGGCGCGCTGGCCGGCGGTGCTCTCGAACGAGGCGGAGGTGTCGATCAGGCCGCGCGCCACCGCCTCGGCGCCGGGCACCTGCGCGATCCGGCTGGCCTCCGGCATCGAGGCGAACCCGATCCGCTCGATCCGGAAGTCCGAGCCCACGTCGAGGTACGAGGCGGCGACCTGCCCGCGGTCGATGCTCGCCGACAGCGTCGACGAGAACGCGCCGAACGCGGCCGTCAGCAGCAGCACCAGCAGCGGCAGGTTGGCGGCCCCCGGGTGCCGCCCGATCGTGCGCAGCCCCAGGACCGGCACGAAGTCGCGGCGTCTCGCCGCGAGCCAGCCCAGGACACGGATCGGGAGCGGGTAGAGGCGCAGCGCCACGATGCCGGCGGCGAGGCCCGCGAGGACCGGCACGGCGGCGAGCAGCGGATCGACCGGCGCCGCGGCGGCAGTCGCGCCGGAGCCGGGTGCGCCTGCGCCGCCCGTCCCGCCGGTCCCCGCGAGCCCTCGCTCCCTGAGGAGCAGCGTCGCCGCGACGGCGAGGAAGACGATCGTGGCCTCGATCACCAGGCGGCGCGGGCTGACCTGGCGCAGCGGCGTGTCGTCTCGCTCCAGGTTCCCGAGCGGCCGCCGGGCGCTGGACCAGCTCGCCCCGACCAGCAGCACGGTCGCCAGGACGCCGACCGCCATCGCGAGCGTCACCGACAGCGAGGCGGGTCGCGCGGGGATCAACGCGGTCGCCAGGGCGAGGCCCGTCAGGGCGCCCCCGCCCGCGACGAGGATCGATTCCCAGAGCTGCGTCCCGAGGAGGAGCGAGCCGGAGGCGCCCCGGCCGCGGGCCAGCGCAACCGTCGGGCGGCGCCGTCGCACCAGGAGCAGCGCCACCATCGCGATGGCGCCCGCCGCGAGCCCGAACGGCCCGAGCGTCGCGATCGAGAGGACTGTCTCGGTCTGGGCCCGCTCCGTGGCGAACCGCTCCAGGATCGCCGGGATGCCCGTGCGAATCTCGACGCTGCGCGTGGAGCCCGAGGCCGAGATGCCGGTGTTCACGCCGAGGCGGCGGAAGTCGGCCTGGAGCTGCGGCACGAGATCGGCGTTCACCCGGGTCGGGTCGGTCGGGAAGCGCCACTCGTAGTGGAAGGGCAGCTCGCTGCCGGCGAGGTTCGGGTACATGGCCGCCGGGACGTAGGCCCAGACATACGCGAGCGGCGCGTCCTCGTTGCCGTGCTGCTCCGGCTGCAGGAGGGCCGTGTCGGCGAACCAGTAGGGTGCGGTCGCGTCGATCGGCTCGTACAGGCCCACGATCTCGACCTGCGTCGGCGGGAGCGCGAAGGGCAGGCCCCGGATGAGCCCCTCGCTGCCGTCCAGGGTCAGCGACAGGCGGTCCCCGAGCTTCACCCCGACCTCCGCCGCTGCGCCGGCCGACATCGCCGCCTCGAAGACGTTCGGCGGCGGTGGCTTCTGGTCGGGGTCCTCGGGCGGGCCGCCGATCGCATCGATCTGCAGGCGCACGCCGTGGTCCTCCGGCCAGCGGCCGGACACCAGCCGCGTCGCCTCGGTGAGGCCGTCCTGGTAACGCAGGCTGATGCGCGTGTCGTAGCTCGGCGGGTTCCGGACCAGGAATCGGATCGTGGTGAACCGGAGGAGCCGCTCGTCGATGAGCGAGTCGATCGCCGGCGTGAACTGGGTGGCGATGCGCTCGCCCCGCTCGCGGATCGTGTCGACCCCGTCGCCCTCGCCCGCGCTGATGTTGCCCATCAGCGTCGCCGCGATCGTTCGCTGGACCGGCGTCGCCGTGCGCACCGCGTAGCTGAGCGCATCGTCCGAGACGCGGTTGAACAGGCGCGGCGCGGCGGCGAAGACGAAGCTCGTCCCCGCGACGAGCACGAAGATCAGGAGGATCACCCCGCCCTCGCTGCGGAGGCGGCGCAGGAGCATGCCCGCGGCCCACAGGGATCGCACCGGTCAGTCCTCCCCCATCCGCAGGACGCTGCCGACACCCAGTCGCCGCAGCACGCCGCCGATCAGCACCACGGCGATCCCGAGCGCCGCCGCGCTCCCGAGGTCCAGCAGCAGGATGCCGTCCCAGGGCACGTGGACGATGACCGGCGGAACCGGCGCGGTTGCGCGCTGCGTCACGGTCACGAAGGGCAGGACGAGCCATCCGATCACCAGCCCGAGCGTCGTCCCGGCGACGAGGCTGACCAGCACGAGGCTGCCGTTCTCCAGCCACAGCGTCGTCGCCAGCTGCCGGCCGGACAGCCCGAGCGCACGCAGGAGCGCGAACTCCGTGCGTCGCTGTCGCGCCGCAACGGCTGTGCTGACCGTCAGGCCCACGATCGCGAACAGGCCGGTGGCGACGAACCCGAGCGTCAGCGCGCCGATGATCCCGAGCGCGACCGGGTCCGTGCTGAGGGTCCGCGTCCGATCCACGACCGTCACGAGGTCGATGCTGTTCAGCGGCGCCGCGCGAAGGTCCCCGGCGAGCGCCTCCACGTCGCCGCCTGCCGCATGCAGCCACCACTCGTCCGGGGTTCGCACGTCATTGCGCCCCTGGAGCCGCAGGAGGCCGAGGGTCGGCTCGTCCAACACGACCAGCGGCACCGCGGGATCCGTGCTGGGGAAGCTCTCCACCACGCCGCTGATCACGAAGCGGCGTCCACGCCCCGCCAGGTCCGATGTGAGGACGTCGCCGGGGGCGGCCTCGAACCCCTCCAGGAGCGCGCGGTTGACGATCACCGGCACCGGGTCGTTGAAGCCCGCGATGGTCGCGGGGAGGAAGCTGAGCACCGCCGCCGGGACCTGCGCGCCCCCGAAGATCACGGAGCCCTCACCCTCGCCGCTCAGCTCGATGAGCGCATCGCCCTGCTCGGCGTCCGGCACCGAGCTGACCCCGCCCCTGCCCGACCCCATCCGCGCGGACCAGGGATCGATGCCCGCTGAGTCCAGGGCCACGGACGACCACGGGCCGGCCGGATCGGTGCCCGCGGCCACGGCGTCCACGCCGATGACGGCATTCGACGTCAGCGTGGAGTCGGGCAGCCACAGCTCCAATCCGATCGCGGCGAGCTGGACGGGTCCCTCGAGGTGCGCGCCCGTGGCCGTGACGAGGTCGCTGTTGCCCAGGCCGACCGGCTGGAGCGGAAGGACGATCGGAGTCGCGGCGCCCGCCCACGGAACGAGCCCCGATGTGAGCGTGTACAGCAGCCCGCGGGCGTCCCGGATCACGACGCTGACACCGACCTCCACGTCGGTGAGCGTCGCCGGGTCCAGGGGCGTCGTCGTGGCCTCGCCGGTCTCGTCGTTGAAGCTGAACACGCCGACCGACCGGAGGTCCACGTGAGGCAGGAGCTGGAGGTACGTGGTGCCCTCGGGCAGCGTCGCCAGCCCGGGCGCGGGCCGCGCTTCCCGCAGGGGCTGGAACAGGGTGGCGAGGGGCTGCGCTCCCTCGTCGCCGCGGGCGAGGACGATGCCCGCGGCGGCCTCCGTGTCGATCGCCAGGAGGTCCACCGACCCGCCGAGCGGGAACGTGACCGCCTTGGCGATCCGCTCGACCGGCGTCGCGGCCTCGACAGACGGGAGGCCTCCGTACGCGGCCGGCAGCGCCCACGCCGGGAGCGCCTGCGTCGCCCGCACCGGCTTGACGCGCGCGTCGGCGCCGGCCTGGTACGCCGCCTGGTCCCGCTGCGAGCCCGCCCACGTGGTCGCGTACGAAAGCGCGAACACGCCCATGGACATCGCGAGCATCAGCAGCAGTGCCGCGCGGGTGTAGCGGAGGGGCCGCCGCGCCAGCTGGCGCGAGCCCAGCGACAGGACGAGGCTGCGGCCCTTCGAGACCGCGGACTCCACCACCTGGGCGAGGAGGGGCAGCACGCGCAGCGCGAGCACGCCGCCCGCGATGAGGGCGATCGCCGGCGCGGCGACCAGCAGCGGATCCATCCCGACGCTGCCCTGCACGGACCGAGTGAGCGGCGCACCGTAGAGCCGGAGCTGCCACAGCGCGATGCCGGTGACGGCGAGCAGGGCGATGTCCAGGCCCATGCGCTGCCCGAAGGTCCGCCGCTCCTGGCGCGAGAGGTCGCCCTGGGCGGCCGCGAACCGCCGCGCCGAGAGGGCCGCCGGCAGCACGAGCAGGGCCACGCAGACGATGCCTGCCGCGGCCGCCGCGACGTACGCCTCCGGAGACACGCGCGGGTCGATGCGCAGCCCGACGTCGGCGAGCGGGCCGGTGACGTTGAACAGCCGGAGCGTGGCGACGGCCAGCCACGGCGCCACGGCAACCGCGGGGATGGCGAGGAGCAGCCCCTCGAACAGCGCCAGCACGGCGATGTGCCCCGCACCCGCGCCGCGCGAGCGCAGCATCGCCGTGTCGATTCGGCGGTGGTCGACCAGCAGCGTGGCCGTGAGGACGATCGCGTACGCCGCGAGGATCGCCAGCTGGGCCATCACGAGCAGCACGGAGGTGCGGCTGACGAGCAGCGACCGCTCGGCATCCGCGAGGAGCGCGGACAGCGCCGAGTCCACCTGCGCGGGGCGGGCGGCCGCGACCCCGACGCGCTCCTCCAGCACGTCGATGCGCGCCCGCAGCCGGCCGACGTCGTCGACACGCAGCTGCTGGAAGTCCGGGTACGTGCGCCACTGGAACCGGATGGAGTCCCCGCCGGCCGTGGCGAGGAGGTCGTCGACGGTCGTCAGGAACGGCCCGATCGTGCGGTATTGGGCGTTCGCGTGGACGCCGCTCAGGAGCTGGTCGTCCTGGCCCCAGAAGCCGTCGGCGCTCGAGGTGACGGCGAATGTCCCGACGAGGGTCACTGGCACGGTCACGGGCTGCGTCGAGGGATGCGCGACGAGGTCGACCCGGTCGCCGACGTCGAGGCCCAGCGACTCCGCGAGGATGTCCAGCAGGACCACCTGCACGCGGTCCGACGGGGCGGGCCGGCTCGCCGGCCAGGCGCCCTCGACGAGGGACGCGTGGTCCGCGAGGCCGTCGAGGTAGCCCATGACCGCCTGGTCGCCGTCCGCGCTCCCCGGGAGGCCGTCGATCGCGAGCGTCACGCTGGTCCGCCAGTCCCGGACGATGCTGCCGCCGAGCGGCCCGATCAGGCCCTGCAGCTCACCCTGCACCCCGGCGTCGAGCGCCTGCGCGTCGGCGGGCGAGGCGTAGAACGACGTGTCGACGTCCGTGGCCCCGGGCGGCGCGTCGGCGAGCGCGCGGCGGAGGCCCGCCTCCGTGGCGGCTGACGGGTAGATCAACCCGGCCGAGAACAGGATCGCGGCGAGGAGCGTGATCAGCCACGCGGCCGCCACGATCGGCCAGTCCGCGCGCGTGCGGGCAAGGCTGACCCGCCAGGTCGCAAGCAATGACCGCACGCGGCGCCTCGGCTCAGGCCGTCAAGTCGCCATCGATGCGGTGGCAGCCGCCTCGCCTGGGGCGTAGGGGGTCGTCCGGGGTGCCGCCGGGGCAGTGTCGGCCGGCGTCACGCCGCGGAGCGCGTACGGACCGGCATGCTCGATGCGGACGTCGACGAGCGAGCCCACGAGCGACGCGGGCCCCTCCAGGTGCACGAGCTTGTTCTGGCGCGTCCGGCCGGACAGGTGGACGGACGGCACGGAAGCGAGATTCGCGCTGCCGTTGCCGCCCGGGCGGCGCAGCGCGAGCGAGATCGGTTCGTCAGCGTCCTGGTGCTCGTGCGAGCGCGGCGGCACGATCGTGTCGACCAGCACCTCGACGGTGCGGTCGAGCCAGCGTCGATTCCGCTCGAGGCCGATCGGCTCCTGGAGCGCCAGCAGCTGGTTCAGGCGCCGCCGCTTGACGTCCGCGGGCACGTCGTCGGCGAGCCGCGTCGCGGGCGTCCCAGGCCGCTCCGAGTACGCGGCCGCGAAGACCTGGTCGTAGCGGACGGTCTCGAGCAGCCGCAAAGTCGACTCGAACTGCGCCTCCGTCTCGCCGCAGAAGCCGACGATGACGTCGGTCGAGATGGCGATCTCCGGGACGGCGTCCCTGATCCGTGCCAGCCGCTCGCTGTAGTGCTCGATCGTGTACTGCCGGCCCATCCGGCGGAGCATCGCGTCGTCGCCCGATTGCACCGGCAGGTGCAGCGCCTCGCAGACCGACGCGCAGTCGGCCATCGCCTCGATCAGCCGGTCGGAGAGGTCCCACGGGTGGCTCGTGATGAATCGAAGTCGCGGGATGGCGTTCTCGCCGTCGGCGGTCCGCAGGCCATCGATGGCGCGGATCAGCTCCGCGAGGTCCGGGCGGCTCCCGAGGTCGAGCCGCCGGCCCGCCCAGCGCTCCGTGCTGATGTGCGAGAACCGCGGCTGCGGCTGAAGGTCGTGGCCGTACGAGTTGACGTTCTGGCCGAGGAGCGTGACCTCCCTGAAGCCCTGCGCGGCGATCGCCCGCGCCTCGTCCACGATGTCGTCGAAGGGCCGTGACCGCTCCGGGCCGCGGCTGAACGGCACGATGCAGTAGGTGCAGGTCTTGTCGCAGCCGTAGATGATCGGCAGCCAGGCGCTGACCGGGGAGTGGCGCGAGACGGCGCCGAGCGCCACCGCCGCGGCGCGCGTGCCGGACAGGTGATCCGCGACCCCGACCGCCGTACGCCCCACGACCGTGGTGGCCCCGACGATGCCGATCGGACCCTGCGCGGATGCGAGCCCCAGCCGATCGACCAGCTCCGGCTCCTGGTCCGGCCGCAGGAAGAGGTCCACCGCCGGGAAGCGGCGGTCAAGTCGCCCGAAATCCACCTCGCGAACGGCGCAGCCGGTCATCACGACCCGCATGGACGGGTTCGCGGCCTTCAGCCTCGCGAGCTCGCCCTGCCGCCCGACGACCTTCGCCTCCGCCGCCTCACGGATCGCGCAGGTATTGATCACGACGAGGTCCGCCTGGTCCATCGCCGGTGCCTCGGCGCAGCCGGCCGCCAGGAGCCGCCCCGCCATCTCCTCGGAGTCGCTGCGGTTCATCTGGCAGCCGAGGGTCCACAGGTAGAACCGCGGCAGTGCGCGGGATTCGGGCCGGAACTCGCTGACGGCCGTGTCGACGACGGCCGGGGCGCGACCTTCGCTCGCGGGCGGCGGCGCGACCTCCAGCATCGGCAACGCGCGACGCGCGTCTCGCGTGATGGTCATGAGGGCCGCATGGTAGCGCTCAGCATCCGACGCCCTCGCTCACGCTCCGGCACACTCCACCGATGGAATTCTTCTCGTGGGTGACCTCGCCCGACGCCTGGATCGCGCTGCTCACGCTCACGGTCCTCGAGATCGTCCTCGGGATCGACAACATCGTCTTCATCTCCGTGCTCACGGGCAGGCTCCCGCGGGAGCAGCAGGCCCGGGCGCGGACGATCGGCCTCGGCGCGGCCCTCGTGATGCGCGTGCTGCTGCTCCTGACCATCTCCTGGATCATCGGGCTCACTGAGCCGTTCTTCACGATCGCCGGCAACGAGTTCTCCGGCCGAGACCTGGTGCTGATCGGCGGCGGCCTGTTCCTCCTCTGGAAGGCGACGTCCGAGGTTCACCACGCCCTGGAGGGCGACGAGCCGAGCCACGACGGCAACGGACGCGCCACCGCGACCTTCGCCAGCGTGATCGTCCAGATCGGCCTGCTGGACATCGTCTTCTCGCTGGATTCGGTCATCACCGCGGTCGGCATGGCCGACGACATCCCGGTGATGATCATCGCCATCGTCATCGCGATCGCCGTGATGCTCGTGGCCTCGGGTCCGCTGTCGCGATTCGTCGAGCAGCACCCGACGGTCAAGATGCTGGCCCTGAGCTTCCTGCTCCTGATCGGCATGTCGCTCGTCGCGGACGGCTTCGACGTGCATATCCCGAAGGGCTACATCTACTTCGCGATGGGTTTCAGCGTCTTCGTCGAGCTGCTGAACCTGCGACTGCGCCCGAAGACCAAGCCGCTCCACCTCCGGCCCTCCCTGGAGGACCCCGAGCGCTAGGCGGAGGCCGGCGCGGCGCTAGGCGGAGGCCGGCGCGGCGCCGAGCGCCTGCCTGATGCCCGATTCGATCTCGGGCGGGTTCCAGAGCTGCGCGTGCGCCTCCGCGTAGGTCTCGCGGTCCCCGTGGTAGTCCGTGCCGCCCGTCGGGAGCAGCCGGAGGTCCGACGCGATCTTCTGCATCAACCGCACGGTCGAGACGTCATAGGCGCGGTAGTGGACCTCGAGGCCGTTGAGCCCGAGCTCGACGAGCCCGCGCAGGAAGGTCATGTTCGCCGGCGCCTCCGGGTAGTGCGCCAGGGACGCGATGCCACCCGCGGCCCGGATCGCGCCGATCGCCTGGCGCGGCCCCAGGCCCTCGCGCGGAACGTACGCCGGGCGGCCACGCGAGAGGTGGCGGTTGAAGGCGTCCTCGACGCTCTCCGCGTGGCCCGTCAGGATCAGCGCCCGCGCGATCCGTGGCCGCCCGAGCGCGTCCTCGTCGGTCGTCGCCGGCAGCTGCCCGAGGGCGTCATCGATGGACATCCCGAGCTCGCGAAGCTTCGTGACCATCTTCTCGAACCTGGCGCGGCGCGCGTCCCGTTGGCGCGCGAGCGCGCCCTCGAGCGCGTCGTCGTCCGGATCGACCCCGAGGCCCAGGACGTGGACCTCGCCCTCCGCGATGTGGTCACGGTCTGCGACGACGGTGTTGATCTCGATGCCGGGGAGGATCTCCAGCCCCGCCGGCGTGGACCCCGAGGCGCGCAGCTCGCGGACGCCCGCCAGCGTGTCGTGGTCGGTGATGGCCAGGAGTCGCACACCCACGGCGGCCGCCGCATCCGCGAGCTCCTGCGGGGTCAGGATGCCGTCGGACCGGAGCGTGTGGCTGTGGAGGTCGACTGTCGCCGGAGCCGGCGGCACGAATCCGGATCGTGCTGCGTGCCGCTTGGCGCTGGGGCTCGCCTTCCCCGGGTCGCTCATTCCTCCCAGATCCGCTGCACCCGCTCGATCGCCAGCGCGCGCCCGGTGGCCGGGTCGATGTCGATCTGCGTGGCGTTGAAGACCACGGGGCCCTCGGCGACCTCGAACCGCGTCGGCAGGCCGTTCAGGAAGCGCGGCAGCACGGTCGCCGGGTTGAACCCGATCACCGACCAGGCACCGCCCGTGCACCCGAGGTCGCTCTGGTAGGCCGTGCCCTGCGGGAGGATCCGGTCGTCCGCGGTCGGGATGTGCGTGTGGGTTCCCACGACCGCGGAGACGCGCCCGTCGAGGTGGACGCCCATCGCGTTCTTCTCCGAGGTGATCTCGCAGTGGAAGTCGACCAGGCGGACCGGCGGGAATGGCTCGACGGACTCGTCGAAGAGGCGGTCGGCCTCGAGGAAGGGGTTCTCGATCGGCTGCATGAACGTGCGGCCCTGGAGGTTGATGACCGTGAGGTCCGTGCCGTCGAGCGCCTGGTAGGTCCCCCACCCTCGCCCCGGGATGCCGTGGGTGCCGTAGTTGAGCGGGCGCAGGATCCGGTCGTTGGCCTCGAGAACGGGGTAGATCTCCTTCTTGTCCCAGATGTGGTTGCCGGACGTGATCACGTCCACGCCGTGCGCGAACAGCGCCTCGGCGGTCGATGGCGTCAGGCCCATCCCGCCAGCGAGGTTCTCGCCGTTGGCGGTGACGAAGTCGATCGAGCGCTCCTCGCGGAGCGCCGGGATGATCGCCTCGACGGCCACCCGGCCGGGCTTCCCGATGACGTCGCCGACCATGAGGACGCGGCACGCGCCCGGCGGTCGGGGGGCGCCGCCATTGGCGGGATTGCCGAGCCGGACGCGCCCCGCGGCCCGCTCCCCTGGGTGGTCTGTCGGCATGCCAGCCGAGACTAGCATCGGGGCGGTTCGGAGCGTTCGCGTCGGCTCGCGGGCGGATTGGTGCCCGAAGGGCGGTGTTGCGCCGCACCGGGCGTCCACCGCGAGACTGACATGCGAACGCAACCTGCGGTAGGGTTCTCTGACCTTTCCCACCTTTGAGGCGCCTTCTGCTCGTGCTCCGTGCCCACCTCCTCCGTCCGGTCTTCGCGTCGGTGCTCGCCCTCGGCCTGGTGCTGACGGCTGCGGGCACGGCCGCCGCGATGCCACCGCAGGGCAGCGATCCTGCCGCCGCGGCTGCGAAGGGTGGCGGCGGGACTGGTGGCGGCGGGGGCGGCGGCGGCAAAACCGCCACGCGCGGCTTCGACATCTCGTATCCGCAGTGCGACGACGCCTACCCGGCGAGGCCGGCGTTCGCGATCGTGGGCGTCAACGGCGGCCGCGTCTTCAGCGTCAATCCCTGCCTCGCGAGCCAGATTACGTGGGGCGGCGGCGCGGCCGCGGAGCTCTACGCCAACACCGGCAACCCGGGTCCGGGCTTGTCGCAGTTCTGGCCCACAGGCCAGACCTCACCCCGGGTCTGCGCGGCGGCGAGCCCGGACACCGCGGACTGCGCCTACGACTACGGCTGGAACGCGGCGAAGCACTCGTTCGACACGGCGACCGCCGCCTACGCCCAGCTGGGGCTCTCGGCGACTCCCGCCGCGACCGCCTGGTGGCTCGACGTCGAGACGATGAACAGCTGGCGTACAGACACGGCGCTCAACGTGGCCGCGCTCCAGGGCGGGGTCGACTACCTCCGGAGCGTCGGCGTGGCGAGGATCGGCGTGTACTCCACGACCGTCCAGTGGCGCGAGATCACGGGCGGGACGACTGCGTTCGCAGCGCTCCCGAGCTGGGGAGCCGGGGCGCCGAGCGAGAAGGCCGCGAAGCAGCATTGCGTCTCCACGCCGGGCTTCACCGGCGGCCGGCTCGCGATGGTCCAGTACATCTGGTCGGGGTTCGACGCGGACGTCCGCTGCTGATCGCAGCTCCGCGCTTCGAGCGCGGCCTTCCCCGGCCGAGGTGCTCAGCGCTGAGCTGACGCACGTCGCCCGATCGGCGGGCGGTACCTTGCGCCTCGTGCCCCTGTCCATGCCGGTCGTCTGGTCATCGCGCCACCGCGGCCATGCCCCGCACGGCGGCTACTGGCTCGGGGTCCACGAGGCGGGCGACGAGGAGCCGGAGCGCGGCGAGCTGCTTCGCGACGGACTGGCCTCGGCAGGGGCGACGATCGTCGAGCCACCGGACCTCGGGCTGGACCCGATCCTCGCCGTCCACGACGCGGCCTTCGTCGACTTCATGTCGCGCGCCTACCCGGCGTGGGTCGCGGAGGGCCACCTCGAGAGCCCGGGCCAGCCGAACGTCACCGGCTACCTGTTCGCGAACCCCGGCTTCGCCGCTCGCTACCGTGGCCGGCGCCCCGCCACCATCCGCGCGGAGCTCGGGCTGTACGCGGTCGACACGATGACGCTCCTCAGCGAGGGCACGTTCGATGCTGCCTCTGCCGCCGTGCATGCCGCGGTCCACGCCGCCGACCTGGTCGCCACGGGAGCGAGGGCCGCGTATGCCGCCGTCAGGCCGCCGGGTCACCACGCCGGTCCCGCGTTCTTCGGCGGCTCGTGCTACTTCAACAACGCGGCCGCGGCGGCGCAACGGCTGCGGACGCGCGGCGTCGAGCGGGTCGCGATCGTGGACATCGACGCCCACCAGGGCAACGGCACCCAGGAGATCTTCTGGGACCGCGCGGACGTGCTGTACGCGTCCGTGCACGTCGATCCCGCGGAGGGCTGGTTCCCGCACATCGTCGGCTACGAGGACGAGCGCGGCGGCGGAGCTGGCGAGGGCTGCAACCTCAACGTGCCGCTTTCCGGCGGCAGCGGCGATGCGGCGTGGCTGGCGGGCGTCGATCGCCTGCTCGCCCGGGTGCGCGAGCAGGATCCGGGTGCCGTCGTCGTCTCCCTGGGCCTCGACGGCGCGGAGGACGATCCCGCGGCCCCGTTGCGAATCTCGCGGGAGGGCTTCGCGGAGGCCAGTCGCCGCATCGCTGCTCTCGGCCTCCCGACCGTCTTCGTCCAGGAGGGCGGCTACGACCTCTCGCGCCTCGTGGACCTCGTCCTGGCTGTCCTCACGAGCTTCGAGTCGGCGGCGGCGAGCTGATGGGCACGGATTCGGACGAGGCCGTCGTGGCGGACGCACTGCGGGCAACGGAGCACCGCCGTCTGGCTGCTCTGACTGCCAAGGACGGTCCGGTCGCGAGGTCGCTCCACGCCCCGGACTACGAGCTGATCACGCCCGGAGGCGGCCGCATCTCCGGTGACGAGTACCTCGAAGGCGTGCTGTCAGGGGCCCTCGACTACCAGGTGTTCGAGGCCGACGGTGACATCCGCGTCCGCCTCCATGGATCCGTCGCCGTGCTCCGCTATGTGGCTCGGATCGAGATGCGGATGGCGGACGGCGTCGACGCGGACCGCTTCTGGCACACGGACGTGTACGAGCTCCGCGACGGCCGCTGGCTGGCTGTCTGGTCGCACGCGACCAGGATCCGGTCGACGTAGAGGCCGGGAACCCGCCGTGTCCGCATGGGGTTCGCGGCCTTCGACAACCCAAGGCTCATCTCATGGTCATTACCAGGGCTTGGATGGGCTGTAGAGCCACCGTGTCCAACCCGAACCCTGGGGCCGGAGGCCTCCCGCGAGTCCGCGCCGCCGTCGCCAGGCGTGGCCCGGAGGTATGGGCCTCCGATCGGGCCTGTCAGGGGACCCTAATGGCCCTCGAAGGGCCGATATTGACCATGAGATGGGCACGCCCGCGCTCACCATCCCCACGGGAGGACAACCTGTCCGGTCACCACACCTGGCGGCTCGAAAGACCTACTTGGCGTACTCGACGGCGCGCGTCTCGCGGATGACCGTGACCTTGATCTGGCCCGGGTAGGTCAGCTCGTCCTCGATCTTCTTCACGATGTCGCGCGCAAGGCGCGTGGCCGACAGGTCGTCGATCTCCTCCGGGCGGACGAGGATCCGGACCTCGCGGCCCGCCTGGACCGCGAACGACTTCTCCACCCCGCCGAAGCTCTCCGCGATGCCCTGCAGGTCCTCGAGCCGCTTGACGTAGGTTTCCATCGTCTCGCCGCGCGCGCCGGGCCGTGATGCGCTGATCGCGTCCGCGACCTGGACGATCGGCGCCTCCAGGCAGGCGTACTCGACCTCCTGGTGGTGCGCGGCGATGCAGTTCACCACCTTGAACGGCAGCTCGTGCTTCTGCGCGATCTGGGCGCCGATCGCGGCGTGCGGGCCCTCGACCTCGTGGTCGACCGCCTTGCCGATGTCGTGCAGCAGCCCGCCCATCTTGGCGGCCATGACGTCGACGCCCATCTCGGACGCGATCACGCCCGCCACGTGGCTCGCCTCGAGCGAGTGCACGAGCACGTTCTGGCCGTACGAGGTGCGGTACTTGAGGCGCCCGAGGAGCTTGACGACCTCGGGCGGAAGCCCGGGCACGCCGGCGTCGTACGCGGCCTGCTCGCCCGCCTGGCGCATCGCCAGATCGACCTCGGCGCGCGCCTTCGAGACGACCTCCTCGATCCGACCCGGGTGGATGCGGCCGTCGCCCATGAGCTTCGTGAGCGCGATTCGCGCGACCTCCCGGCGAACCGGGTCGAAGCCCGAGAGAACCACCGTCTCCGGCGTGTCATCGATGATCAGGTCGATCCCCGTCGCCTGCTCGAGGGCACGGATGTTGCGGCCTTCGCGGCCGATGATGCGGCCCTTCATCTCGTCGTTCGGCAGGTGCACGACGGTCACGGTGTGCTCCGCGGTGTGATCCGCGGCCACGCGCTGCATCGCGGTGAGGATGATGTCGCGGGCCTTGTCCGTGGCCTCCTCGCGGGCCCGCCGCTCGATCGAGCGGGCGAGCTTGACCGCGTCGCGCTCCGCCTCCTCGCGGATCGCCTCGAGGAGCATCCCCTTGGCATCCTCGGCCGACAGGCTGCTGACCCGCTCGAGCGCCACGATCCGCTCCTGATTAAGCTTCTCCAGCTCCTCGCGACCCTTGTCCAGCTCGATCTGCTTCTCGAGGAGCTTGCGGTCCCGCTGCTCGAGCATGTCGGAGCGCTGGTCCAGCTGCTCGTCACGGGCGTGGAGCCGGCGCTCGAGGTTGGAGAGCTCGCCGCGGCGCTCGCGGGCGTCGTCCTCGGCCTCGCGCTGGAGGCGGATCTTCTCCTCCTTGGCCTCGAGGATCAGGTCCTTCTGCTGGGTCCGCGCGTCGGCGACGATCCGGGCGGCCTTCTCGTGGGCGACCTTCAGCTCCTGGCTGGCAAGGCGATTGCGCGCGAGGAATCCGATCCCCACGCCAACGGCGATGCCGACCAGCGCCGCAAGGGCGACGGCGACTTCCATCTTCATCCTCCCATCCGATCGAGGGTTCGATCGGACGCGTTGTGGTCATCTGGGTCCCGCGCGGTCCCCTGTCACCGGCCGGCGAGCCATCTCGTAGCCTACTACGCGATCGACCTCGTCAGCGCCGAACACAGCTCCGAGTCGAAGCCGTTGCGGGCGAGGAGCGCGTAGGCACGTTGCCGGCGGGCGCGCTGGTCCGGGACGCGCGCGAGCGCGCTGGCATGGCGTTCCAGGAGGCGACGAGCGGCGTCCTCGTCCGCGTCGGGTCGCTCGACGTCGCGATCCGCGAGCGCGCCGTCGCGGACCTCGCGGTCGATGCCCTTGCCCAGCAGCTCCTGCCGCAGCGCGCGCTCACCCCGTGGCCGCGCGCGATCCCGCGACTCCACCCAAGCCCGGGCGAACGCCGCGTCGTCGATCATCCCGAGCTCCTTCAGTCGCTCGATCGAGCCCTCGACGAGATCCGCGCGATAGCCGTGCAGCAGCAGCCGGCGCCTGACCTCCGCGGCCGATCGCGACCGTGCCTCGAGAAACCGGAGCGCCGCCTCGAGGACCAGCGTCGGATCGGTGATCTCGGCGCGATCAGCCCGGATCGCCTCGATCGATCGCTGCCGCCTGCGGGCCCCCATCAGCGCGGCGCCTGGCTATTCGGCCTCTTCGATGCCCTCGACCGGCAGCCCCGCATCGCCGCCGGCGACCTTGGTGCGGATGCGCTGCTCGATCTCGGCGGCGATCGGGGGGTTCTGGCGGAGGAAGTCCTTGGAGGCTTCCCGGCCCTGCCCGAGCCGGGTGTCCGCATAGGTGAACCAGGCGCCCGTCTTGTCGACGATGTCCATCGCGACGCCGACGTCAAGCAGCCCGCCCTCGCGGGAGATGCCCTCGCCGTACATCACGTCGAACTCCGCGACGCGGAACGGCGGGGCGACCTTGTTCTTCACGACCTTGACGCGAACCCGGTTGCCGACCGAGTCCTGGCCCGTCTTGATCGTCTCGACGCGCCGGATGTCCAGCCGCACGCTGGCGTAGAACTTGAGCGCGCGACCGCCCGGCGTCGTCTCGGGGTTGCCGAACATGACGCCGATCTTCTCGCGCAGCTGGTTCGTGAACACGAGCGACGTGTTGGAGCGGCTGACCGCGCCCGTGAGCTTCCGGAGCGCCTGGCTCATGAGCCGCGCCTGGATGCCGACGAACGAGTCGCCCATCTCACCTTCGATCTCCGCCCGCGGCACGAGGGCCGCGACCGAGTCGACGACGATGCAGTCGATCCCGCCGGAGCGGATCAGCGTCTCGGTGATCTCCAGGGCCTGCTCGCCGGTGTCCGGCTGGCTCACCAGCAGCTCGTCGACGTTCACGCCGCAGGCGCGGGCGTAGCCCGGATCCAGTGCGTGCTCCACGTCGATGAACGCCGCGACACCGCCCTTGCGCTGGGCCTCCGCGATGATGTGCTGGCAGACCGTGGTCTTGCCCGAGGATTCCGGCCCGAAGATCTCGACGATCCGGCCGCGCGGCACGCCGCCAACGCCGAGCGCCAGGTCCAGCGCGATCGAGCCCGTCGGGATGGTGTCGACCGCCTGCCGCTCGGCCGAGCCGAGCTTCATGATCGAGCCCGTCCCGAACTGCTTCTCGATGGCCAGGATGGCCGCGTCCACGGCCCGGCCCTTCTCCGCGAACGCCTTCTCCCCGTTCCGCTCCATCACCGCCATCGTCACGCTCCCCTACTGAGTTGCTCGAGCCCCGATGTCCACGCAGGGGCTCGCAACCCCGCGCGACTGATCAGCCTTCGTCCTTCTCGCCCTCGTCCCAGCGCGGCTTTCGCTGCTTGCGGATCAGCTCGACGTTCATCGGCGGCTCCGCCATCGGCTGCACCTTCGGCGCGGCCGACCGGTCCTTGGGCTTCTTCTTGGCTTCGCGGCCTGGTCGATCTCGTGAGGCCATCGACGTTTCCTCCGCGGTGGCGGCAAGGTATCCGGCGGCGCTTCACTGCGGATCACCTGCGGCTTCGCCGGCCATTGTCGCATCCTCACCGGCGTCGTTCCGTCCCGCACGGACCCGCAGCTCCGGCACGGCTGCCACGAACGACCCGCCCGCGATCGCCGCCCGGATGCGGGCCATGAAGTCGAGCGTGAACGTCAGGTTGTGGAGCGTCGTCAGCCGGTACGCCAGGAGCTCCTTCGCGCGGAAGAGGTGCGCGAGGTAGGCCCGCGTGAACCGCCGGCAGGCGAGGCACGGGCAACCGTCCTCGAGCGGCCGTGGATCGTCCAGGTAGGTCGCGTTCCTGAGGTTCAGCCTGCCGCCCGGGACCCAGGCATGGCCTGTCCGGGCGACGCGCGTCGGCAGCACGGAGTCGAACAGGTCGATCCCCTGGTCGACCGCGTCCAGGAGGTCTGCCGGCGACCCCAGGCCCATGAGATAGCGGGGCCGCGGATCGTCCGCCAGGAGCCCGACGACGAGCTCGATGGTGTCGCGGCGCTGGATCGGGGTCTCGTCGCCCGCGAGCCCGCCGATGTTGAGGCCGTCGAACGGCAGCCCCGCGATGAACCGCGTGGACGCCTCGCGGAGGTCCGGCTCGAGGCCGCCCTGGATCACGCCGAACAGCGCCTGGTCCTCGCGGTGGTGCGCCTCGAACGATCGCTCGGCCCAGCGATGGGTCCGCTCGGTCGCGTCGGTGACGACCGCGCGAGCCGACGAGGGATACACCGGGTGGTCGAACGCGACCGCGATATCCGAGCCGAGCGCCTCCTGGATCTCGATCGCCGACTCCGGCGTGAGCCGATGCGTGGACCCGTCGACGTGGCTCCGGAACGTCGCGCCGTCCTCGTCGATCTTGCGCCAGTCCGCGAGCGAGACGACCTGGAACCCGCCGGAGTCGGTGAGGATCGGGCGGTCCCACGCCATGAACCGGTGCAGCCCGCCGAGCTTCGCGATCCGCTCGTGGCCCGGGCGGAGGTACAGGTGGTAGGTGTTCGAGAGCACGATGCTCGCGCCGACGGCGTGGAGGTCGTCCGGATCGAGCGCCTTGACCGTCGCGTTCGTCCCGACCGGCATGAACTGCGGCGTCTCGACCACGCCATGGGGCAGCGTCAGCCGCCCCGCCCGCGCCTTCGTGCGGCCATCGGCCGGCGGCTGGGTGACGACCTCGAACGAGGAGGGGCGCGACGGTGCGACGACGGCGGTCACGCGCCCCCTGCGTTCGCGCCCGGGTCGTCCCACAGCGGCACGATGTCCGGCTCAGCGCGGCGTGGCGGCGGGATCTCGTAGCCCAGGTTCGCGAGATGCGTCCGCGCGGCCTCCGTCGCGATCCGGCCCTGCGGCGTGCGATCCAGGAACCCGAGGCGCAGGAGGTACGGCTCGTAGACGTCCTCGATCGTCTCGACCTCCTCGGACAGCACGGCGGCGAGGGCCGCCACGCCGACCGGCCCGGAGGCGAACTTCTGGATGATCGCGGCGAGCAGCTTCCGATCGGTGGAATCCAGGCCCGCGTCGTCGATCTCCAGGAGGCGCATCGCCTCGATGGCCGCGGGCTCGTCCACGCGCCCCGTCCCGATGACCTCGGCGTGGTCCCGCACCCGCTTGAGCAGCCGGTTCACGATCCGCGGCGTCCCCCGCCCGCGCCGGGCGATCGCGAGCGCCGCGGCCCGGTCCAGCTCGATGTTCAGGATGTGCGCCGACCGCTCCACGATCTCGGTCAGCTCCCCCTCCTCGTAGAAGTCGAGCCGGTACGTGGCGCCGAACCGGTCGCGCAGCGGCGACGAGATGCGCCCGGCGCGCGTCGTCGCGCCCACGACCGTGAACGGCTTGAGGCTGAGGCGCAGGCTCCGCGCGCTCGGGCCCTTCCCGATCATCACGTCGAGGGCGTAGTCCTCCATTGCCGGGTAGAGAATCTCCTCCACCGCACGATTGAGGCGGTGGATCTCGTCGATGAACAGGACGTCGCGCTCCTCGAGGCTCGTGAGGACGGCGGCGAGGTCGCCCGGTCGCTCGACCGCCGGGCCGGACGTGTAGCGCACGTTCACCCCGAGCTCGCGGGCGATGATCGTGGCGAGCGTCGTCTTGCCGAGGCCGGGCGGGCCGTACAGCAGGACGTGGTCCGCGGCCTCTCCCCTGGCGCGCGCGGCGGTCAGCAGGATCGAGAGGTTGGCCTTGACCTCGCGCTGGCCGATGTACTCGTCCAGGTTGCGCGGGCGGAGCGAGCTTTCCACGACGACATCCGCGTCGTGGAGGTCCGCCGCCAGGATCTTCGAGACGTCGTCCGTCATCGGCGGAATTCTAGCAGCGGGTCAGCCATTTCGTACAGATGTTCTACGCATCCTCGGGCGCCGGCGAGCCGCTGCGCGGACAATGGCGCCATGCCCGTCCTGTCCATCGCCGCGCTCGCCGTCGCCGCGGGAACTGCGTTCGTGATCTGGATCATGGCGCGACGCTTCAGCCGCCGCTACATCGAGGTGCACGGGCGGATCCCGCCGCCGAGCTGGATGTTCCGCTCCCAGGCGGACCCCGAGCTGGAGGTCCCACGCCGCCGCGCGCTCTCTCTGCTGCCGATCCTCATCGTCGCCGCGATCGTCTACGTGCTGAACGCCTAGTCCCGAGCGAGCACTCGCAGCGCGGCCTTGACCCGCTCCTCCAGCGAGGAACCCACACCGGCGATCTGAAGGCCGTGGCGGGCAGCCTCCCGGGCCTCGGGCAGCGAGTAGCCGAGCGCCTGCAGCGCGCCGACAACGTCGTTCTCCGCCACGGGCTGCCCCGCGACCGCGATCACGGCCGCGCCCGCCGCCGCGACCTTCTCCTTGAGCTCGAAGATCACCCGCTCCGCGAGCTTCTTCCCGATTCCCGGGATCGAAACGAGCACCGCCTGGTCCTGCTGCATGATCGCGAGCTGGAGCTCGGCGCTCGGTCGGGAGCCGGCGATCGCCATCGCGACCTTCGGTCCGACGCCGGTCACGGTCAGCAGGAGCCCGAAGAACCCCAGCTCCTCAACGGTCCTGAAGCCGAACAGCTGCTGCGCGTCCTCGCGAACGACGTGATGGGTGAACAGCTTCAGCCGGCTGCCGATGGCGGCGGAGGCCAGGACGGACGGCGCCGCGTAGACGCGATAGCCGACCCCTCCGACCTCGACGATCAGCGAATCCTGCGCAATCGCGGCCACGGTCCCATCCAGCGAGGCGATCACCGGCCGCGCGACCTCACGCCGTGGGAGCTACTCGCGCCCGGTCGATCGAAGCCGGGCGCGGCGGTCATCGCGGGCGAGGGCTTCCTTCACCGCCCGCTCGTAGCCGTTCGCGCTCCCGTGCCCGTTGCCGTTGCCGTTGCCGTTGCCGTTCGCGGCCGGCCCGGTCCCGATCATCGGGTCGACGGCCGACCGATCGAGCACGGACGACCGCCGCTCGACGCCCGGCCGCTCCGCATTGGCGCCCCAGATGGCGATCGCGAGCGCGTCGGCGGTATCGTCCGGGTGGGGCGGCGCCGCGAGCCCGAGGCACACCGCGACCATCCGCCCGACCTGGTCCTTCTCGGCGCGACCGTGCCCCGTCACCGCCAGCTTCACCTCGTTCGGCGTGGCCTCGCGCACCGGCACGTCGGCCTGGGCGGCGGCGAGCAGCACCACCCCGCGCGCCTGCCCGACCCCGAACGCCGTCTGGGCGTTCTTCGAGAAGAACAGCCGCTCCACGGCGACGATGTCCGGCCGGTGGGTCGTGAGGAGCTCGTCGAGCAGCGCGTGGATCACGAGGAGGCGCTGCGGGAGGGCCGCGTCCGGCTTCGTCGTGAGGCACCCGGCATCGATCATCCGCAGGGCGCCGCTCTTGCTCTCCACGACGCCCCAGCCCATCGCGGCGGTCCCGGGATCAATGCCGAGAACGATCACCTGCGCGGCCTCGGCTGACCCGCATCAGCCGTCCGGGTCAACCGGCGACCTCGGCGAAGAGCTCCTCGGGGATGTCGAAGTTCGCGGTGACCCGCTGGACGTCGTCGAGGTCCTCGAGCGACTCGACCAGCCGGAGGTTCTGCCGCGCCCGCTGCGAGTCGACCTCGACCGTCTGCTTCGCGATCATCGTGCTCTCGGCGCTCTCGACCGCGAGGCCCGCCGCGTCCAGCGCCTTGCGGACCTGCTCGAGGCCCGCGGGCGTGGTGTAGACCTCGACGAGCTCGTCGCTCGAGGTGTCGACGTCCTCGGCGCCCGCATCGATGGCCGCCAGCGCGAGGTCGTCCGCGTCCTGGCCCTTCGAGGGGATCGTGATCACGCCGCGAGGCTCGAACTGCCAGGCGACTGCGCCGGAGCCGGCGAGCTGGCCGCCGGCCTTCGTGAAGACCGCCCGGACCTCCGAGGCCGTGCGGTTGCGGTTGTCCGTCGCGGCCTCGACGAGGATCGCGACGCCGCCGGGGCCGTAGCCCTCGTAGACGATCTCCTCGAAGACCTCTGCCTCGCCGCCGCCGGTGGCCTTCTCGATCGTCCGCTTGATGTTGTCCGCCGGCATGTTGACCGAGCGGGCCTTCTCGACCGCGAGCCGCAGCCGGTAGTTCGTGTCCGGGTCACCGCCGCCTGCTCGCGCGGCGACGCTGATCTCGCGCGCGACCTTCGTGAAGAGCGCTCCGCGCTTGGCGTCGGCAGCGCCCTTGGCGCGCTTGATCGTCGACCATTTGGAGTGTCCCGACATCGGCCGGAGTATAGCCAGCGGCCCCTCTCGCCCGACCTGTGCAAGACGTTCGGAACGCGATCCGGGCGACGTCGCGGCCTCCCGAAGCGATGCGCCCCTCAGGGTCAGTCCCGACACGTGGTGCGACCCCGCACCCCCAGCGCCCACCGACATGAGGCACGTTCCATGCGACTCCAGGGCCAGAGATCGAACACGGGGTTGAAGCTGCTGCTCCTCCTCCTGGTCGTCATCGCGATCGCGGCCGTCTACTACTTCCTGTACCTGGCGCCGCGCTGACCCCGCGGGGTTCCGTGCGCCGAGGAGGATTCACCGTGCTCAAAGGCAAATCCGTCATCGGCAAGGAGATCCTGTCCCTCGCGGAGGGCGTGAAGCTCGAGAAGGTCAACGACGTCGTCGTCGATCCCGAGGGCCGCCGGATGGTGGCGCTCGTGGTCAGCGAGGGCGGCTTCATGTCCGGCTCCCGGGTCATCCCCATGGGCGCCGTCTCCAGCTTCGGCAAGGACGCGGTCGTCATCGCAAGCTCGAGCTCGATCATCCCCGCGAGCTCCGACCCGGAGCTGCGGGACCTCGTCGAGCGCGAGGACAAGATCCTCGGCAAGACCGTCTACACGACGACCGGCGACGAGCAGGGCTCCATCGCCGACATCTACTTCGAGGAATCGACCGGCCAGGTCGTCGGCTACGAGATCTCCGGCGGCATGCTCGGCGACGCGGCCAAGGGCCGCTCCTACCTCGCGACCGAGGAGATCACCGCGATCGGTGACGACGTCATCTACGTCGAGCCCGAGACGGCCTCCGCGCTCGAGTCGCAGGTGGGCGGAATCCAGGCCGCCGTGAAGGGCGCGGGCGACAAGCTCGGGGAGGCGAAGGACGCCGCGACCTTGAAGGCCGGCGAGGCCCGCGACGGTGCCCGCAAGCGGGCTTCCGAGGCGACACCGGAACAGGCGCTGGTGGGCCGCCGTACCGGCTCGGACGTCGAAACCGACAGCGGCTCCGTGCTGGTTCCGAAGGGCCGGCGCGTACGCGAGGAGGACGTCAGGGCCGCGAAAGACGCGGGCAGGCTGCAGGCGCTCACGGCTGCGGTGGCCCTCGGCGACGCGCAGGAGGCAGGCGCCGACGCCAAGGACGCGCTCGGAGCGGCGGGCGACAAGGCCGGGAGCCTGTGGGACCAGTTCACGGCGAAGATCTCGGAGATGACCGACTCGACCGGTCGCAGGGTCGACGCGGCCCAGACGAAGCAGCGGCTCGATGACATTGCCGACGCGATCGGCCGGCCGGTCAGCAAGGTGATCCTCGACCGCCAGGACAACGTCGTCCTGAACATGGGCGACATCATCACCCACCAGGGGATCCAGCGAGCCCACGAGTCCGGTGGCCTGGAGAGCCTCCTCAGCTCCGTCTACCGCGGCGAGGTCCAGTTCACCAAGGACGAGATGCGGGCTCCGGGCGACGTGGAGGCAGAGGCGACCGTTGACAAGTCCAGCGGCGGCGCCGTCATCGTCGACGAGCTCGAGTCGAAGGTCCAGGCCGCGGAGCGCGAGAAGGAGGCGGAGAAGGAGCGCAAGCGCGCCCAGTCGGACGCGGATCGCACGAAGCGAGAGAAGGAGCGTGAGACCCGCGCGACCGATCGTGACAGCGGCGCGTTCGATCGCACGCGCTCGTCCAATCTCGACATCGAATCCGGCGCGGATGCCGACGCTGCCGACGACACAGAGGACGAGACGACGATGGCCGCTGTCGGCCCCGGCCGAGCGACCGTCTCCAGCTCCGGCGGCGGAGGGCGCAGCCAGCGGAATCGCTGAGCCTCCCCGCCCGCACTCCGAGACAGCGGCACCGGCTGCCATGCCGCCGGCACCGCACTAGAATGGCCGTCCACCCCTCGACACCCGGACCTGACCCGTCGCGTTCGACACGAGGAGCAGCGGCCCATGACTTCGAAGAGCGTCGACCTCCCCCACCTTCGGAGCGTCGTCCTGGCCGGCCACGCGGGTGCGGGCAAGACGACGCTCGGTGAGCAGCTCCTGCACAAGTCTGGCGCTGTCGGGCGCGTCGGCAAGGTCGAGGACGGCACGTCCCACCTGGACTTCGAGCCGGAGGAGCAGAAGCGCCGCGAGTCCTTGAGCCTCGCCGTTGCGACGTTCGAGACGGACGGGACGCGGATCACGATCCTGGACACGCCCGGCTACCTGGACTTCGTGGCCGAGGTGATCTCGGGCTTCGCCGCCGCGGATGGCGCGATCCTCGTCATGGACGCGACGGGCGGTGTCGAGGCGGGCCTCGAGAATGCCGTGGCCCTCGGGCGCTCCACTGGCACCGCCGCCTGCTTCTTCATCAACAAGGCCGACAAGGAGAACGCCGACCCCACGGCGGCCCTCGACGCGCTGCGCGAGACCTTCGGCAACAAGATCGCGCCGCTGCAGCTCGCGATCGGCAAGGCCCACGACTTCGAGGGCTACGTCGACCTCGTGCATCGCAAGGCCTATGTGAACCAGGGCGGCAAGGAGGTCGAGACGGAGATCCCGGCCGGCATGGCCGATGAGGTCGCGCGCCGCCGGGACCAGCTGCTCGAGGCCGCCGCCGAGGCCGACGACGACGTCCTGATGAAGTACCTCGAGGGCGAGGAGGTCTCCGACCCGGAGCTCGAGGCGTGCCTCCGGAAGGGCGTCAAGGAGTCGATTCTCGCGCCCGTGCTCGTCGGCTCCTCGGCCACCGGCATCGGGCTGCAGGCGCTCCTCGATGCGATCGTGCGCTACCTCCCCTCCCCCGCCGACGAGGGACCGGTCAGCGCGAAGGACAAGTCGGGCAACGAGGTCCAGGTCGCCCCGGACCCGGACGGCCCGCTCCTCGCGCGCGTGTTCAAGACCGCCGCGGACCCGTTCGTCGGGCGGCTGACGTACCTCCGGATCCTGTCGGGCACGCTCCACTCCCAGGGCCACGCCTGGAACCAGGCCCACGGCCAGGAGGAGCGGATCGGGCAGCTGCTGCTGCTGCACGGCAAGGAGCAGGAGCCGATCGCCGAGCTGCGCGCCGGCGAGATCGGCGCGATCGCCAAGCTCGCGGCGACCTCGACGGGCGACACCCTGTCGTCGCGAGAGCAGCCGTTCACGCTGCCGCCGCTGAGCTTCCCCGAGCCGACGCTGGTCATGGCCATCGAGCCCCAGACGAAGACCGACCTCGACAAGATGGGCCCGGCCCTGCAGCGGATGCTCGAGGAGGAGCCCTCGGCGCGCGTCGAGCGAAGCGACGCCGGCGAGCAGGTCCTGCGGACCCTGGGCGAGGCGCAGGCCTCGGTGATCATCGAGCGGCTGAAGCGGAAGTTCGGCTCGGCCATCGTCACCAAGACGCCGCGCGTCCCGTATCGCGAGTCGATCCGCGGCAGCACCAGGGCCCACGGCCGGTACAAGAAGCAGACCGGCGGGCACGGGATGTTCGGCGACGTCTGGATCGAGATCGAGCCCAACCCGGGCGGCGGCGTCGAGTTCGCGGAGAAGGTCGTGGGCGGCTCCGTGCCGCGGAACTTCTTCCCGGGCGTGGAGAAAGGCATCCGCGAGACCGCCGCGGAGGGCGTCATCGCCGGCTATCCCCTGTCCGACTTCAAGGCCACGCTCTACGACGGGTCGTTCCACACGGTCGACTCGAACGAGCTGTCGTTCAAGATCGCCGCATCGATGGCCCTCAAGGATGGGATCATGCAGGCCAAGCCCGTCCTCCTCGAGCCGATCATGAACGTCGAGATCCGGGTCCCCGAGGCGTTCATGGGCGAGGTCAACCGCGACCTCAACGGCCGCCGCGGACGGGTCCTCGGCATGGACACCCGGGACGGCTTCCAGGTCATCAGCGCCCACATCCCGCAGTCCGAGATCTTCAGCTACGCGACGGAGCTGCGGTCGCTGACCGGCGGGCGCGGGACGTTCAGCGCGACCCTGGACCGCTACGACGAGATGCCGTCCCACCTGGCGGAGAAGGTCATGGCGGAGCACAGGAAGGAAACCGCCGACTCCTCCGGCCACTGAGCCGGGCGCGTTCGCGGCAAGTCCCTCCACCCGGCCCCCGAGCGCTCACCTGATGCCACCGATTACGCCCGCCACGATGGTCTCGCCGACCAAGCCCGCCTCCTGGAGCTGGGAGGCGACGAGCGAATCGGTCGCCGAGCGCTACGGCCTCGCGGTGGAGGACGTCGTTCGGTTCGACCAGAACACGTCGCCGGCGCCGCCCGAGCTCGTCGCCGAGCTGCTGGTCGCCGGGCGCTTCGAGGTGGCGCTGTCCGAGTACCCGCCGTCCGACTACCGTCGACTCATCGACGCCGCGGCGGCGCGCTACGGTGTGACGTTCGAGGAGATGCTCGTCGGCGCGGGCGCCGACGAGTGCCTGGACCTCTCCGCCAAGGCGTTCATCCCGTTCGGTGGCACGGCGGTCGTGCCCGTGCCGACCTACCCGATGTACGGGATCCTCACGGACCAGCGACGCGCGGCGACGATCCGCGTGCCGCGCCGGCCGGGCGAGGAGGACTTCGCGCTGGACGTGGACGCGATGCGCGCCGCCGTGGCCGCCGCGGGCGCAGCGCGCGCCGACCGCACGAAGCCGGCGGTCGACCTCGTCTGGCTGTGCAACCCCAACAACCCCACGGCGACGCGCGAGCCGGAGGGCCGCATCGCCGAGCTGCTGGCCGCGCTGCGTGCCGACGCGGAGGCAGCGGACCGGCCGCTCCCGACGGTGCTCCTGGACGAGGCCTACGTGGAGTTCGGGAGCGAGAGCCTGCATTCCCTCCGCGAGGACTACGCACGGCTGGTCGTGCTGCGGACGCTCAGCAAGGCCTACGGGATCGCGGGCCTGCGCGTCGGGTTCGCGATCGCCCGCCCGGACGTGATCGAGGAGATCGCCGTGTACCGGCCGCCCGGCTCCGTGTCGATCGTCTCGGTCGACGTCGGCGCCGCGCTCCTCACCGACCCGAATATCGCCGCCGACCGCGTGGAGACCATCACCGCGGAACGCGGGCGCTTCATCACGCAGCTCCGCGACGCCGGCTGGGACGCCAGGGACTCGGTGACCAACTTCGTGCTGGTCGTGTTCGCGTCCCCGGCGGCAGCTGACGTTGCCGCCGAGGGGCTCCTCGCCCGTGGCCTCATCCCCCGCACGTTTCCCGCCGGCCACGCGCTGGACCACTGCATTCGCCTGACGGTGCGCAACCGCGAGCAGGACGACCGGCTCGTCGCCGCGGCGCGCGAGCTCGCAACGGCCGTGGGCGGCTGATCCGCGCATGACCGACGATCCCGCGGCCCTGCTCCGCCTCTACGACGACCAGCTCCGGACGCATCGCCACGACCGCGAGCCCGAGGGCGTCGAGATGATCGCGGACGGCCCGGTGGTGCGGATCACGGGGCTGGGCCCGGGCGGATGGCTCCTGTACCGCGACCTCGGCGGGCTCGAGGGCGAGGCCCTCGACGAGCTGATCCAGCGCCAGGTCCGGTTCTTCGCCGACCGCCGCATGCCGTTCGAGTGGAAGCTGCACGGCCACGACAAGCCCGCGGACCTCCCGGACCGCCTTCGTGCCGCCGGATTCGTCCCGGAGGAGCTCGAGACGATCGTGATCGCGCCGATCGAGCGCGTCCCGCTCGACGCCGAGCCGCCGGAGGGCGTGGCCATCCGCGAGGTCGAGACCCGCGCGGACTACGGCCTGATCGCGGACATGGAGGGAGCGGTCTGGGGCGAGGACTTCAGCGCCGGCTGGATGGACAGCCTCGCCGAGGAGCAGGCGGCGGATCCCGAGGGAACGCGGATCTTCCTGGCCCTCCACGGCGACGTCGCGGTCTCGGCGGCCTGGCTCCGGCTGCCCTCGAACACAGACTTCGGCACGCTCTGGGGCGGCGCGACGCGACAGGAGTGGCGGGGTCGCGGCATCTACCGCGCGCTCGTCGCGCGGCGGGCGCGCGTTGCCGCCGACCGCGGCCGCCGCTACCTCCAGGTCGACGCCTCGGATGACAGCCGCCCGATCCTGGAGCGGCTCGGGTTCGTCGCCGTGGGCACCACGACGCCGTACAACTGGACGCCACCAACCGAAAAGGCCGGCGAGGGCTAGAGCGGCGGCGCGTCGATCCCGAGCTTCGCCTCGGCGAACTCGATCGCCCGTCGGCACCAGTCGACCCGGGTCTGCGTGGCGCCGTGACCGTGGCCGGCATCGAACCAGTCGACCGTGATGTCCTTCCCGAGCTCCTCCGCCCGCGCGATGTAGCCCTCGATCTGCCGCGCCGGGCAGCGCGCGTCGTTGCGGCCCTGGATGACCAGGAGTGGGGCCGCCAGGTCCTCGACGTACGTCACCGGCGAGGCCTCGCGCGTGAGCTCCGGCTGCTCGTCCGGCGTGCCGCCGAACAGCGCGACCTGGTACTCGCGAAGGCTCTCCCCGTCCTCGTACATGAGGCGCCAGTCCGCGATCGCGACGTAGGCGACCCCGGCGGCCCACAACTCCGGCCGCCGCCCCAGCCCGAGCAGCGTCAGGTACCCGCCGTAGGAGCCGCCGTTGAGCACGACGCGCGCCGGATCCGCGATCCCGGCTGCGACGAGCGCCTCGCGTGCCGCGACGACATCGTCGAGCTCGTACCGCCCGACGTTGCCCCAGATCGCCTGCTCGTATTCACGCCCGAAGCCGGTCGAACCGCGGTAGTTGAGCGTGAAGAACGCGAAGCCCCGGTCGACCCAAGCCTGGGCCTCCGGGTCGAACCGGTCCAGCTCGTGGCCCTGCGGCCCGCCGTGGATGTCGAGGATCGTCGGGAAGGGACCCGGTCCGTCAGGGGTCATGAGCCAGCCCTGGGCGAGGACGCCGCCGCTGGTCGGAACGTCGAACGAGCGGAGGGGGCGCGACGGTGGGACAGGGGTCGTGGGCAGCAGGGTCTCGAGCACGCGGCCGTCATCGGGATCGACGAGCAGCACCTCCGGCAGCATCGTCGCGTCCTCGCGGGTAACAACGAGCTTGCCGTCCTGCCGGATGAACGTGCCCGCGCCGCCCCAGCTCGCCAGGTCGCCGCCGATCCCCGGCAGCGTCCGGATCGTGCCCGCGTCCACATCGAGCACCACCAGCCGTTCGACAGTGCGGTGCGCGCCGATCAGGAGCAGCGTCCGCCCGTCCCGAGAGATGGAGTAGGGCGTGAGGTCGCCCGGCTCCCCTTCCAGCGGGAACTCCCGCACCGCGCCATCGGGCTCGATGACGATGGGCCGCTCCGACCCGCCGCGGCTCGTCGACGCGACGAGCCGGCCCGTGTCGCGGTAGTCC
>DASTIE010000020.1:0-2730 GCA_035717865.1 Candidatus Limnocylindrales bacterium
GCGATCGAGATCGGCTCGGCCGGCGCATGGCCACCGCCGCCGTTGGGCTCGAAGATCGGTAGGTCGCGTTGCATGGTCGGCGCTGGGGTCGAGGGATGCTGCCTAGTAGATCGCGGTCTCGGGGCCGACGGCCTCGAGCCACGCCTTGATGTCGCGCAGCAGCGCGGCGCCGCCCGCGCCGTCGTTCGCCCGATGATCGACCCCGAGGACCATGTTCATGATCGAGCGGATGCCGATGACGTCGCCGTCCTCGGTCTCGACCACGACCGGCCGCTTCGTGATCCGGTCCATCGTGACGATCCCGACCTCCGGCACGTTGATGATCGGCATGACCATGTTCGTGCCGAGCCAGCCGGTGTTGTCGACGGTGAACGTGCCCCCGCCGAAGTCGTCGATCTGGAACCTGCCCTGGCGGGCTCGCTCGGACACGTCAGCGATGGCCTTGTTGAGGCCGTTGATCGAGAGGTTGTCGACGTCGCGGATAACCGGGACGATCAGCCCGTCCGAGACCGCGACCGCGATCCCGATGTTGACCCGGCGCTTCGCCAGCAGGCCCTGGTCGGTCCAATGGGCGTTGAACGTCGGGTTGCGCTTGAGCGCGTCGGCCGAGGCCTTGACGACGAACGGCACGTAGCTGAGGGGCAGGCCCTCGCGCGCCTGGTACTCCTTCTTGTTCCGCTCGCGGAACTTCACCAGGGCCGTGAGGTCGACCTCCATCTGGACGTAGGCGTGGGGCACCTGGAGCGCGCGGGTCATCTGCGCGGCGATGCCCTTGCGCATCTGGGTCATCGGGACGAGGACTTCGTCCGCACCCTGCGGGAAGGCGATCTGCGGCGAGGCCTGGGCGGCGGGTGCCGAGGCAGGCCGGGCGGCCGCGGATGCGGGCCCTCCGGCAGCGGGCGTTCCGGCCGGCGCCGTGGCTGGCGCAGGCTGGGTCCCGTCGGCGCGCGCGGCGCCGGACGTCGCGGGGCCGGCCGCGGACGCACTTGCGGCTGCGGCGGCCCCTGCGGCGGCGTTCTGCTTCCCGACGGGCTGGCCGGTCCGCTGGCTCTCCACGTAGTCGGTGACGTCCTCGCGGGTGATCCGCCCGCCGCCACCAGTGCCGACGATCAACGCCGCGCTGAGGCCATGCTCGCGAAGCAGGCGCCGGACGGCCGGCGTCATGCGCGCGTCGGCGTTGCCCGGACCCACGCTCGCCAGCTCCTGCGGGCCGCGCTCGTCGGAGCCGGCAGGCCCATTGGAGGATGCCGCGACGGGTGCGGTGGATGCCATCGGGGACGACGCAGCAGCGTTCGAAGAGCCGGCGGCTGGCGCCGGCTGCCTGGTCTCGGGCTCGCGCGTCTCGTCCGGAGCTGCCGCCGCGGCCGGGGTCGGCTCGGCGCTCGCGCTGGAGGTGGCCGTCGGTTGGGCCGGGGCGGGTGTATCGGCCGTCGATGCGTCGGCCTTGGGCGCGTCGGCCTTCGACGGCGCGGGCGCGTCCTTTGCCGGCGCCGCGGCGACTCCGGCCTCCTCGATGACCGCGATCTCGGCATTATTGGGGACGGTCGCCCCTTCCTCGACGAGAATCTCCTTGAGCGTGCCCTCGAACGGCGACGGGACCTCGGCGTTGACCTTGTCCGTGATCACCTCGAGAAGGGGCTCGTACTTCGCCACGTGGTCGCCGGGCTGCTTGAGCCACTTGCCGATCGTCCCCTCGGCAACGCTCTCGCCGAGCTGGGGCATCGTCACCTTCGCCACGCGTCGTTCCTCCGTTCAGCCCGGTCGTCGCCGTCGAGCGGCGTCCGAAGCGCTAGTTTCGCGCATCGGAGCGGAGGCCGCGTCGAATCGAGGCGGAGTGCGCGTGGGCGCGGATCCGAGGCGGACGCCGCGAGCTACGTCGTGGGCAACGGCGAGCCGCTCGCACGGGACTACGTGCGTCGAGGCGCCTTCTTCGCCGCCTTCTTCGCCGCCGTCTTCGCCGCCGTCTTCGCCGCCTTGGCCGCCGCCTTGGCCGCCGCCCTTGCCGCAAGTGCCTCTTCGACGACCCGTGGCTGTCGGGCGATGGCCGTGGCCGTGATCCGTCCGAGCTCGGCGAAGAGCTCCTCGTCGATCTTCGTGAAGTTGAAGCAGGTCTTGCCCTGCATCCGCTTCCGGAGCTCCGGCGACATCGACGCCTGCAACCCGCCGTCATAGGCGCCCATCAGGTAGTAGCTGACGTACGACTTCCCGACCCGGGTCCCGCCGACGTAGCCCCACGGCTTGCCCTCGTTGCCCGGCAGCTCGAGGTAGATGCCGTCGGGCCCGTCCTTCGAGACGGTCATCCGGTCACGGTAGGGGTCGAAGATCGCGCGGAGGCGTGCCTCGACCGCCTGCAAGTCCGCCATCGAACGCGCCCCCCGTCAGCTATCGCGCTTCATGTACTCGAGGAATCCCCGCCCGACGAGAGCCTCCAGCGCGCCGGCCACGTTCTCGTCGACCTCGGTGAACCGGAACACCGAGGCGCCGGTCTTCCGGCGGCGCAGGTCGTCCGGGATGTCCTCGAGCAGCTCGGAATGCTCGTGCATCGGCAGGAGGTTGAACTTCACCGCCTCGTTCACCGCCTGCACGCCCGCGAACCAGTCGTGCTTCTTTGCGCCCTTCCGACGGAGCACCGTCATGTTGTAGATCGTGCCCTCGACCAGGTGCTCGCGGTACGGATCGAGGATCGCGCGCAACCGGAGCTCGACGGCCTTCAGATCCGTGGTGGGCATG
>DASTIE010000021.1:0-3642 GCA_035717865.1 Candidatus Limnocylindrales bacterium
CTGCGTGGGTCCGCCTGGCCCACGCCGCGCGACCCTACAACTTTTGTGCTGAACGATGCAAGGGCGCCAGCCTGCCCGTTCGCCGAGGTCGTGGAGGACACGGCACGGCGCGGGAAGCGCCGTGCCCGCCGATACCGGCTCCTCGTCATCGGCGCGGCTGCCACGACGGGTCCCGGATCTGGCAGGGCCGCGTGAGCCTCTTTCCCGTTCGCGGATCCTGTCCCCGGGTGCCGCAGGAGCCGGTGCCCGGGCCGACGAGGGCGACTCCGCGCCCGCCGGGGTCGATGGTGGTGAAGCGGTCCCACTCCATGCGGGTGCGGAAGGAGCCCGGCCGATCGGGGTCCGGCTCGGGCACCTGTTGTCGCTGCGACAGCAGGGTGCTGCCGTCGGGAGACCAGATCGGGCGCTCCCAGCGGTCCGGGCCCGCCACGAGCGGCGGCCCCACGCCGCCTGCGACCGAGACGATCGAGGGCGCACCCGACTCCGAGAGAACCGCCAGCTTGCGGCTGTCGGGAGACCAGTCGAAGCTGTCGTTGAAGCCCCAGGTGCTGATCCGCGCCAGCCGGGTCTTGCCACCGCCGGTGGACGACATCACGTAGAGATCCCCGGCCGCGTTCGTGTACGCGATGCGCTTGCCGTCCGGCGAGAGCTGAGCGCTTCCTCCCAGCTTCGGCAGACCCGCGAGCCGTCGGATCCTCCGTGTGCCGACGTCGACCGCCCAGAGGGCGTCCTCCGTCTGGTACGTGACCTCGCGACTGTTGCTCGTCCACGACGGGCGCAGGCGCAGGTAGTACGTTCGCGGGTCGCGCCGTCGAAAGTCGAGGACGACTCTGCGCCCTGAGCCGTCGGCATTGATCACCCAGAGCTGGTGCCACAGCGGCGGCCGCTGGGGGTTGCCCTGCTCACCGCCGCCGCCCGTGAGGTCGAAGAACGCGATCCTCTTCCCGTCGGGGGACCAGGTCGGAAAGAGGATCGAACGCACGATGGTCTTGGACACCTTGAGACGTCGAGCCCCGCTCCCGTCGAGCGCCGAGACCCAGAGCGCCTCGCCACACTCGGGCGCCGGGCAGGCGGGCCCGCGCTTGACGTAGGCGATGAGGCCGTTCGCGCCGGGAGACGAGGCCGACGCCGCAACGCTCGTCGAGGCGGTCGCGAGCGCGACGAGCGCCGCCGCGACCAACAGCATGGCGGGTGCTCTCACCATGTGACCTGGCCGAAACCGATGTTGTCCACCGTGCAGGTCTTTCGTCCCGGGAGCGAGCCACGCTCGCAGGTCACCGACGTGAGCGGCTGGCGGACGACGAGCTTGCGAGCCCGCCCGCCACTGCTGCTCATCACGTAGAGCGCTGTCGAGACGCCGCAGTAGGTCGACCCGTTCTTTCTCGTGCAGCCGGGCCCCGGGTGCCAGATGAACGCGATCTGCCTGCCGTCGGGCGACAGCGCAGGTCTAACTGCGTTCGACCCGGCCGGCGTGAGGTACCGGAACCCGGTGCCGTCCTGGTCGATCACCGCGATCCGCACGTCGGGGTCCGCGTCGGCCTCGGTGACCGTCAGGAAGATCCTGTCGCCGTGCCACCCGAACGGCGAAAAGCGCGGGCTCGGCAAGGCGCGGAGCTGGGAGCCTTCCGGCAGGTCGTCGCGCTCGGAGGATTCGATCTGGGGCGGACGGTAGAGCGACCGCGCTTCGGAGCCGTCGGCGTTCATCACCGCGAGCTCCGACCTGTCGCAGCCGATCGCGACCGTCTTGGTCTCGGCGAACTCCGGACAGTCGCCGCTCTCGAACGCCCGGCCGAACACGATCTGGTCCCCGCGAGGCGACCAGGCCGCATCCGTCACGTAGCTCCCGCTGCCGTCGAGGCTCGGGCCGAGGAGGTGGTAGCGGGCTCCGTTCGGGTTGAAGACCGCGATTCGGCTTCGCTGCGCGTATCCCGTCCCGAACGAGCCGACGCCGAGGATCCGGCGTCCGTCGGGCGACCACGCGAGCGTCGTCCAGTAGCTCGGCACGGTGCCGCGTGGCGTTAGCCGGTAGTGGCGCACCGACCGGTCGCGCGGGCCGTTGTCGCAGTCGTTCACGACCTCCTTGTCGGCCGGCATCAGGACGAGGGCAGGGGAGCTCGTGCCGTAGAACGCACCGACGATCTGCCGTCCGTTCGTCGCCATGGGGCCGAGCGTGCACTCGTTCAGCCGCTGCCAGCGCGTGCCGTCGGGACGGACGGAGTACATCGCATAGGCGTTGTCGTAGACGAGTGCGCGTGGACGCTCGGCCGCGTGCGACGACGCCGCGACGGCGGCCGCGGCGACGCACGCGGCGGCCGCGGCGACCCTTCGCGGGCGAGCGCTCAGCATGGCTCCCGCGCCTTCCAGCGGAAGGAGACCGGTTTCACGATCGTCTTTCCGCCGACCACGAGCCGCAGGCTTCCGCGGAACGTCTTCCCGCAGGCCTTGGTGTATTCGTCGTGCTCGAAGTCGCACATGGCGAGCGTCACCCAGCCGGTCGCCCGCGCTAGCTCAGGCCACAGCTTCGCGACCGGCGGAGGAACGCGTGGGTAGTGGAATCCCGAGTCGTGTCCGGTGACCGGCGGCCCACCCGCGATACGCCCGGTACAGGTCGCGTTCGCGATCCGGACGCGCTCACCGCCCTGCGTCACGGCGAACCACACGGCGGCGCCGTACCTGCCTATCCCCCTGATCACGGGCTTCGTCACGACGACCGCCTTGGTGGAAGGCTTCGGCTTCGGGTCGAGGTCGGCCGCGCGGGTGAACACGAGCTTCACCGACGCGCGCTGGGTCGCGTCCGGTGACGGGGCTAACACCTCGAACGTCGCGTTCCGACCCGCGGCGAGGCTCTTGTAGACGTCCGCGGCGAACGTCGTTCGCGATTCGTGCCAGAAGAGGCTGCCGCTCACCTGGCTCCAGTCGCCGACACCCCGCTTCCCCGCCTCCCACTGCGCGAGGTCTGTCGCCCCGCAGGGGAGGGCCGGCAGCCGCGTTGCGGTGCCCGGGCTCCACGACACGTAGGCCGACGTCAACGGTGCCCGGCTGGTCACGAACTTGAGCCCGATCCGGCCCTTCACCTCGGCGGACTGGGCGCACGGGGCGGCCGTGCGGTCGTCACGGACGGTCGCAACGGCCTTCCCCTCGCCTACCGCGTAGTCGCCCTTCGTACCCGTGAAGACCTGGTCCTCGTTCACGATCGCCCAGAGCCGATACTCGGCCTCGAGGCGCCGCTCGACGAGGGTGTGGGCCCCGGTCGCGGGGTCGACCGTGTCGCGCGTGAGCGTGTACGTCGCCTGGAGCCGGTAGGCGTATTGCTTGGACGTCGTAATCGTGGCGGCGCTCGCACTCTGCGCGAGCGCCGTGACCACGGCCACGGTTCCGAGCAGGCCGGCGGCCGCGAGGTGGAGACGGTGCGTCCGTCTCATGGCAGTCGCTCCTCTCATGGTCGTCTTCCCGGCTCGAAGCTGGACGTGACCGTGCCGCTCGAGGTGACGGTGACGGACTCCGCGCCGGGAACGCTTCTCCGGCCAGCCGCGGGCCGCCACGCTCCGGCGAGCGTCGTCTCGGCCGGATCGAAGGTGATGGCCGCTTCGAGCGGGTCGCGGAGCGACACGACGTTGATCCGTTCGTCGAGGTTGCAGCTCG
>DASTIE010000022.1:0-5922 GCA_035717865.1 Candidatus Limnocylindrales bacterium
CGATCCCGTCGGCGCAACGGTCGGCCAGCGGGGCGCGCGCGTCCAGGCCGTCGTCGCCGAGCTCGGCGGCGAGAAGATCGACGTCATCCCCTGGAACGACGATCCCTCCGCGTTCGTGGCCAACGCGCTGTCGCCGGCGCAGGTCCTCTCGGTCGACATCGACCAGGAGCACCGCATCGCCAACGTGACCGTGCCGGAGCGGATGCTCTCGCTCGCCATCGGGCGCGAGGGCCAGAATGCCCGGCTCGCCGCACGCCTCACCGGCTGGCGCATCGACATCCGCAGCGACGTCTCCGTCGCAGAGAACGCAGCAAAGGCGGCCGCCACGGATGCCGGCGCCGACGCTCCGGCCGAGGCTGCTCCCGCGGAGCCCGCTCCGGCGACCGTGAGCGACGCACCCGCGGCCGCGAGCGACGCACCGGCAGCCGCGAGCGACGCACCCGCGGCCGAGGATGTCCAGGCCGTCGAGGCGGTCGCGGCGGGCGCCGATGACGCCGCCGAGGTGACGGCCAAGCCCGCGAAGACGACGAAGGCAAAGGCCACGACGACCAGCGCGGCGAAGGCAAAGGCGTCGAAGACGAAGGCGTCCAAGGCGACGGTCACCGATGCGGACACCGATCCGGACGCAGCGCCGGTGGAGGCGCTTTCGGCCGACGTTGCCGTGAGCTCGAAGCCGCGCGCCAGGCGGGCGGCCAAGTCCAGCGACACCGAGGTGGCGTCGTAGGCGCGCCCGGGGCGGCGCTCGAACGTCGAGCGGCCCCGACCCGCACCTGCGTCCAGTGCCGCTCGACCAAGGACAAGCGCGAGCTGCTGCGCGTCGTTCGCACGCCCGCGGGCGAGGTCGTCTATGACCCGACCGGCAAGGCCAACGGCCGAGGCGCCTACGTCTGCCATGACGACGGCTGCATCACCGGGGCGGTGGAGAAGGGCAGCCTTCGTCGCGCCCTCGAGGTCGACGTCCCGTTGACGCTCGCCGCTGATCTTCGACGAATCGTGAGCAGGGGGACCTTCGATGGCGCGCAGTAGGAGCGGCACCAGGGGCCGTCGCGGTCCGCGGAAGCCGCCGCGTCGCGACGGCGCGTTCGGGCAGACGGCGGTCCAGGTCGTCGATCCACGTGAGCGTGGCGCCGTCGAGCTCCCCGCGACGATCACCGTCAAGGAGCTCGCGGAGCTCCTGGGGGTCAACTCGGCCGACATCATCCGGGAGCTGATCAAGAGCGGCATCTTCGCCACGATCAACCAGCTCATCGACCGGGACACCGCGTCGCTGGTCTCCAGCGAGCTCGGCTATGAGGTCGCGGAGCCGGTCGTCGGCGCGGCGCCGGCCGTGAGCGAGGACGGCACCGAGGCGCCGCAGCTGGCCACGAAGGAAGAGCTGTTCACTGAGGAGGACGGCGCCGAGCTTGTGGATCGCGCGCCGATCGTGACCGTGATGGGCCACGTCGACCACGGCAAGACGAGCCTCCTGGACGCCATCCGCTCGACCACGGTCGCGGCGGGGGAGCGCGGCGGCATCACCCAGCACATCGGCGCGAGCGACGTGACCCGCGGCGACCGCCGCGTCGTGTTCCTCGACACCCCGGGCCACGAGGCGTTCACCGCCATGCGCGCCCGCGGCGCGAAGGTCACCGACATCGCGGTGGTGGTCGTCGCGGCGGATGACGGCGTCATGCCCCAGACGCTCGAGGCGATCGGCCACGCCAAGGCCGCGAAGGTGCCGATCATCATCGCGATGAACAAGATCGACAAGCCGGACGCGAACGTCGACCGGGTGAAGACCGAGCTGACCGAGGCCGGCATCGTCATCGAGGAGTACGGCGGCGACACGCCGCTCGTGCCCGTGTCGGCCAAGGCCGGCACCGGCCTGGACGACCTCGTCGACATGATCCTGCTGGTGGCCGACCTCCAGGAGCTCAAGGCGAACCCGGACCGATCCGCGATCGGGACGATCGTCGAGGCCCGCATGGACAAGGCCCGCGGACCCGTCGGGACGGTGCTCGTGCAGACCGGCACGCTCAACGTCGGCGACATCATCGTGGTCGGCGAGACGTTCGGCCGCGTGCGCGCGCTCGAGGACGAGCACGGCAAGCGCATGAAGAAGGCCGGCCCTGCGACGCCGGCGGTCATCCTCGGCCTGTCGGACGTCCCCCAGGCCGGCGACATCCTGCGCGTCGTCGCGGACGAGAAGGCCGCGCGAACCGCGGTCGAGGCCCGCAAGGCGGAGCTCTCGGCGCGAGGCGGCGACGGCGGCGGTCGCGCGACCCTCGAGGACCTCTACCGACAGATCCAGGCCGGCCAGGCCAAGGAGCTGCGGATTGTCCTCAAGGCGGACGTGTCCGGCTCGCTCGGCGCGATCACCCACGCCCTGGGCCAGCTGCCGACGGACGAGGTCAAGCTCAACGTCCTGTACGAGGGCGCGGGCGAGATCACCGACAACGACATCCTGCTGGCGTCGGCATCGAACGCGATCGTGGTCGGGTTCAACACCTCGATCACCGACACCGCCCGGCGCGCCGCCGAGAGCGAGAAGGTTGACGTCCGCCTGTACGACATCATCTACCAGCTCACGGACGACATCGAGAAGGCGCTCGGCGGCCTGCTCGAGCCCGAAGAGATCGAGGTCATCGAGGGCCGGGCGGAGGTCCGGCGCCTGATCAAGGTCGGCCGCCAGGTGATTGCCGGCTCGTACGTCACGGACGGCCGGATCGTTCGCAACGGCAGCGCTCGACTGTGGCGCGGCGGCAAGGTCGTCGCCACGGACAAGATCGACTCGCTGCGCCGCTTCAAGGACGACGTGCGCGAGGTCCAGACGGGCTTCGAGTGCGGGATCGGGCTCGTGAACACGACCGACATCCTCGAAGGCGACGTCATCGAATGCTTTACGCAACAAACTGTCTCGCGGTCGTTGTCCGCCTAGCCGAACGACGATCCGTGCGTTGCAGCCTGCGGGCGTCGCTCACGCACCCTGGGGTGCGCTCGCTACCGTCCTCGGCTGCGCCTTCGGCTCCTCGCCCGGCGTCAGCGGGTCTCATTTCAGCTTGACGTGACCCAACGAACTGACCGCATCGATCAGCTGCTGCGCGAGGAGATCGGGGCGATCCTCGCGAAGGACGTCCAGGACCCGCGGATCGGGTTCGTCACGGTCACCGACGTCGAGACCGCCCCGGACCTCAGCACGGCGCGCGTCTGGGTGAGCGTGATCGGGCAGCCGGACGAGCGGAAGCAGACGATCCGCGCCCTCGAGCATGCGATGCCCTTCGTGCGACGTGAGCTCGGCAGCCGGATCCGCATCCGCCGCATCCCGGAGCTGCTGGTCCGCGCCGATGATTCCGCGCAGCGTGGAACCCGGGTGCTGCAGCTGCTCGCGGAGCTCGAGGCGGGCGGGTCCCCGGACGACGTGCCGGACGTGCAGGAGTCGCTCCCGACGCCGGCCTCGCGATCGGGTCCGGATGACGCAGCTGAAGAGCCCGGCGAGCCGCGGTCGGTGGAGGGTCGCGCCCGTGGCGATCGACGCGGCCGCCGCGGAACGGACGCCCGCGCAGCCCACAGCGGGCCGGCGCGCCACCGCCACCGGGGGCGGCGATGACCGTCGATCTCCGGCCGTGGCTGGATGACGTCCCCGCCGCCACCGCGGAGGCCATCGCCGGCGCGCGCAACGCGCTGATCGCCACGCACGAGAACCCCGATGCCGACACGCTGGGCGCCGCGCTCGGCGTGGCCACGATCGTGGAGGCGCTGGGCGGCCGCGTCACCCTCCTGTCCACGGACCCGGTACCGCCGCTGTACGACTTCCTGCCCGGCATGGACCGCTTCGTCAACGACCCCGACGAGCGAGCCGCATACGACCTGCTCGTCGTCTGCGACTGCGGCTCCCTGGACCGCCTCGGGGACGTGCGCGTGCGCCACGCCGGGCTGTTCGAGCGGCTGCCGCGCGTGCTGGTCGATCATCACGCCTCCAACACCGACGGGGGCCCGCGAGACTGGGTCGACCCGAGCGCCGCCGCGACCTGCGAGATGGTCGGGCTCCTGGCGACGCGCCTCGGGGTCCCGATGGACGCCGCGGACGGCGCGATGGCCGCGGCGCTCATGGCCGGCATCGTGATGGACACCTCGACGTTCGCCCACCCCAACGCGACGCCTCGCACCCTCGCGGTGTCCGCTGCGCTGGTCGAGGCAGGCGCGCCGCTGTCGGACATCTCGCGGCGCCTGTATCGATCGAAGCCGGATGCCCAGCTCCGGCTCTTCGGCCGCGTGCTGGACCGCCTCGAGGTGACGGATGGCGGGCGCGTGATCCACAGCTGCCTCACGGACGCGGACCTCGAGGCCACCGGGACCCTCTCCTCGCACTCCGAGGGCCTCATCGACCTGCTCGCGCAGTCCGAGACCGCCGAGGTCGCGATCCTCTTCAAGGAGGCCGATCCCACGACGACCCGCATCTCCGTCCGGACCAAGCCCGGCGGTGTCGACGCGACGGTCCTCACCGGCGCCTTCGGTGGCGGCGGGCACGCGCGCGCCGCGGGAGCGAGCGTCGACGCTCCACTCGAGGAGGCCCGCAAGCGCGTGCTCGCCGAGGCGGAGCGGCTTGCGAACGCCGTGTCCCGCCCCGCCGCGGCCTGACCGCCGTGCCCCGACAGCCGGACGCGCCCGGGATGCACGGCGTCCTCGTGGTCGCCAAGCCCGCCGGGCCGACGTCGCATGACGTGGTGGCGCTCGTGCGCCGCCTCGCGGGCACGCGCCGCATCGGCCACGGCGGGACCCTCGATCCGTTCGCATCCGGCGTGCTGCCGCTGTTCCTCGGCGGCGCGACCCGGGTCGTCGAGTACCACCTCGGCGACGACAAGACCTATCGCGCGACGATCTGCTTCGGCGCGACCTCCACCACGGACGACCTCGACGGCGAGCTGACCCCGGTCGATGGCGCGGCGCCCGATCGTGCCGGGGTCGAGGCGGCGCTCGCGGGGATGCTCGGCGTCCAGCTCCAGAAGCCGCCGGCCTACTCCGCGATCCAGGTTGGCGGGCGCCGCGCCTACGCGATGGCCCGCGCCGGCGAGACGGTCGACCTTCCTGCGCGACGCGTGGAGCTCCAGGCCCTCGACCTCGTCGAGTGGGACGGCACCGACCCCGAACGCCCCATCGCGATCGTGGACGTTCGCTGCTCCGCGGGGACCTACGTCCGCGCAATCGCCCGCGACCTCGGGGAGCGCGTCGGCAGCGGGGCCTACCTCGGCGCGCTGGTGCGTTCGGCGAGCGGCCCGTTCCACCTCGAAGCCGCGCATTCGCTCGACACCATTCGCGAGGCCGCCGCCGCGGGCGGCCCGGCGGGCGTGCGCGAGCTCCTGCTGCCCATCGACACCGGCCTGGAGGCGATGCCCGCCGTCGCGCTGAGCCAGTCGGAGATCGCGGACGCGACACAGGGCCGGTTCATCCGCCCCGTGGCGGGCGTGCGCGGGGCCGAGGAGGGCGTGGCCGTCCGGCTGCTCGACGACGCCGGGGTGCTGGTCGGGCTCGGACGGCGTGAGGGGACGCGCATCGCGCCGACCAAGATCCTCCAGCGGTGAGCCCCGGCGCCGGCGCCGGGCCCATGACGGTGGTGCACGGCCTCGACGGCCTCGAGCCCTCGCTCGGGCGGCTGTTCGTGGTGATCGGCGTTTTCGATGGGCTCCATCGCGGCCACCAGTACCTGCTGGAGCAGCTCGTTCGCGAGTCGGAGCGCGTCGCCGCCCGACCGACGGTGCTGACATTCGACCACCACCCCGATGAGGTCCTGACCGGCAACGCCCCGCCACTGCTGTGCGATCCGGACGAGCGGCTCGACCGCCTCGAGGCCGCCGGTGTCGCGGTGACCATCGTCCAGACGTTTGACGTGGCCCTGCGCGAGACCGTCTACGACGCCTTCGTCCGGCGCATCGCCGGGCGGGTGAA